>NZ_DASSCY010000187.1:0-20573 GCF_035697385.1 Mycobacterium sp. | reverse complement strand
CGGGCCGCGGCACCTCGGTGTCCTGCGCGACCACCTCGCGCAGAACGCCGAGCAGCTGGCCCGACATCTCCTCCGCGCTGCCGAAGCGCCGCCGCGCGTCGGGGTCGATGGCGCGCCTCAGCAGCCGGCCGAACGAATCGTATTGCGCCAGTATCGGATCGTCTTCCGGTAAGCCGTCGACGTAGCGGCCTTTGCGGGTACGCAGGTCCAGTGTGAGGGCCGCGAGTGTCCGGCCGACGGTGTATATGTCGGTGGCCACCGTGGGTCCGGATCGCACGATCTCCGGCGCCTGGAAACCCGGTGTGCCGTAGAGATATCCGAACGAGTTGATCCGCGACACCGCACCGAGGTCGATCAGCTTGAGCTGCTCCTCGGTCACCATGATGTTCTCGGGTTTGAGGTCGTTGTATGCCAACCCGATCGAATGCAGGTAGCCGAGCGCGGGCAGGATCTCGAGCATGTATCCGATGGCCTGGGCCACCGGCAGCTTTTCACCCTTGGCTTCCTTGAGCGACGTCCCGCCGACGTACTCCATCACGATGTAGCCGACCGGGTTGCCGTGCTTGTCGTCGTGCTCGACGAAGTTGTAGATCTTGACGATCCCTGGGTGTGTCACCTCGGCAAGGAACTGCCGCTCGGCCATCGCGATTGCCTGCGCCTCGGCGTCCCCGGCATGCACCAGACCCTTGAGCACGACCGGCCGGTCGTTGACGTTCTTGTCGTAGGCCAGATACACCCAGCCCAGCCCGCCGTGCGCGATGCAGCCCTTGATCGCATATTGCTCGTTGACGATCTCGCCCGGGCTCAGTTGCGGCAGAAACGAATACGCGCTGCCGCAATGCGGGCACCAGCCCTCCGACAACGCTCGTCCATCGGGGGTGGAGCGCCCGACGGGCCGTCCGCAGTTCCAGCAGAACCGCTTGGACTCGGCCACCACAGGGTTGGTCATCAACGCTTCGACCGGGTCCTTGGCGGGCACCCGCGGAATCTCGACCAGCCCGCCGCCCAGTCGGCGCGTCGGCGACAACGCACGCGTCACCGTCGTGTAGTCCTGGGGTTCGGTATCGCCGGTGCCGACAGAGATGGAATCCGAATCGTCGTCGAAGTGTGGTCGGAATACCGCCTGCGTGGCCATCGGTCGCATGGTGGCCACCGAGTCCATGTCCAGATCGTCGAAGCTAGCCGGTTGTGTGCCGGGGCCGGCTTCGTCGAATTCTTCGGGCTGCACTTCTGCCATCAGTCGACATACCTCGCGACTGGAGGCGCCGGAGCGGGGCCGAGCACCGTTAACCACTTGCGGTACAGCGTGTTCCAGGTGCCGTCGCGGCGGACGCGGTCCAGCGTGCCGTTGACGAAGCGCACCAGCCCGGTGTTCTGCAGATTGACTCCGATGCCGTAGGGCTCCTCGTTGAGGCTGGGCCCGACGATGTGGAGGTAGGGATCCTGTACCACCAACCCGGCCAGGATGGAATCGTCGGTGCTGACGGCGTCTACTTGACGCTGCTGCAACGCCACCAGGCAGTCGGCCCAGGTCACCACCCCGACGATGATCGGCGGCGGCGTGATCTGCTGGATCCGCTGCAGTGACGTCGTGCCTTTCGCGACGCACACCCGCTTACCGGACAGGTCTGACGGCTGCGAGATCGTCGAGTCCCGCGCCGCCAGGATCCGCTGATTGGCGTTCAGGTAGACGGTGGAGAAGTTGACTTGCTGCTTGCGCTCGCAGGTGATGGTCATGGTCTTGACGACGACGTCGACCTGGTTGTTCTGCAGCGCGGCAATGCGATCGGCCGACGACATGATCCGGTACTCGACCTGTGAAGGTGAGCCGAAGATGTCGCGGGCGATCTCGCCGGCGATGTCGACGTCGAAACCGGTGATCTCGCCGGTGATCGGGTCGCGGAAGCTGAACAGGTTGCTGCCGATGTCGAGCCCGACGATCAGCCGGCCACGCGCCCGGATGTTGGCGACCGCGTCGTCCGCTGCGGCTTTGTTGGTGAACGGGCGCAGGCTCGCGGTGCGGTCGCAGTCGTCCTCCGACTCGACGGGAGCGCGCGCGGGCTGCGGTTTCATCTCCTCCATGCCCGCCGGTGTCGGCGGCGCGAGCGTCACGCCCGGCACCGGCATTACCGACGCCGCCTGCGCGCAACCCGTCAACACCGCTGCCGCGGCAAGCGCAACCCCCAGCTTCCGCAACATCACCGGTCGTCTGTTCTTCGCGCGAGCGCTCATCATCGGTACTCACTCAGCCTCGGCCACAACCCCAACGCCACCGCCACGGCGGCGATGACCGACAGCGCGGCGGCGCCGACGGTCGCTCCCGACAACACGCGACGAGCATTGAGGATGTCGTTGCGCAACTGGCTGCGGCTCTCCTCGATGCCCTTGCTGAGCGCCTGGTCGAGTTTGTCGAAGGCCGGCGTGGAGTCGTCCTCGCTGGTGCCCAGCGCCACCTGCGTCGCGGCCTGGTAGTTGCCAACCGCGATATAGGCGTTGATCCGGTCGTCGGCCGCCCGCCATCGCGTCAACAACTCCTCGGCGTCGGACAGATCGCTCTTGTCGATCGCGTCGTCGCGGGAGAGATAGCCCGACAACTGCTGCTGCATCATGTCGATGCGCTGGTAGTAGGACTGCTTTCGCACGTTTTCGTCACCGCGGCGGATCAACGCCAGCGTCTCGTCGGCGCGAGCCTGCTGCGCGGTGATCGCGAGATTGGTGATGGTCTTCAGCGACTGCGCCGCCGTCTCTTTCGCGCTGCGGCTGTCCGTCGTCGAGATCACCAAAGCGGTGCCAACCCACATCAGCATGATCAGAACGGCCATGCCGCCTGCGACAAAACCGATGTTGACGCGCCGACGGGTCCGGCGGGCCAGCCAGCGGTTGGCGAAGGCGCCGAACAACAGCGTCGCGAGCACCACGAGAATGACGGGCCCGGGAATCCTCGTCGACGCGGTCGTTTCGGCGTCAACGCGCGCCGAGGTCTCCTCGTAGAGCCTTTGGGCTGCGGGCAGGATCTGCGTCTGCATCAACGACGACGCCTCGGACAGATACGACGAGCCGACCGGGTTACCGGCCCGGTTGTTGGTGCGCGCCGTCTCGACCAGCCCGGTGTAGACCGACAGCTGGGCGTTGAGCCGGCCGAGCAGTTGCACCAGCGTCTCGTCGGTCAACCCGCTCGAGGCGCGGGTCACGGCGACGGACGCATCGGTGATGGCCTGCTCGTAGCGTTGCCGGACATCGCGCGGCTCGGTACCGGCGATGAACGCGGTGGCCGCCGCGGCGTCGGCCACCGACAGCGTCGTGTAGAGCTGCCCTGCCGCGAACGACAACGGCTCGGTGTGATTGAGGACTGTCGTCAGCGCCGCCTGGCGGTCGTTGATCGTCGTCGAGGTGGCAAACGCACTGGCGACGACGAGCGCGGACAGGACGACCCCGATGGTCAGGATGCGGCCAGGGGTGGTCCAGAGAAACCACCAGCGCGGGTGCGCTGGTGTCGTCGGCGACCGCGACGCCAGCGGTTCGGTCGACGGGTGCGCCAACTCCACAGTCACGTGTGAGCGGACCTCATCTATATCGGTGCTTTCCGGCTATCGTCCCGACCATTTGCAACTCTATAAAAGAATTCTAAGAGTTTCAGCGGTGGCGTGTGTGGATTCGAGGGGCACGAGTTTCGGCTGTGTTCCCTAAGCTGTGCACGTGCGTGGCGACGGTGACGGGTGGGTGGTGTCCGACACCGGCGCGGCGTTTTGGGGCAGGCACGGCGCGGCCGGTCTGCTTCTGCGCGCGCCGCGGCCCGACGGTTCGGCGGCTGTGCTGCTGCAGCACCGGGCGCCATGGAGCCACCAGGGCGGCACGTGGGGTCTGCCCGGCGGGGCGCGCGACAGCCACGAAACCCCCGAGCAGGCCGCAGTGCGCGAAGCCCACGAAGAAGCCGGTCTGACCGCCGAGCTGCTGACCGTGCGCACCACCGTGATCACCGCCGAAATTTCGGGCAGCGACGGCATTCACTGGAGCTACACCACCGTCATCGCCGATGCGCCAGAACTGCTGGAGACCGTGCCCAACCGGGAGAGTTCGGAGTTGCGCTGGGTCGCCGAGGACGAGGTGACCGAGTTGCCCCTGCACCCAGGATTCGCGGCCAGCTGGGAGAAGCTGCGATCGGTGGCGGCCTCCATCCCGCTGCTGGTCAATCGACGGACCTGAGCGTCGACTTCAGCCGTCGCGCGGCATCCTGTGGATCGTCGGCCGCGGTGATCGCCCGCACCACGACGATGCGCCGCGCGCCCGCCGCAAGCACATCCGGCAGCCGCTGCTCATCGATGCCACCGATCGCGAACCATGGCTTGTTCGTCCCCAATTCGGCCGTCGCACGGACGAGGTCCAGGCCAGGGGCGGGGCGGCCCGGTTTCGTGGGGGTCGGCCAGCAGGGGCCGACGCAGAAATAGTCGACGGCCTCTTCCGCGGCTGCTGTTACCTGGGCGCGGTCGTGGGTGGACCGCCCGATCACGGGCCCGGGGCCGATGATGTCGCGCGCGACGGCCAGCGGTAGGTCGTCCTGCCCGAGATGAAGCACGTCGGCGCCGGCCGCCAGCGCGATGTCGGCGCGGTCATTGACCGCCAGCAGTGCATCGTGGCGGCGCGCAGCGTCGGCGAGGGTGGCCAGCGCCTCCAGTTCCTGGCGTGCCTCCAGCGGACCGAAGCGTTGCTCGCCGGGTGAGCCCTTGTCGCGAAGCTGGATGATGTCGACCCCGCCGGCCAGGGCCGCGTCGGCGAATTCCGCCAGGTCACCGCGCTCACGACGGGCGTCGGTGCACAAATACAGTGACGCGGACATCAGCCGTTCACGAGGTTTGTGCACACGGCGACGGTAACGACTACCGTTAATCAGCGAACACGGGAGTCCCGGGACCGCGGACTGAGAGTGGGCACGCCTGCCTTTACCGTCACACCTGATCCGGGTCATGCCGGCGAAGGGAGGATTTCATGCCTCACGGATCACTGGCCGTCATCGGCGGCGGTGTCATCGGGCTGTCCGTCGCACGCCGGGCCGCGATGGACGGATGGACAGTCCGAGTGCACCGTCCCGGGGGGCAGGAGCGAAGCGACAGGGGGGCAGGCAGCGCGGACGAGCGTGGCGCGTCGTGGGTGGCGGGCGGCATGCTGGCCCCGCACAGCGAAGGCTGGCCCGGTGAGGAACGTCTGCTCCAGTTAGGGCTGGCGTCGCTGGCTCTGTGGCACGGCGAGTTCATGGACGGTCTGCCCGACGACGTCATCACCGCGCGCGAATCGCTGGTGGTCGCCGTCGACCGCGCCGACGCCGCCGACCTGAAGACCGTCGGCGAGTGGCTGGCTGCGCAGGGCCACCCCGTCACGCCCACCTCTGCGGCTCGCGACATCGAACCGCTGCTGGCACAAGGCATTCGGCACGGGTTCCGCGCGGAAACCGAACTGGCCGTTGACAATCGGGCAGTGGTCGAGGCGCTGGCCGCGCAGTGCGAACGGCTCGGCGTGCGATGGGCACCGCCGGTGATGGAATTGGCGGCGGTGCAGGCGGACGCCATCGTGATCGCCAACGGGATCGACGCGCCGACATTGTGGCCAGGACTGCCGATCCGTCCCGTCAAGGGTGAGGTGTTGCGGCTGCGCTGGCGGCGCGGCTGTATGCCGGTGCCGCAGCGCGTGATCCGTGCCCGGGTGCACGGACGTCAGGTGTACCTCGTGCCGCGCCACGACGGCGTCGTCGTCGGCGCCACCCAGTACGAGCACGGCCGCGACACCGCGCCGGCCGTGACTGGCGTTCGCGAGCTGCTCGACGACGCGTGCGCGGTGGTGCCTGCGCTCGGGGAGTACGAATTCGCCGAATGCGCCGCGGGTCTGCGTCCGATGACGCCGGACAACCTGCCGATCGTCGGGCGGCTCGACGAGCGCACGCTGGTGGCCGCTGGGCACGGCAGGTCGGGCTTCCTGCTCGCGCCGTGGACAGCGGAGGCCATCGTCGCGGAGCTCAACGGTGCGCCGCTGCCCGAGGCTGATTTAGTAGGTGCGCGATGAAGGTCATAGTCAACGACGAGGACGTCGAGGTCGACGACCAGACGACCGTCGCCGCGCTGCTGTCCCGGCTCGGCTTTCCGCAGAAGGGCATTGCGGTCGCGGTCGACTGGTCGGTGCTGCCGCGTTCGGAGTGGGAGACCACGTTGGCCGATGGCGCACGGGTGGAAGTGGTGACGGCGGTGCAGGGTGGCTGACGACAAGATTTCGGAGGGCAGGAGCGTTGGGCCCACGCGCGCAGCGCAGGGGACGACCCGGGAATCGAAATTGACGATCGCCGGGCGCAGCTTCGGCTCACGGCTGATTCTCGGCACCGGCGGCGCGGCGAACCTGAGCGTCCTCGAAGAGGCGCTCATCGCGTCGGGAACCGAATTGACCACGGTCGCAATGCGTCGCGTCGACACCGAGGGTGGTACCGGCGTGCTCGATCTGCTGCACCGGATCGGCATCACGCCGCTGCCCAACACCGCCGGCTGCCGCGGCGCCGCCGAAGCAGTGCTGACCGCACAGCTGGCCCGAGAGGCGCTCGGCACCGATTGGGTCAAGCTGGAGGTCATCGCCGACGAACGCACCCTACTGCCCGACGCCGTCGAATTAGTCAGGGCCGCAGAACGATTGGTTGACGACGGCTTCGTCGTGCTGCCGTACACGAACGACGACCCGGTGCTGGCCCGTCGGCTGGAGGACACCGGGTGCGCGGCGGTGATGCCGCTCGGCTCACCCATCGGCACCGGACTGGGGATCGCCAACCCGCACAACATCGAGATGATCGTCGAGCAGGCCGGGGTTCCTGTGATACTCGACGCAGGCATCGGTACGGCGAGCGACGCGGCGCTGGCGATGGAATTGGGTTGCGACGCTGTGCTGCTCGCCAGTGCCGTCACTCGCGCGGCCGACCCGCCCACGATGGCCGCGGCGATGGCCGCCGCCGTCAACGCCGGATACCTGGCCCGGCAGGCCGGCCGTATCCCGAAGCGATTCTGGGCGCAGGCGTCGAGCCCGTCGCCATGAGTCGCTATGTCGCACTGGGCAGTTCGATGGCGGCGGGACCGGGAATCCGGCCGGCGGCCGAAGGTGCCCCCTTCCGTGCGGCCCGTTCGGCGCGCAACTATCCGCACCTGGTCGCCGAGAAGCTCGGACTCGACCTCGTCGACGTCACCTACTCCGGCGCCACCACCGCCAATGTGCTCACCGACCCGCAACACGGCGCACCGCCGCAGATCGACGCGTTGGACGGCTCCGAGGAATTGGTGACGGTGACGATCGGCGGCAACGACGTCGGCTACGTGCAATTCCTTTTCGCCGCGGGGCTGCCGCGCGTAGTTCGCTCTGTGCCGCTGGTGGGTTGCCTGCTGCGGGGCCCGCTCGATCCCGCCGCCCGTGACCGTGCGCTGGTCGACGTGGCCGAATCGCTCAAACAGGTGGGTCACACGCTGCGGCGGCGCTCACCGCGGGCCAAGGTGCTGTTCGTCGACTATCTGACATTGCTGCCGCCGCCGGGCACGCCGGCGCCGCCGCTGTCGGACTCCGACCTCGCCGTCGGCCGCCACATTGCCGACACGCTGGCGCGGCTCACCGCTGATGCGGCCACAGACACCGGATGCGGGTTGGTGCGGGCCGCGGAGGCGAGCCGCGAGCATCACGCCTGGTCGGCGCAGCCCTGGACGACGAAATACGGTTTGCCTCTGCCGGGGCGAACCGCGCCGCTGCATCCCAACGCCGCGGGCATGCGGGCCGTCGCTGACCTGGTCGCCGCACAAGCGACCTGAAATCATGGGCCGATGATCGAGCTGGCTGGCCTGACAAAGGTGTTCGGCCGGACCCGCGCCGTCGACGACCTCACGTGTTCCGTCGAGCCCGGCGTTGTGACGGGCTTCCTCGGTCCCAACGGCGCGGGCAAGTCGACGACCATGCGCATGATCGTCGGGCTGGATCGGCCTACCGCGGGTACGGCAACCGTCTCGGGCAAGAAGTACCACGACCTCAAAGACCCGCTGCGCACCGTCGGCGCGTTACTCGATGCCCGGCAGGTGCACCCGAATCGGTCGGCGCGGGCGCACCTGCGGTGGATCGCGGCGACCAATCGGCTGCCGGTGAAGCGGGTGGACGAGGTGCTCAGCATGGTCGGGCTCGCCGACGTGGCTGGCAAGCGGGCGGGGACGTTTTCGCTCGGCATGGCGCAACGGCTGGGCATCGCCTCGGCCCTGTTGGGTGACCCGCCGGTGCTGCTGTTCGACGAGCCGGTCAACGGGTTGGACCCGGAGGGCATCCGTTGGATCCGCACATTGATGCGCACCTTGGCCAGCGAGGGACGCACGGTGTTCGTCTCAAGCCATCTACTGGCCGAGATGGCCCACACCGCCGACCGGCTGGTGGTGATCGGGCGGGGCAAGCTGATGGCTGCCACGACGATGGCTGACTTCCTGAGCCGTTCCGGCGTCGATTCGATACGGGTCCGCACACCGCAGATCGACCAGCTGCACGAACTATTGACGGGCGAGCGGCTCTCGGCACACCGCGACGGAAGCTTCTTGCTTGTTCGCGGCGGCTCGATGGAGCAGATCGGAGAGCTCGCGGCGCGGCACGGAATCACCCTGCACGAACTGTCGGCGCAGCAGTCATCGCTTGAGGAGGCCTATATGAACCTCACCGACGATGCCGTCGACTATCGCGCCACAGGGGCACGTCCATGACCGTGACGGCTGAGCGCATCAAGCTTCAAACCACCCGCTCACCCCTGTGGACGTCACTGGCAGTCGTCGTGGTGAGCCTTGGCTTCGCCGCGATCCAGGCGTTGACGGCGCTGCCCTTCAGCGCGATACCGCCCGAACGCGCGGCCATCGGCGTCGCGACGTTCGGGGTTCCTGTCCTGATGATGCTGTCGGCGCTGACGATCACCAGTGAACACCGCACCGGCTTGATCCGCACCACCTTCATGGCGACTCCTCGTCGAGTCCGCGTCCTTGGCGCGAAAGCTCTTGTCTGCGCGGTCTTCTCGGGCATCCTGGCCGCGATCATGACCGCTGGGTCGATCGCCTTGGTCCGGGCGATGGCCACCGGCCAGCAGGGCGAGAAGTTGTCTTTGACGCTCCCCTCGGTGTGGAGAACGGTAGGAGCCATCAGCCTTTACGCGGTGCTCGGCGCCGTACTTGCGGTCGGGCTGGGCGCGTTGGTTCGGCACAGCGCCGCGGTGGTCGCGATATTGGTGCTGCTGCCGTTCGTGGTAGAGCCGCTGCTGGGGGCCACGCCCCGAATCGGTGCCCGCATCGGGCCCTTGTTCCCGTTCGCGAACGCCTCCACTTTCACCGAGGTGCCGTGGTTGCAAACGTTCACCATGTGGTGGGGTCCGGTCGGGGCGGCGCTGTACTTCGCGAGCATCGCGGCCGCGGTGTTTGTCATGGCGGCCGTCGTGGTGAGCCGACGCGACCCGTAGCGGCGACGGTCGGCGCTAACGTAGTGGGCGATGGGGCACACAACGTTGTTGAAAATGGTGGCGCTGGCCACTGCTGTCGTCTTCGCACTGAGTGGTTGTGGTCGTGAAGTGCGGCCACAGCCCACCACGGCGCCGTCCACCACGTCCGCCGCCGTTTCAGGGCCTGCAGCGGACTTCGCGGCGAAGCTGCGGGACCTGGTGAAAGCCGACGCGATGATGGCGCACATGGCGAAGCTGCAGGAGATCGCCGACGCCAACGGCGGCAATCGCGCGCTCGGCACCAAGGGCTACGACGCCAGCGTCGACTATGTTGTGAATGCACTGCGGGACAAGGGATTCGAGGTGCAGACGCCCGAGTTCGAGGTGCGCATTCCGTACGCCGACGAGCCAGTCCTCACCGTCGGTGGGTCGAAAATCGCCGCCAGACCACTCAATTTCACGATCGGCACCCCGGACGGCGGCGTTTCCGGGCCCCTGGTTCCCGCTCGGGTGGAAGACAGCCCGGGCTGCACTGCGTCGGACTACGACGGCCTTCCCGTGACGGGCGCCATCGTTCTGGTTGACCGCGGCCAGTGCCCGTTCGGCGGCAAGCAAGCCGCAGCCGCCGAGCGTGGTGCGGTCGCTTTGATCGTCGCCAACAACGAGGACGGCGACGAGATGGGCGGAACCCTTGGCGAGGAGACCGATGTGAAGATTCCGGTCATCAGCATCACCAAGGCATCCGGCGAGCGGCTACGGGCCGATCCCGCCAACACCACGATCAAGCTTCACGCAGGTGTGCGGGTCGAACGCACGCGAAATGTCATCGCCCAGACCAAGACGGGCTCCACGTCCAACGTCGCGATGGTCGGCGCTCACCTGGACAGTGTGGCTGAGGGGCCGGGCATCAATGACAACGGTTCTGGCGTGGCGGCGGTGCTGGAAACTGCCCTGCAACTGGGCAGTTCGCCGCAGGTGAACAACGCGGTGCGGTTCGGTTTCTGGGGCGCCGAGGAATTGGGGTTGCTGGGCTCCAACGACTACGTGCAATCACTTGATGTCGAAGCGCTCAAGGACATTGCGCTCTACCTCAACTTCGACATGATCGGCTCGCCGAATCCTGGGTACTTCACCTACGACGGTGACCAGTCCGCGCCTCGGGATGAGAACAATGGCGTACCGCGAATACCCGAAGGTTCGGCCGGAATCGAACGCGCGCTTGTTGCGTACCTGCAAGGAGCTGGAAAGTCCCCTGAGGACATCAGTTTCGACGGCCGATCGGACTATGACGGTTTCACCCAGGCCGGTGTCCCTGCCGGCGGCATCTTCTCCGGCGCCGAGTCGAAAATGTCTGCCGAGCAGGCCGAGCGCTGGGACGGCAAGGCCGACGAACCGTTCGATCCCAACTACCACAAGGAGTCCGACACGTTGGAGCATGTCGATCGCGCGGCGGTGGAGATCAATGGTGGCGGGGTCGCCTACATTGTCGGCATCTACGCGATTGACCAAGGAGGTCGCAACGGTGTGCCGGTCCGTGACGACCGCACCCGCCACGTGCTCGAGTCATGATGCTGAAATGGGCCGCCGCGGTCGTCATCATCTCGGCGCTGGCGTCGTGTTCGTCTTC
The DNA here is from genome assembly GCF_035697385.1 of Mycobacterium sp. Lineage (GTDB taxonomy): Bacteria > Actinomycetota > Actinomycetes > Mycobacteriales > Mycobacteriaceae > Mycobacterium. The sequence goes on along the minus strand of NZ_DASSCY010000187.1, from coordinate 9,486 downwards.
TGAGGCTCCTGCGCCGCAGCCGGCCGAGTTCGCCGGTGAACTGGCGGGCAAGGTGGCGGTGGACGGCATGTACACGCACCTGCGCAAGCTGCAGGAGATCGCCGATGCCAACAAGGGCAACCGATCGGACGGCACTTCCGGTTACGACGCCAGCGTCGACTACATCGCACAGATCTTGCGCGACAAGGGTTTCGACGTCCAGACGCCGGAGTTCGATAGGCTCGACCGCATGCAGGGCGGCCGCCCGACGCTCACGGCGTCCGGTCGGCCCTACCCTGTCGATCAGGCCTCGCTGCTGGTCACCACAGCGCCCGCCGGGCTGAGCGCCCTCACATTGCGACCGCAGAAGGCGTCCGGCTGCACCGCGGCCGACTACGGTTCGGTTTCGGTGAAGGGCGCGATCGCCGTAGTCGACGACACTGGGTGTTCGGTCGTCGACAAGCAGAACACGGCGGTGGCCAAGGGCGCCGTCGCGTTGCTGGTCGTCAGCGCGCCAGGAACCAACGGCAGCCCTGCGGGATTGTTCACACCGGGCTACTACGAGCAGCTCACGGTCCCCGTCGGGGTTATCGCCGACGACGCAGATGCGGCGTTGCGCCGCACCAATGCGCCTGTGCGGCTCGTCTTGGACAGCAAGGCTGTCATGGCGAAGTCCCGAAATGTGGTGGCGCAGAGCAAAACCGGCAATAGTCAAAACGTCGTTCTCGTCGGTGCCCACCTCGACAGCGTGCGCTCAAGCCCCGGTATCAACGACAACGGCTCGGGGGTGGCGGCGGTGTTGGAGACCGCTGCAGCGTTGGGGTCCGCCCCGCAGGTCACCAATGCGGTACGGTTCGCGTTCTGGGGCGCCGAGGAGAACGCTCTGGACGGGTCGACGAAGTACCTGCGCGGGCTCGAGCGTGACCAACTCGACGACATCGCGCTCTACCTGAACTTCGACATGCTCGCTTCGCCCAACCCCGGCTACTTCACCTACGACGGTGATCAGTCCGGCCAGCCCAATCCCGACATCCCGGTGCGCGCCGTGCCGGCCGGGTCGGCAGGGATCGAACGCACCCTGGCGGGATATCTCAACCTGGCAGGTATTCGCCCGGCTGACATTCCACTGGCCAAGACCACCGACTCCAGTCCGTTCTTGACCGCGGGCATCCCGATCGGCGGGTTGACCACCGGATCGTCACAGCGGAAAACCGAAGTGCAGGCGCGGCTTTGGGGTGGGCAGGCCGGCGTCGCGTTCGACCCGAACTACCACACTCCCCGCGACTCGATCGACAACATCGACCGCAAGGCGTTGTCGGTCATGGGGCCGGCCGTGGCGTATGCGGTCGGTGCTTACGCGCAGTCGGTCGAGGGCGTCAACGGCGTCCCGGCGCGGGATCAGCGGCGCCGGAGTGCGCCGTAGCGCGGCCGGGCGCGCTCAGCCCGTCGTGTCCCGCTTGCCGTTGCGGCTCGAACGCCTTTTGGCCGGACTGAGTCCGAGTGCCCGCTCCGCGAATCGCATTGCGATGTCGTATGCCATGTCGGAGTCGACTTCCGGGTCCTCGAGGGCGACCTGGATCGACAGCCCGTCGAGCAGCGCCGCGAACTCCAGTGCGAACAGCCCCATGTTCAGCTTGGCGGGGAGTTGGGCCGATTCCGGCCCGGATCGAACGGCGTTGACGATGATCCTGCGCCACCGTGCGTCAAGCTCTGCCCGGCCTGCCTTGACCTCATCGTGCCGAAAGGCCTGCGCCCACAAGTCAAACCACAAGCCCCACGCGCCAGATCCCTCGTCATAGTCCTCCGGCACGCACGTCCATTGGATCAACCGCGACAGCCGCTCCCGCAAAGACTTGACGTCGGCGAGCATCCGTTCGGCGGCATCGTAGAACGATTCCTCGGAGTAGCGCAGGGCATCCACCAGGAGCCGGTCTCGGGTCCCGAAGTAGTAGATGACGAGCGCCGAACTCACCCCCGCGCGTTTGGCGACATCGGCGATCCGGGTATCACCGAATCCGCGTTCACATATCAGCTCCGCTGCGGCACGCAGCATTTCGACGCGGCGGGCCTCGTTCTGCTCGGTGGCTGGCGCGGGTTCGGCCATGGCCTCGTTTAATTCCCCTCGGAGTCGACGCCAGGTGCTGCCAGCGTAACAGCCGAGTGGTTTGAACAATCAGTCAGGTACGGCCCTCAAGCACTGTTCGCCGTTTCGACGAAGCGCCTGTTCCTGAAGCCGAGCAGCCGCATGCCGTGATACACCAGTAGCGCGGCGATCGAACCGAGGGCGATGCCGGTGAACGTCAAATCGCCTGCCTGCCAAGTGAAGTCAGCGATTCCGATGATCAGCGGGATGGCCGCGGTCATCTGGTTCAGTGGTTTGGCGAAGTCGACGTGATTCGTCAGCCAGATGCGCACTCCGAGCACGCCGACCAGCCCGTACAGCACGATCGTCGCACCGCCAAGCACGCCAGGCGGAATCGCGGAGATTGCCGCGCCCACCTTCGGGCACAGCGACAACACGATCGCCACCGCCGCGGCAATCCAATATGCGGCTGTCGAGTAGACACGGGTGGCCGCCATGACCCCGATGTTCTCGGCATACGTCGTGGTCGCCGACCCGCCGCCGAAGCCGGCCAATGTCGTCGCCACCCCGTCGGCGGCCAGTGCGCGACCCATCACCGGATCGACGTCCGTATTGGTCATCTGGCCCACCGACTTGACGTGCCCGATGTTCTCGGCGACCAGCGCGATGACAGCCGGCAGGAACATGGGCAGCACCGCCAATGTGAACGTCGGCGTATGGAACTCCGGCAGACCGACCCACGGCGCCGCCGCGATCGCCGAGGTGTCGACATCGCCGAGAATCAGCGCCAGCACATACCCCGCGACGACCGCAAGAAAGATCGCCAGCCGGCCGATGATGCCGCGGAAGAACGCGAGCGTCGCGACCAGCAGCACCAGCGTGACGAGGCCGACGAGTGGGCCCTTCTCGAAGTTCGTCTTGGCGGCCGGCGCCAGGTTGAAACCGATGAGTGCGACGATCGCCCCGGTTACCACCGGCGGCAATGTCACGTCGATCCAGTGCGTGCCGACCAGGTGCACGACCGCGCCGATGACGATCAGCATCAGGCCGACCGCGATGATGCCGCCCAGCGCGCTGCCGGCGCCGTGCGAGGCCACTGCCGCGGTCACCGGTGCGATGACCGAGAAGCTCGACCCCAGATAGCTGGGCAGCCGGTTGCCGGTGATCAACAGGAACAACACCGTTCCGACGCCCGAGAACAGCAGCGTGGTGGCAGGCGGGAAGCCGGTGAGCACCGGCACCAAGAAGGTGGCGCCGAACATCGCCACCACATGCTGAGCGCCGAGGCCGACGGTTCGGCCCCAGCCCAACCGCTCGTCAGGCGCGACGACGAAGTCCGGGTCGGGGCGTGAGTCGACGTGTTTCCATGTCAGCGGGATCACCGTCCGACTACACACCATCACCGCGAGGAGCGCATGTTGATCCGTGACTGGGCGCCTGGCCTCGCGCACTTCCGCGGCTATGAACGGTCGTGGTTACGCGGCGACGTGATGGCCGGCGTGACGGTGGCGGCCTACATGGTGCCGCAGGTGATGGCGTATGCGACGGTGGCCGGGCTGCCGCCGGTGGTCGGGTTGTGGGCGGCGCTGGCACCGCTGGCCGTCTACGCGGTGCTGGGCTCGTCTCGGCAACTGTCCGTCGGCCCGGAGTCGACGACGGCGCTGATGACCGCGACGGCGCTGGCGCCATTGGCCGCAGGCGACCCCGCCCGTTTCGCCGCACTAGCTGCGGCGGCGGCGTTACTGGTCGGCGTGATCTGCCTCGTCGCAGGCTTGGTCCGGTTGGGTTTCCTCGCGGAGCTGCTCTCCCGGCCGGTGCTCATCGGTTACATGGCCGGCGTGGCGGCCATCATGATCGCCAGCCAGCTCGGCAAAATCAGCGGAGTCGACGTGGAGGGCGAGGAATTCCTCGATCAGTTGCGGTCCTTCATCTCTGGGCTGGATGGGATGCACTGGCCGACAATCATATTGGCCGCGTTCGTTCTCGTAGTCCTGCTTGTGCTCGCGTGGTTGGCGCCGCGGATTCCGGGGCCGCTGATCGCGATCCTCGGTGCTGCACTTGCGGTCAGCCTGCTTTCGTTGGACCGCAACGGAATCAAGGTGGTGGGCGACATACCCGCCGGATTGCCGACACCGGGGTTCACCGCGATCCCGTTGGCGGACCTGGCGGCCATGGTGATCCCGGTTGCCGGTGTCGCGATCGTCGCGTTTTCCGACAATGTGTTGACCGCCAGGACGTTCGCGGTTCGCAATGGATACGAGGTGGACGCCAACGCCGAACTCCGCGCACTGGGTGTCTGCAATATGGGTGCTGGTCTGATGCACGGCTTTCCGGTGAGTTCAAGCGGAAGCCGCACAGCACTCGGCGACGCGGTCGGCAGCCGCACGCAGCTCTACTCGGTCGTCATGCTGGCGGTCGTGCTCGTGGTGATGCTGTTCGGGCGCGGCGTGCTGGCGGCGTTTCCGAGTGCGGCGCTGGGGGCGTTGGTGGTCTACGCAGCCCTTCGGCTGGTGGACGTGCCAGAGTTCAAGCGGCTGGCCCGCTTTCGGCGCAGTGAGCTGATCCTCGCCCTGGCCACCACTGCGGCCGTGCTGGTGTTCGGTGTGCTCTACGGCGTACTTGTTGCCATCGTGCTTTCGATCCTCGACCTGCTGCGGCGCGTAGCACGGCCACACGACGCGATACAGGGATTCGTACCCGGCGTCGCAGGCATGCATGACATCGACGACTATCCGGACGCCGAATTGGAACCTGGCCTACTGGTGTACCGCTACGACGCGCCGTTGTTCTTCGCCAACGCCGAGAACTTCCGCGAACGCGCACTCGCCGCAGTCGACGAGGTCCCGGGACCCGTCGAATGGTTCGTGCTCAATGCCGAAGCCAACGTCGAGGTCGATCTGACCGCGCTAGACGCCCTTGATCAGCTGCGGTCCGAATTGGAAAGGCGCGGAATCATTTTCGGAATGGCCAGGGTGAAACAGGATCTGCGAGACGAACTCGAGGCCGCCGGCCTGCTCGACAAGATCGGTGAGGGCCGGATCTTCCCGACGCTACCTACCGCGGTCGAGGGCTACCGCAACCGGCGCACGGCGTAGGCGGCGGCGGACGCGTTGAGCCTGTAGTTATCGTGCTGTCTACTCGCACTTCTCCTCGATAACTACAGCTTCAAAGAGGATGCGAAGACTAGCGACTGCGACGAAGCCAGAACGCGGCGGCGCCGACCGCCACGACGGCGGCGCCTACCAGTACCGAGCTGAGCGGCAGCGAGAACGCCAGCAGCAGGCAGCCTGCCAAGCCGAGCCCCGGTATCACCCTGCCGCGCAGCGCTTGATGTCGCCGGCCTTCCGGCTCCAACGTCCATGCCGATGCATTGGCGATCGCGTAGTACAGCAGCACAGCGAACGACGAGAAGCCGATCGCGCCACGGACATCCACCACTGCGGCAACCGCGGCGACGACGACTCCGACCACGACCTCGGCGCGGTGCGGTGTCTTGAACCGCGGATGCACGGCGGCCAGCGCGTGGGGCAGATGCCGGTCGCGAGCCATTGCCAGCGTGGTGCGCGAGACACCGAGGATTAGCGCAAGCAGCGAACCGAGCGCTGCTACCGCGGCGCCTACGCGAACCACAGGTTCAAGGGCGGGAAAACCGGCCGCCCTTACCGCATCGGCAAGCGGCGCCGTCGCTGAACCCAAAGCGGCGCTGCCTAATTCGCTGAGCACCGCGATCGCGACCACCGCGTATACGACCAACGTGATGCCCAGTGCGATGGGGATGGCACGCGGAATGGTGCGTGCGGGATCGCGCACTTCCTCACCAAGAGTGGCGATGCGTGCGTAGCCTGCGAACGCGAAGAACAGCAGGCCCGCGGCTTGCAGCACTCCGCCGATGGATACATCGTCGCCCAACGCCAGCCGGGAGCCGTCGACGTCACCGAAGCCCAGGATCACGACCACCACCGCCGCGAGCACCGCCAACACGAGCGCCACGATGACGCGGGTCAGCAGCGCGGACTTCTGGATGCCCGCATAGTTCACCGCCGTCAACGCCACCACCGCCGCAACCGCGATCGCGTGCGCCCAGTCCGGGTACACGTAGTAGCCGACAGTCAGCGCCATCGCCGCGCACGACGCCGTCTTGCCGACGACGAAGCTCCATCCCGCGGTGTAGCCCCAGAATTTGCCAAGCCGTTCGCGGCCGTACACATAGGTGCCACCGGACTCGGGGTACAGCGCGGCCAGTCGCGCCGAAGACGTTGCGTTGCAATACGCGACGACTGCGGCGACCGCAAGGCCGATGAGTAGGCCTGTTCCTGCCGCAGCGGCCGCTGGAGCCAAGGCCACGAAGATGCCGGCGCCGATCATCGAGCCCAGCCCGATCGTTACGGCATCGAAGGTTCCGAGCCGCCGTTGCAGTGCGGGCCCATCGGGCTGACTCACCCGGCGATGGTATGTCAGGCGGCTCGGTCTTCGCCGAACACCGATTCGCGGCCCCAGACGGTGGCCGCCACGAGAACCGCACCTGTCAGCACGATCGACCCTATGGCCACCATTGGAATCGCCCAGATCCTGCGCAGCATCAGTGCAGTGCCGCATTGATCGACGTAGTTACCGCCGTTGGCCTCAGCAGCCTGGGTCAGGTCCGAGCTGAAACCGGTACCGCATTTGATCTGCCATCCCCACTGGTCGTAGGCGTCGATGAAGACCGGAAAGTTCAGCGCCAAGAGCCCGACGACAACGAGCACGACGCTGAGGACGCCGACGTAAAAGGCGCGGTGGTGGTAATGGTGCAATCGTTCCCCCGTTCAGATCAGAGCCGTGCAAGGCGCCGAACACTGGCATTATGTTAATGGCGATTCTTGCGGGCGCGAGCACTTTCTTCCGATTTTTCAATCGAAGTGGGCAGCTATGTGTGACGGCGGTCCGTTATGGTGTTCGCCATGGCGCGCGCCCGGCTCACCAGCGGTGACGCTGTTCGGCGCCGTCCAAAGGATCGTAAGGCGCAGATCTCGCAGGCGTCGGCGGAGGCGTTCAGCGCGCTCGGCTACTACGGCGTCAGCATGGAGGCGATCGCGTCGCGCGTCGGGATCTCTGCGACCGCGCTGTACCGCCACTACTCGAGCAAGTACGAGCTGTTCCGGGACGCGGTGCTCAGCCTGGGCCAGCAGTTGGTGGAGTGCACGGCGTTCGTCGACGACACCGCGACCGGCGATCCGGAACAGACGCTGCACCGACTGGTGGCTGCACTCGTCGACACCGCGATGGCCAACCGCGAGTCGGGCGGACTCTACCGCTGGGAAGGCCGTTACCTGCGCGGCGATGACCAGGCGACGCTGATTGCGCAGATGCGCACCGTCCACCGCCGGATTCAGCGGCCGCTACGCCAGATTCGACCGGAGCTGACGTCGCGGCAACGCTGGACACTATCGACGGCGGTGCTTTCCGTCATCGGCAGCATCGTCGATCACCGTGCCAAGCTGCCGGCCATCCAGGTCCGCGCATTGCTCGCCGAGCTCGCCCACGCGGTGCTGGTCGCCGAGTTGCCTGATGCCGAGGACACCGTCGAGGATCGGACGCCGTCCGGCAGTGCCGTCGTCGAAACACCCAAGTACGAAGCGCTGCTGAACGAATCGATGCGGTTGTTCAACATGAAGGGGTATCGCGACACCAGCATGGAGGACATCGCCACGGCGGTGGGCATGCCGGCATCGGGCATCTACAAGTACTTCTCCGGTAAGAGCGACATCCTCGCGGCCGCGTTCCGGCGGGCCGCCGACCGGTTGTCGGCCGAGCTGTCGACGATCGTGAACACCGTGCCCGATCACGTCGACGCGCTCACTACGGTGATCGACGCATACGTGACGAGATCGTTCGACCAGCCGGAACTGGACTACGTGTACTACACCGAACGGCTCAATATGGCGCAGGCGGACCAGAAAATCCTGCAGAACCTGCAGAGGTCCACCGTGGAGTCATGGGTGGAGCTGGTTTTGTCTGTCCGGCCGGAGTGGACGCCGGGGCAGGCGCGGTTCGCTGTGCACGCGGCGATGTCGCTGGTGATCGATATCGGCCGGCTGATGCGTTATCAGAACTCGCCGCACAGCCGAGCGACGGTGCAACGGCTGCTGGATCTGACGCTGCTTGGCCGCTATCGGTTGCGCGCTACGTTGCCGGCCAGGTAGGCCAGATAGCCGATCGTGCCGACAACGGCCAGCGGCCTGGTCTGCCGCGCCGAAAGTCCCAGTCCCAGAGCGGTTTCGATGCCACCGTTGACGTAGAGATGCTGGCGGCTGTTGCGCGGGAACGCCTGCTTGGTGATCGAGTCGAACAGCTGTGGACTGGTGAAGTGCGCCAGCCCGACGCCCGCGACGGCCAGGCCGGCGAACTTGGCAGCACGCGAACTCTTCCTCGATTTAGTCGGCACAGCTGTTGGATCCTCTCGATCACGCAATCTGGTAGTCGCTCAACGGGAATTCGGATGCTTCTTTGATCGCCATGGCGGTCGACATCGGCCGTAAAAGGGTCGGCTCACCTTGAGGATTGAAATAGTACGACCGCGACGTCGCGCAGTTGCCGATCGTCCACAGCGAATCGCCGAGCAGTTCGGTCATCCGGTCCCGGTAGGCCGTATTGGCGTCTTCGGTGACCTCGAAGGTGGTGGCACCGCGCCGCTTCACCTCACCGAACAACCGGTCCATGTGCCGCATTTGGTATTCCATGGTGTTGAAGAAGTTCAACCCGAGGAATGCGAACGGACTGGCGAGGCTCAGGTAGTTCGGGAAATACGGCATGGCCACACCCTGGTAGGCCTGGAATCGGGTCTCGCGCCACCACTTTCCGAGGTTGCGGCCCTCGCGGCCGATCACCTCGATAGCCGGGAAGTTGGCCTCCCACAGGTCGAATCCGGTGGCCAGCACCAAGGTGTCGATGACGGTCTTCGAGCCATCGGCGTTGACAATGCCGTCTGCCACGATGCGCTCGATGCCCTCGGTCTGCAGATGCACGTGCGGTTTTGTGAACGCGCGGTAGTAGCCGTTGGAGAATGTGGGCCGCTTGCAACCGAAGTCGTAATCCGGGGTCAACCTGCGGCGCAACTCCTTGTCGCGGATCGACGCGAAGCGGTGAATCTTCGACAGGTCCGCCGCGGCGATGTTCAGCCGGCGGAAGTGCCGGTGGTGAATGATCGCGGTGTTGATCATGACTTCGTAGATCGAATCGGTCAGCCAGCGAATTGCGCGCTGTGTCAAAGGGATACGGGCGAACAGCCGCTTGGCCCGCTCGCCGAATCGCAGGTCGATCTTGGGTACCACCCAGATCGGGGTGCGCTGGTAGACGGTGAGTTCTCCGACCGTCTTGGTCAGTTCCGGGATGAGCTGCACCGCGGTGGCGCCGGTGCCGATGACGGCCACCTTGCGGCCTTCGAG
>NZ_DASSCY010000186.1:0-2830 GCF_035697385.1 Mycobacterium sp. | reverse complement strand
AGTGCCGGCGTATGCAAGGGTGGCCCGAAGGCAGCGAATCCGGCCACGAACAGTCCGGCAAGCATATCGACGGAACTGCCAGGTGCGGGTTGGCCCGTAATCCACGCTGCAGCGTGTCTAGCCCGCACGGAATGTGGGCGCGACGACACGAGCGCAAGACTTCGCCAGAATCCGTGCTGAGGTGGCGGCGATGGTGGCATTGGCGCGCGTCAGGAATGGCGGAAAGCCTGGAAGGGATCCAATATATAGCTTGCGCCATAGGGCTGCGAGGAGATCGACGCCGTATACTTCGACGTACTTTTGGACTCAGCGTTCGTCATGGTGGTCGGTGTGAACATCGGCCATGCTGTTCCGCTTTCCCTTCCTGACCGCCGCGCCGCCGCAACCAACATCATGTGCACCGGTCCCCAGTGGTTGGATCCCGCTCCGTCGGCCTGTCGGCGAAGTCCGTCGCCACCGTGTGCGGCGTTCAAGTGCTGACGATTCGCAGATGAACACGCGAATCGGCCGTGACGGGCGGATTGGTCGTCTCGACGCCGGCCCGGCCCGCTGAGTCGCCGCGGACTACCTGCAGGCCCATCCTGATAGCGCGCGTGCCGTCGCCGATTCCGCTGGCATCTCGGGCCAACGGGCGCGACATACGCGACCGGATCGCCCGCGGCGAGATCCCGTGGCAGATGGCGCCGCACGCTTCCGTAACCTCTGCCTGGGAGACTCCGCCGGAGCCGCCTGCCGGACCGACCGAAGTGCAGCACGTCCCGACCGCTGCTGGCCCGAATCGGCAACAACCCTCGTTTCGGATCAGCAAGTCCGGCTGTGAACTCCTGCGCTGGCTACAGATGCACATCGTTGATGACGTCGACCTCCACAAAGGTCGCCGACGGCGGCCGGCGCATTGCCGGCCAAGCTTGCCGACGCTGCACGAACAACTGGACGGTCCTCGCCGAAGGACTCCGCCAAGCCTGAGCATCGTTCTCGAACTCATTCCGGCACCGCGCACTCTGCGCCCATGTGAACACAGCCGATCGCTGAGTAATCCACTCGTAGACTCGATAAGAAGTTGCACAGCAATGGTTTTCGGTTGCAACACGACACGAAGCAGCTATCGTCGTAGATGTGGCTCCGGGAGGCGCAATATCCGGAGAGGAAACACACTATGGACAGCACTCGTTCACATAACACCGACAATCTGCTGCTCGAAGTACTGCAAGAAAGCGACGACCTGAGCGGTGCACAGGACAAGGGTGTCAACCCGAGCCCCCGCCAGGACGTCGGACACTAGCACCACAGTCACGGCCGGACGTTCGTCGTCCACCGATCGCGCCACGCGTGCGTGACCGATAACGAGTAATCAGCGCCTCCCGGAACCCACGCCCCAACCGGCGATACCAGGAGATCCACCGGACATGCCGCTCACCAAATCCACACGAGAACTGCTGCACAACAAAGAGTTCCGCCTGCTGTACGGCGGCTATCTCGCGTCAGCGGTGACCGACGGATTCATCCCTATCGTGTTCACCATCGAGGTGCTACGGATCTCCAGCTCCCCCTGGGCGCTCTCGATGGTGCTCATCGCCTTGATGCTCGGACGCTTCCTGGTAGTTCCGCTCAGCGGCCGCCTTGCCGCCACCCGCCACCCACTCGCGGTAATGATCGGAGCGGACACTATCCGCATCACGGCACAGGCGGGATTGGTCGTAGTCATCATTCTTTCCTCAAATTCTGCTGCAGCGATGGTGGTTTCGGCATTCTTGTACGGCGTCGGAGTCGGCGTCTATATGCCCGCACAGAAGACCGCACTACCCGCACTCGTCAGCCCCACTGGGCTCGAAAAGGCTAACGCAACCTTCTCCATGGCCACCGACGTCAGCCTCATCGCCGGCCCAGCACTGGGCGTCGCGGTTACTCATCTCCTGGGATTCAGCGGAGCGCTCGCGCTTGACTGCCTCACCTTCGCGATCAACATCGCCGCCCTGCTGCGGCTGATAGCGGTGTGCCGCGCCCAGCGCATCAACCTTCAAGCCGACACCGCCGCCCGCGCCACCGAGGACGGCACAGCCATGAGTGCTGGCGGAACAATACGCATTGCGTGGCGGCTCGCCCGCACCGACTCGTTCCTCGGGTCGTCGCTGGCGTTCTGGACTTGCACGTCCGTCCTCATCGGCATGGTCGCCGTCTACGCGCCCAGCCGCATCATCGACAGCACCGGCGGTGCCGGCACTTGGGCGGCCATCGCCACCGTGATGGCCGTGAGCTCGCTGGCCGGATCAGTGAGCGCCGCCGTGGGCACACGTCTGCCCTACCGATTCGGTGTGCTGGCCGTCGCCACGCTGCTGATCAGCCAAATCGTCGCAGTCGCACTGGAAATGCACTCCGGCAGCGTCGCGGCGTACTTCACCTACGCGGTCTTCGGCGCCGGCGCGTTGATGACCACCTGGTCGGGCATTCAGTGGACCTCCGCGGTACAGCGACGCCTGCACCGCGCGGACCTGGGCCGGTTCTTCGCCGTCGAATCGGCACTGACGGCTATCGGCATCCCAGTCGGCATGGCCCTCGCTCCCGTCCTGGAGCTCGCGAGCGGTCTGTGGCTGCTGGCAATTCTGGGTGTTGCCCTGCTCGCTGCAGCCGTCATCGTCGCCCGCACCCCCACAAGGAGTCTCGAGTATGCGACCACATAGCCGCGGATACCGCTACGCCGTCTACGACGACGCACTGCCACCCGAAGACATCGACGTCCTGCACGCCATCGGTACAGAACGAGCCACCCGGCCTACCCTCAGTGCCATCAACCGGTTCCACGACGGGTTGTCCTTCCAGGGACCGGGTCCCA
>NZ_DASSCY010000185.1:0-25591 GCF_035697385.1 Mycobacterium sp. | reverse complement strand
CTGGGCAGTGGGCTGCAGTGGCTGTCATGGATCGGGCTGGACGACCTGCTCGACGTGTACTACCGCGCGCTGTACGACACTCGCCTGGTCGGACCGGTCAATGCCGTCGCGCCCGAGCCGGTGCGCAGCGCCGACTACACGAAAGCGCTCGCCGGGGTGCTTCATCGTCCCGCGCTACTGCCGGGGCGAAAGCAATTCGCCGAAGCCAATCAGCGGGTGGTGCCGGCCAAGCTCGAGTCGTTGGGCCACCGGTTCCGGCGCGCGAAGATCGATGATGCGTTAGCTCACGAACTCGGGCACGGCTGACGCGAGACGTGGGTGAGAAATCCGCGCACCAGCCCGCGGATCCGTTTCGCCGCGCTGTCGGCGAGTTCGGTTGTGCGCAAGCGTAATTCGTCGTGGCTGAGACCTACGCCGACAACTTCGCCGTCACGGTCGTCGGCCAGCCACAGCTCGAGCAGCGCACGGTCGATCTCGGGGTGAAATTGCAGGGCAAGCGCACGGCCGAGGGTGAACGCCTGCGACGAGTTCGCGGTGCGTGCGATTTCGTTCGCACCAGGGGGCAGCGTCCAGCGGTCGAAATGCCATTGGAACCAGGGCCCACCGGGTACCAGATCCGGGTTGTCACTGGTCACGTCGTACCAGCCGATTTCGGGGACGGCCGACCGCGCGACCGACCCGCCGAACGTCTGCGCGAGCAGTTGGCCGCCGAAGCAGATACCGAGAAGCGCCACCCCGGCGTCCGCGGCGTCGCGAAGCATCTGCATCTCGCCTGCCACCCAGGTGCGGCGCAGCGCGTCGTCGTACACCGGCCACCGCGCACCCAGCGGAACGATCACGTCGTAGCCGGTCGGCTCCGGGAAGGTCACTTCGACGGCGGGATCGTCGATGCGTTCGGCCGGCACCACCTCGAATGTGTCGACGTCGTAGCCGGACTCCGTGAACGCCTCACCCAGCAGGGCTTCGGTCGCGAGATGCTCGTTGTAGATGAACAGAACCTTGGGCGCCACGGTCACATTATTTCGACGGCGGCATGGGTGGCGCATCTTCTGGGGCCAACTCGGCGCCGATCTTGCGGAACAGGGTATCGGCCTCGTTGCGGTAATTGCCCTGGTCGTCGAACGCCCCGGGAGCAAAGGTGACCGCAACGGCGATTGCGATCTTCTGCGACGGTAAGTACGCCTCGAGTGCCGCATACCCGGCGAACATCGGGTTCTGCAGCAGCCAATTGCCGGAGATGACCAGCCCGAGGCCGTAGGTGTAGATGTCGTTCATCTCATCGCAAGTGGTACAGCCGGCCTGCTTGCGTGTCTTGCCCCGCAGATCGGTCGACACCATCAACTTGTACGAATCCGGAGTGAGCAGTTGGCCCGAACCGATGCCGCGGGCGGTCGCTTCGAGGTCGTAGATATTGCTCGTCTGAATCGCGCCGTGGGTGATTGTCCATGACGGGTCCCAGTAGGTGGTTTCCTCGTAAAATGGTGTGCTGTCGGGGATCTGGAGAGCCGTACGACGCTCGGAGCTGAACGCGTGCAACACGGGCGACGGGATCTCCGCGGTGATCGAGTTGACGGTGTTGGTCAGCCCAAGAGGCCGAAGAATCTTGTCGGACAACAGCTTCGCCATGTCCTGGCCGGTGGCCTTCTCAAGGGCTAGGCCCAGCAGCACGTAGTTGGTGTGCGCATAGTTCCAGTTGGTGCCGGGCTCATATAGCAGCGGCTTGGTGGTGGCGTACTGCAGCAACTCGTGGGTGGTCCAGCGCCGGAAGGGATTTGCATAGAGCGCGTCGTTCATCTCGGTGTTGCCAATGACGTAATCGACGTAACCCGAGGTCATTTGTGACAGCTGCCCCAGCGTCACCCGGTCCGCGTGCGGAACCTCGGGCAACCACTTCGACACCTTGTCGTCGAGGTTCACCTTCTTCTCGTCGACCAGTTTCAGCAGCAGCGTTGAAACGTAGGAGATTGCGACGGCGCCGTTGCGAAAATGCATGCCGGTTGTGGCGGGTACGCCGGTCATCGACTCGCCGACCGCCTCGGTAACGACCTCCTGGCCGTCGACGGTCACCCGGACGATGGCGGCCTTCAGATGGGCCTCGGCCATGGTGGCGCGGACGATTCGCATCACCGCGTCGGCCTTGGCGGTTTCGGTGGTGGGGGAGGTGTTTTCCGGCGGAGGAGCGGCGGGCGCGCAGGCGGTCAACATGGCGAGAACGCAGGTGACGGCGAGTAGGCGCCGGGCAACGGGCATGCCCGATCTTGGCAGAGGGACCCCCGCAGTGCGTAAATTGACGCACAAGTGGGCATTCCAGGGCGTGTCAGTCATGGCCGAGTGGTTCCTCACGTCGGGTGAACGCGGTAACCCTAATTGGGATTTGCCGCCGTGGAGCGAGGGCAATGAGGCCGAAGCCCTCATCCACGGAGCGAGCTATTTCGACCGACTCGTCACCGAGGTGGAGGCGCTCGGACCCGGCGACCACCTGTTCTTTGCCGACTGGCGAGGCGACGCCGATGAGAGGTTGCGTGAGAACGGGCCCACCGTCGCCGAACTCTTCCGTGCGGCGGCCGAACGCGGCGTGCTCGTCAAGGGACTCATGTGGCGGTCGTACCCGAACAAGCTTCAGTTCAACGAAGAGCAGAACCGCCATCTCGCCGAGGCCATCGAGCGCGCGGGCGGGGAGGTGCTGCTGGACCAGCGTGTGCTGCTCGGCGGGTCGCACCACCAGCGGCTTGTCCTCCTGCGCCATCCCGACGAACCGCATCGCGACGTCGCATTCATCGGCGGAATCGACCTGTGCCACTCCCGCCGAGACGATGCCTCGCACGAGGGTGACCCGCAGGCGATTCGCATGTCGAGTCGCTACGGCGAGCGCCCACCGTGGCATGACGTGCAGCTACAAGTGCGCGGTCCGGTCGTCGGCGCGCTGGACACCACGTTCCGGGAGCGATGGACGGCCCGCGCGCCGCTGGACCTCTTCAACCCGCTGGCGTGGATACGCGACCGGTTCCAGGGCGCAGACGCGGCACGCCGTCCGCTGCCCGAGCAACCACCCGATCCGCCGCCATGTGGATCACACGCGATCCAGGTATTGCGGACCTACGGCGACGCGCTGATCCAGTACGAGTTCGCCAAGGGCGGCGAGCGCAGCATTGCCCGCGGCTATACGAAGGCGGTCAGGCGCGCCCGCTGCCTGATCTACCTCGAGGACCAATATCTGTGGTCCGAAGAGATCGCGGACCTGCTCGTCGGCGCCCTTACCGCCAATCCGCAGCTGCAGCTGGTGGCGGTCGTTCCCCGGTATTTCGACCTGGAAGGTGGATTTGGCCGTCCGCCAACTCTGGTCGGGCGCCAACTCGCACTCGACGCGTGTCGGCGCGTCGCCCCCGACCGCGTTCATGTCTTCGACGTCGAAAACCACCAGGGCACACCGGTATACGTGCATTCCAAGGTCAGTGTCATCGACGACACCTGGTCCTGCGTGGGCAGCGACAACTTCAATCGAAGGTCGTGGACTCACGACAGCGAGTTGTCATGTGCAGTGCTGGACGCCGACGGCGAGTTCGCGCGCGACCTGCGTCTGCGGTTGCTGCGCGAGCACCTTGATCGTGCGCCGGACGGAAGTGAGGACGGCGGCCTGGCCGATCCGGTCACCGCGGTGCGCGAGATCGTCGAGTCGGCCCAGACCTTGCAGGCGTGGCATGAATCGGGCTGTCGAGGGCGCCGTCCGCCTGGCCGGTTGCGGCCGCACAAGATCGAACGGGTCGATCCGCTCACGCGGCTGTGGGCCGAGCCGGCGTACCGGATGATCTACGACCCGGATGGGCGGTCGTATCGCGATCGGCTGACTGGGTGGCGGCCATGAATGTTTCGGACTGGTTCCTCACCGCATCCGAACGCGGTAACAGCTCTTCGCGTTTGCCTGTGTGGTGCGAGGGCAACCGTGCCGAGCCGCTGATCCACGGCTCGACGTACTTCGATCACCTTGTGACCGAAGTGGAGACGCTTCGCGCGGGTGATTACCTCTTCTTCACCGACTGGCGCGGGGATCCTGACCAGAAAATGCGCGACGGCGGGCCGACGATCGCCGAGTTGTTCTGCGGCGCGGCGAAACGCGGAGTCGTCGTCAAGGGTCTGATGTGGCGGTCACACCTCGACAAGTTTCAGTACAGCGAGGAGGAGAACCAGCATCTCGGCGACGAGATCGAACAGGCCGGCGGCGAGGTGCTGTTGGACCAACGCGTGCGCTTCGGTGGTTCACATCACCAGAAGCTGGTCGTCATCCGTCACCCCGATGCGCCCGAGCGTGACGTGGCGTTCGCCGGCGGCATCGATCTGTGCCACTCGCGCCGTGACGACGAGTCGCATCGCGGTGACCCGCAGGCGATGCGAATGTCCACGCGCTATTCAGACCGGCCGCCGTGGCACGACGTGCAATTGCGGCTGCAGGGCCCGGTTGTCGGGGCGCTGGACATGACGTTCCGTGAACGGTGGAACGACCCCGCACCGCTGGACATGTTGTCGCCGATCGCCTGGATCGAGGACAAGTTGCGCGGCGCCGACCTGAAAGCCGGGAAGCTGCCGGAACAGCCGCCCGATCCGCCGCGCTGCGGGCCGCATGCCGTGCAGGTGCTGCGCACCTACCCCGACGCACATTTCGAGTACGACTTCGCGCCGCACGGCGAGCGCAGCATTGCGCGTGGCTACAGCAAGGCGGTGAAGCGCGCCAGGCGGCTGATCTATCTGGAGGACCAGTACTTGTGGTCGAAATGGGTGGCAGGCCTGTTCGCTCGTGCGTTGGCGGACAACCCGGACCTGCATCTGATCGCGGTCGTGCCACGGTATCCCGACGTCGACGGTCGACTGGCCTTGCCGCCAAACATGATTGGACGTCGCCAGGCAATAGATGCGTGCCGGGACGCCGGACCACGCCGCGTTCACGTGTTCGATGTCGAGAACCACGAGGGCACGCCGGTGTACGTGCACGCCAAAGTCTGTGTGATCGACGATATCTGGGCATCGGTCGGAAGCGACAACTTCAACAGGCGGTCGTGGACGCATGACAGCGAACTGTCATGCGCGGTGCTCGACGAGGATCAGGTGTTCGCCCGTGATCTGCGGTTGCGGCTGATGCGCGAGCATCTGGATCGGGCCGCCGATGGCGGTGAAGACGGGGGACTGGCCGATCCAGATACGGCAGTGCAGGAGATCACCGCCGCGGCACAGGCTCTGGACGCGTGGCATGCGTCCGGTCGGAGCGGACCGAGGCCGCCGGGGCGGCTGCGCCCGCACGCCCCGGAGCGGCTCGGCCGCTTCACCCGGCTGTGGTCGTCACCGGCATACCGGCTCATCTACGATCCAGACGGGCGGGCGTGGCGTGATCGACTCAAGGGCGAGTTGTGAATTCACGCTGAGGTGTTCCTGTCTCGACGAGGCCGGTCAACGCCTGCGGCAAGGGCCCCTTATGCAGGACGCCGAGGCGTTGGGTGGCGCGGGTGAGCGCAACGTACAGCTCGGCGGCCCCGCGTGGCCCATCGGCGATGATCCGCTCCGGCTCCACCACCAGAACGGCGTCGAACTCCAGGCCTTTCGTCTCCGAGGCCGCTAACGTACCCGGCACACCCGGCGGCCCGATCACGACGCTGGTGCCTTCGCGGGTGGCTTCGTCGCTGACGAATTCCTCTATGGCAGTGGGTAGTTCGTCGTCGGTAACCTGCCTGGACCATGGCTGGACACCGCACGCCCGCACTGATTCCGGCGGCTGGACTCCTGGTGCGAACTCGGCGAGCAGCGCGGCGGCGACGGTCATGATCTCCGCCGGGGTGCGGTAGTTCACCGACAGCGGCCGGTAGACCCAGCGGCCGGGCACGTACGGCTCCAGCATCGTGTCCCACGATGTCGCTCCGGCCACCGACCGGCGCTGGGCCAGATCGCCGACCACCGTGAACGATCGGCTCGGACAGCGCCGCATCAGCACCCGCCAGTCCATTTCGGACAGTTCCTGGGCTTCGTCCACAACTACATGGCGGTAGGTCCAATCACGGTCCGCGGCAGCACGTTCGGACAGTTCGCGATTGTCACGTTCGATGAAGCGGTCCGCCAGGTCCTCGGCGTCGAGCATGTCCTTGGCGAGCAGTTGGTCCTCGTCGTCCATCAGGTCCTCCCGATCGACCATGAGGTCCAGTACACCTGCCGCGTATGCGGCTTCCTCCTGCCGTTCGCGCTCGGCGGCCTGGTCGGCTGCCTTGTCCCGGCCCAGCAGGTCGACCAGTTCGTCTAGCAGCGGCACGTCCGAAACCGTCCAGGCCTCTCCGTCAGCGCGCAACAGCGACTGATCGGCGCCCGCCGCTCGCAGCCGTTCGGGGGACGTATAAAGCTGCGCCAAAAGCGTTTCCGGCGTCAGCGTCGGCCAGAGTTCGTCGAGCGCGGCGGTGAACGCCTCGTGGTCCGCAAGCTCGTCGAGAAGCTCGGCCCGCAGGTGCTCCCACGCGGCACGGTCATCCCTTGTCAACCAGTCGCGTCCGATCTTGGCGATCGCCCGTTCGGTCACCACCCAGGTGATGACGTCGGTAAAGACCGCGCGGGCGTCGTTGTGCGGCAACTTGCTCGCGCGGGCCTCTTGGATGGCCCATTCGGCGGTTTCGGCGTCGATCCGCACAGTGACGTCCGCCAGCTTGATGGGCAGCGGATGCTCGGGGACTCGCTGACGATCGGCGACCGCCGCGGCGAGGACGTCCAGAATTTTCAGTGAGCCCTTGAGCCGCGCGGCATCCGGGGTGTCCTCGGCGGCGACGCGTAGACCGGGCACCAGGTCGCCGGTGGTCATGAAGACCACGTTCGTCTCGCCCAGCGACGGTAGGACGCGGCCGATATGGCTCAGGAACGCCGGGGTGGGTCCGATCACGAGCACACCGTGGCGTTCCATCCGCTTGCGCTGGGTGTAGAGCAGGTAGGCGACGCGGTGCAGCGCCACCACCGTCTTCCCAGTGCCCGGGCCACCCTCGATCACCACTACCCCAGGGTGATCGAGCCGGATGACCTCGTCCTGTTCGGCCTGGATCGTCGCGACGATGTCGCGCATTCCCTCACCGCGCGGCGCGTTGACCGCCGCGAGCAGGGCTGCATCGCCCGTGGCCTCGCCGTCGGGGCGGCCGAGGACCTCGTCGGTGAAATCGACGATCCGACGCCCGAGTGTGTGAAACTGGCGGCGCCGGCGCATGTCCTCCGGGTTGGCGGCGGTGGCGATGTAGAACGCGCGTGCTGCCGGTGCCCGCCAATCGAGCAACAGCGTTTCGTAGTCGTTCTCCTCCTTCAACAGACCGATGCGGCCGATGTACAACCGCTCGCCGGAAATGCTGTCCAGCCGACCGAAACACAGTCCGCTGTCAGCGACGTCCAACCGCTTCATCTGTTTGGCGGTCGCACGCACTTCGGAGTCCCGATCGACGAGTGTTCCGCCGTCTTTGGCATCGATGGGGCTGCGCAGCGCCGCGCGGTACCTACCCTTCACTCGCGCGCGCTCGGCGTCGAGCCGCACGTAGAGCCCCCTCACGTAGCTCTGCTCGGACCGCAGTTCGTCGTCATACTCCTGAGTTGACATGTACCCCTTACTTTTTCCCGCTCGACGAAGCTTCGGCCAGCGATTCTGCGGCACGACCCGGGTCTTGCCGCAAGCCCCCCTGTGCGCTATAGATTGAAATTGGCACGCGGTGTTTACTCCCTCGTTCTCGTCTACTGTCCCCGATGGACAACCTCCTCGCGAACTCGCTCCGTACCGGTGCGTGAGATTTGTCGGAGTGGCGATCTATATTCGAATGTATGTTCGATATAGCGGCGTTGACGGCGGTGGATCCGCATGCCGACGAGGCTGCGTTGATCGAGCGGATCGGCTGGTTGGAGCGGGTGAAGTCGGCGGCGGCTGCGGGCCAGGCTCGCGCTGCGGCGGCGATGGATGCGAAGCGTCGCGCTGATGAGGCTGCGGCTGGGGTGCCGAAGGCCAAGCAGGGTTGTGGGTTGGCCAGTGAGGTGGCCTTGGCGCGACACGATTCGCCCTCGCGCGGCGGTCGGCACCTCGGGTTCGCCAATGCCTTGGTGCGTGAGATGCCGCATACGTTGGCCGCGCTTGAGTGTGGTGCGCTCTCGGAGTGGCGGGCCACTTTGATCGTCCGGGAATCGGCGTGTTTGAGTGTTGCGGATCGACGGGTGCTGGATGCCGAACTGTGCGCCGACCTGACCATCCCAGCAGCTGGTGGGGGATGCGGTGGTCGATGAGCGGTCGGAGGCCACGTTGTGGCGGCTGTACCGGCATCCGAAGAGCGGCGCGTTGGTGGCGATGGAGTCGCGGTCGCGGTTGTTCCCCAAAGGGCTGGCCAGATTTATCGGAATACGCGATCGAACGTGTCGCACACCCTACTGTGATGCGCCCATTCGGCATCGCGATCACGCCACCCCACGCAACCGGGGCGGGCCGACCAGCGCTGAGAACGGGCTGGGTGAGTGTGAACGGTGCAACTACATCAAGGAAGCCCCAGGCTGGTGCGTCACTGCTGCTGATGAAAACGGTGTGCACACAGCTGAATTCGTCACACCCACCGGTGCGCGGTATCGGTCGACAGCACCGCCGCTGCCAGGGGCGCCCATGATCGAGATCAGCGAAGTCGAACTCAGGATCGGCATCGACCTCGCCGACCTACACGCCGCGTAATTGGTAGCGCCGTTCAGGTCTGCCCACGCCGTATTGCAGTCGCAGCTCCAGTGCGCCCACGCTCAGGTAGTGCTCGAGATAGCGTCGCGCGCTGACCCGTGAAATCCCAATCAGGTCCGCACATTCGGCTGCCGACACCTCACCGGCGGTCCGAACCGCATCCAGCACCAAACGACCGGTTTCGGCGCCAAGTCCTTTCGGCATGACCTCCTGCGCCGGCGTGCGCGTCGACGCGCCGAACAGCGAGTCGATCAACGATTGGTCAACGCCGCTAGCCGATTCCAGCGCATCGGCTCGCGTCGTGAACGCCTCCAATTTTGCCTTCAATTGGTCGAACTCGAACGGTTTGATCAGGTAATCGGCGGCCCCACCGTCCAGTGCGCCCTTCACGGTGTCCAGCTCCCGAGCCGCGGTGATCATGATGACGCCGACGCGATCGCCCTCGGATCGCAATCGCTGCAACACTTCCAGGCCCGTCATATCGGGTAGGTACACATCGAGCAGGATCAGGTGCGGACGCAGTTCTCGGGCCGCCGACAGCGCCTCCGCGCCAGTGCGGGCCACGCCGACGGCGCGAAATCCGTCCACCCGGTCGACGAATCGACGGTGAATCTCGGCGACCATGAAATCGTCGTCGACGACGAGAACATCACGCATGTCCGGCCTTCTCGATTACGGTCGAACGGCTTGCGGGCAGCCGCACCACGAACATCGCGCCTCCCGCGGCGCCGTCGCTGATCTCTACCGTTCCGCCGTGCTGCGCGGTGACGAGCCGGACCAAGGCAAGGCCGATCCCGCGACCACCCGGGACGTCGGGTTTCGAGGTTACGCCGCGGGCGAAGATCGTCTCCCGAAGGTGTTCTGGCACACCGGGACCAGAGTCGATCACCGAGACCGTCAGGCCGTCGCGGTCCTCGATGCACACCGTGACGCTGGCGGGGTCGGCACCGACCGACACATCGACCGCGTTGTCGATCAGATTGCCAAGCAACGTGATCACATCGGTGGCCAGCGCAGGTTCCAACGCGGCCAGGTGGGACTCCGGCGCCAGCTCCAGCGACACGCCGCTCTCGGCGGCCAGCGACGTCTTCGCGATCAGCAATGCCGCTACCGCGGGATCGGAAATCCGTTGAGTCACAGCGTCACTGATCTCTGCTCGGCGCCGAGTCAGCGTGCCCACCAGGTCACGCACGGAATCGTACTCGCCGAGCTGGACCAGGCCGGAGATGGTGTGCAGCTGGTTGGCGAACTCGTGCGTCTGCGCGCGCAGCGTGTCGGTGACGCTCTTATGCGACGACAACTGCCCCTGCAGCGCGGCCAGCTCTGTGCTGTCACGCATCGTCGTCACCGTGCCGATCCGTTGGCCCTGGCTCGTAGCCGCACGGCGGTTCAGCGCCAGCACCCGGGTGCGGGTGGCGATGACGACGTCACGACCGTCCTCACCGGACAACAGGAAATCGACCACCGCGGGGTCGAACCCGACGCTGTCTACCTTGCGGCCCACCGCCGCACCGGTGACCCCGAGCAGCTCCTGGGCGCTGTCGTTGAGCAGCGTGATGTCGCCCTCGTTGTTCACCGCGACCACTCCCTCACGGATGCTGTGCAGCAGCGCCTCGCGGTGGTCGGCAAGTCCGGCGATCTCGGCGACCTCCAGTCCGCGGGTGTGCCGTTTGATCCGCCGCGACAGCAGCCACGACGCAAGCAGCCCCAGCGCAGCACCGAGTCCGAGGTAGAACAGCAGCCGCTCGCCCGCGCCGCTGAGTAGCTCCCACACCGATGGATACCGCTCGCTCACCGACGCGACCGCGAGCACGTCGCCATCGGTGGACAGAATCGGAACCTGTCCAACGAGGTTGTGCACCCCATTGATGTCGAGATCGCCGAACCACGCCCGGCCCTCGTCGGCCCGGCTAGGCCCCAGATCCATCCGCTGGCCTATGCGCGACGGATCCGACGACACCCGCACAGTGCCGCCAGGGTCCAGAATCTCCGCCAGGCCTGCACCCGACAGCGCGACTGCGCGATCCACTTCCGGCGCAAGCATCCGCGCTGCGAACGGATCTGCGTAGCGATCCCGGACGATCGGCGTCGAAGCCATGTTCTCGGCGACCGCGATCATGCGCTGCCCTCGCACCTCACGGAACTCGCGGGTCGACTGCGCGACCGAGACCGCCGCCACGGCGAGCAGCACCACGGCGACCACAAGTAGTTGAAATATCAGAAACTGACCGGCCAGGCTGCGCCCGAAAGTGTTCACAACGACCAATACGTCCTTTGCGTCCGAATCGGTGACCTAGGTCACTTCGTGGGTCCAGTATTGCTGAGCATCACAAATGAGTGATTGGGGACGACTGTGAAGAGGTGCCGGTTGCCGAGGCAACGAATCATTGCGGGACTGGCCATCGCGGTCATCGCGGCGCTGGTAGCCGGTTGCGGCGTCACGCGCGGCGAAGAAGAGCACGGGTTTCACCGGCTGCGCATGATGGTGCCGAACAGCCCGGGCGGTGGCTACGACCTCACCGCACGCACCGCCGTGAAAATCATGGAAGAAGACGACATCACCGGGCGCGTCGAAGTGTTCAACGTCATCGGTGCCGGCGGCACCGTCGCAATGGCCCGGCTGATGAACGAGAAGGGCAACAACGACCTCATGATGACGATGGGGCTCGGCGTTGTCGGCGCCACCTACACCAACGGTTCGAAGGCGCGGGCGTCCGACGCGACGGCGCTCGCGAAGCTGATCGAGGATCCGGGTGCGGTGTTTGTCCCCGCCGATTCGCCCTTCAAGACGGTGCAGGACTTCGTCGCCGCGTGGAAGGCCGATCCGAGCAAGGTGACGATCGGCGGCGGTTCTTCACCCGGTGGACCCGACCACCTGTTCCCGATGGAACTGGCCAAAGCCGTTGGCGTCGAGCCGAAGTCCGTCAACTACGTCACGTACGACGGCGGCGGCGACCTGCTCACGGCGCTGCTCGGCAAGAAGATCACGGTCGGCACATCGAGTCCCGGTGAACTCATCGACCAGATCGAAGGCGGTCAGCTGCGAGTGCTGGCCGTATCCGGCGACGAACGCGTCGAGGGCATCGACGCACCAACGTTGAAGGAGTCCGGCATCGACCTCACCTTCGCCAACTGGCGCGGAGTCCTTGCGCCACCGGGTATTTCGGACGACGCCAAGCAGGCGATGGTGAAGGCCCTCGAAGAGTTGCACGGCACGCAGCAATGGAAGGAGGCGCTGGTGAAGAATGGCTGGACAGACGCGTTCATAACCGGTGCGCAGTTCGAACAGTTCTTGAAGGATCAGGACAACCGGGTCAGCTCGACCCTGACCGAGCTGGGGCTGGTATGACAACCACCAAAGAACCAGTCGATCACGCGGACTCCAAACCGGTTGACCGGGCGCAGTATCTGGTCTGCGCCGTGCTCGTCGCGGTTGGCGCATTCCTGCTCTACGACGCGCTTACTCTTGAAGCCGGGTTCGCAAAGGTCGACCCCGTCGGGCCCAAGTTCTTCCCGCTCGCCATCGGCGTCATTCTCATTGTGCTGGCGGTGATTCTGGCCATCGCCGTTGCGCGCGGGTCGGTCGGCGAGGCCGACGCCGGGGAGGACGTCGACCCGACCACGCCGGGGGACTGGCGCACGGTCGGCATGCTCGTCGGGCTTTTCGTAGCCGTGATAGTACTCGTCGACCCGCTCGGCTGGGCCATCACCGGCACTCTGCTGTTCGCAGGCACGGCGACCATCCTCGGCAGCAGGCACTACATCCGCAACGTCGTCATCGGCGCCGTGCTGGCCGTCGCCAGCTTCTACGCCTTCTATTCAGGGCTCGGAATCCCGCTGCCCGCAGGCATTTTGGACGGGATCCTCTGACATGGAAAACCTCGACTGGCTACTCCAAGGGTTCGAGCAGGCCGCCACCCCGATGAACCTGCTCTACGCCGTCATCGGCGTGCTACTCGGAACCGCTGTAGGTGTCCTGCCTGGCATCGGCCCGGCCATGACGGTGGCACTGCTGCTCCCGGTGACCTACAACGTCAGCCCCAGCGCGGCGTTCATCATGTTCGCCGGCATCTTCTACGGCGGCATGTACGGCGGATCCACCACGTCGATCCTGCTGAACACGCCGGGGGAGTCGTCGTCGGTCATCACCGCCATCGAAGGCAACAAGATGGCCAAGGCCGGACGCGCCGCACAGGCGCTCGCGACGGCGGCCATCGGATCGTTTGTCGCAGGCGCCATCGGCACCGCGCTGCTCGCGGCCTTCGCGCCACCGATATCGAGATTCGCAGTGACACTTGGCGCCCCGTCTTACCTCGCAATCATGGTGTTCGCGTTGGTCGCGGTGACGGCCGTGCTCGGCGCCTCCAAGCTGCGTGGTGCCATCTCGCTGTTCCTCGGCCTGGCGATCGGCGTTGTCGGCATCGACTTCCTGACCGGTCAGCCGCGTGCGACGTTCGGCCTGCCTCAGCTCTCCGACGGAATCGACATCGTCGTGATCGCTGTCGCGATCTTCGCGATGGGCGAGGCACTGTGGGTGGCCGCGCATCTGCGGCGCCGCCCGGCCGACATCATCCCGGTGGGGCGGCCGTGGATGGGCCGTGATGACTTCAAGCGGTCGTGGAAGCCGTGGTTGCGTGGCACCGCGTACGGTTTCCCGTTCGGCGCTCTTCCTGCCGGCGGTGCCGAACTTCCGACGTTTTTGTCCTACATCACCGAGAAGCGATTTGCCAAGCGCAGCGGGCATGAAGAGGAGTTCGGCAAGGGTGCGATCGAAGGCGTCGCCGGTCCCGAGGCGGCCAACAACGCCTCTGCCGCAGGCACTTTGGTGCCAATGCTGTCGCTCGGCCTGCCTACCAACGCCACTGCGGCTGTCATGCTCACCGCGTTCGTATCGTACGGAATCCAGCCCGGCCCCACGCTTTTCGAGAAGGAGCCGCTGCTGATCTGGACGTTGATCGCCAGTTTGTTCATCGGCAACTTCCTGCTGCTGATCATCAACCTGCCTTTGGCGCCGCTGTGGGCCAAGCTGTTGCGCACACCGCGGCCCTACCTGTACGCAGGCATCCTGTTCTTCGCTGCGCTGGGTGCGCTCGCGGTGAACGTGCAGCCGCTGGATCTGGCGCTTCTGCTGCTGTTCGGTCTGCTCGGCCTGATGATGCGGCGGTTCGGGCTGCCGGTGCTGCCGCTGATCATTGGCGTGATCCTCGGGCCGAGGATCGAACGTCAGTTGCGTCAATCCCTTCAGCTGGGTGGCGGCGACTGGACCAGCCTGTTCACCGAGCCGGTCGCGATCATCGTGTACGTGCTGATGGCGATACTGCTGCTGATGCCGCTGATACTGCGGCTGATGCACCGCAGCGAGGAAACCCTCCTGATCGTCGAGGACGACACGGACCAGAAAGAGAAGGCGCAGGCATGATTGTCGTCGGCTACAGCGCGGACCCGTTCGGCCGGGCGGCCATCGAGCACGGAATCGCCGAGGCCAAGCTGCGGCAGACCAAATTGGTGGTGATCAACTCGACTTCGGGCGATGCATACGCCGACCCGCGGTTTGCGCAATCCGGCGAGGTTCACGACGTCGAGCAGCATCTCAACGAGTGCGGGGTGGAGTTCGAACTGACCCAGCCGGTCGGGGTGGACGCCGCCACCGAGCTGCTCAAGGCGATGGATCGCAGTGACGCCGAGCTGCTCGTGATCGGAATCCGGCATCGCAGCCCGGTCGGCAAGCTGCTGCTCGGCAGCGTGTCACAACAACTGCTGCTCGAGTGCCCCAAGCCTGTATTGGCGGTCAAACCCAGCGACGCCTGACGCGGCTCGTAACACATCGGCTCCGGGAGCGATGAACCTTCTGAGGCCGGAACGCATTCATTGGCTCCGGTGGCACTGAAGGCGTCGATGTCCCGGGAGGATGGCTCAAGGCATAACACTCATCCACCTCGTTTCTTTTCGCCCGCAGCAACTAGCTGGTACCAGGCCGGCGTTGGGGGAGATGACTGCACACGCAGCCGTGGCGGTTATCGCCACGCTCCTTGAGATCCAAAGGAGTCGATGCACGATGGGTGCACCGCTTGAATTTTGCTCTAAGCGCAGCGTTGTCGCTGTTTTGGCTTCAGGGGTAGTCATCTCCCTGACAGCACTCACCGGCGGAATTACGCCGGCGATCGCCGACCCGAAGAACGAACCCGTGATGCCGACGACCACCGTCGCTGTTCCGGAACCTGAAGTGGTCGTTCCCGAGGAGACCAAGCAGGCCGAAGCCGAAACGCCGAAGCCCGAAGCTCCCAAGCCCGAGGCGCCACCAAGCGCGCCCGCAATACTTCCTGCGCCTGAAAGCGTCGAGTCGCCGCCACAGACGCAGGTTCAAACTCAGGAGCCCGAGCCGGCTCCGCAGCCAGTCGCACCGACGACAGCGCCGGTCATCACGCCCGTCGCTCCCGCGTCGCCGACATCGGTGGTGAAATCGCCGGAGACGACGGCCGAAGCTCCCGCGCAACGGGTCGCGGAGCCCTCGACAACTGAGCCTGCACCGGCGACGTCGTCGGAGCAGAAGGCGGCGAGCTCGGCCCCGGCCGGCCCGGCCGCCCCGGCCACGACCAGCGCCACCGCCCCACCTGCTTCGCCGGCACTGGTCGCACCGACCTCGGAAACGGCCAGCGCACCAGCTGCGACTGAAACCGAGGCGAAGACAAGCGCTGAAGGCGAGGAGCCGTCCTCATCCACGGCGTCCTCGTCAACGGCCTCGTCGTCAACGGCCTCCTCGTCCACGGCGGAGTCGTCGACCGTCTCGCAGGCCGCGGAGGTGATCGAGCCGTCCGAACCGCAGACGCTGCAGGCGCCAGAGCAAGACGTCGAGATCGCGAAGACCGCGAAAGTCGTTGAGGTAAAGCCCGAACCGGCGCCAAAGCAGGACGTCGACGCCCTCTCGAGCGAGCTCAATCTCAATCTGGGCCTTGGCCTCCCAGGCATCAGCGCAAGCGCAGACGCGGACGTCCGGCTGGCGAGTGCCCGGGTGTGGGACCGCGACGTTCGGCAATGGAGCCCGGACTGGATCGAATACGACGAGTACTACCGGCCCGTCATCCTGAACCCGTTCCGCGAAAAGGTGCGGATCGTGTACGTGTACCAGAACGCCCCGCGCATCGTGTGGATCCCGCCGCTAGCGCGGATCGTGCTCGAGGTGGCCCAGTTCGCCGCGTACAGCTTCACCGCCGTCGTGGCCACCGCCGCCAACTTGGTCAACGCCGCAGTCAATACGGCGGTCAACGTCGCGGTGGGCAGCTTCTTCGGCGGCGGGTACTACCCCGGCTTCGGGATGCCGTTCCCGCCGCCCCCGCCACCGGTGTTGCGCTATGACAACGTTCCCGTCCTTGTGCGTTATACGGACAGGGTCTACGAACCGTTCCGGGTGCGGCGCATCGTCGACGTCGGCGACGACGCCCGCTTCGGTGAGCGCAAGGTATTGCTCGACGGCGCGACGCCTGCATGGGGTGTGTGGACGCAAACCCCAAGCGGTGAACGGCAATTCGAGGTGCACAGGACTCAGCAGTTCCCAGGCCTCGACAATCCGCAAGAGGCACCACTACCCGGTGACTACCAACTGAGGCTGGCTTCGGACGAGACGTCGTCGTCCGGATTCACAGGCAGAGACATCTTCTTGTTCGTGGCGGCCGGTGTGGTCGGCACGCTGGGCTTCGGTGCGATCGGTCTGGCCTTCTGGCTTGGCCGCCGCAGGCCACAGCACTAGGTGGTGGTGATCCGGATCGTGCCGTCCACGGCCGAAACCGGGTAGCTGCGAACAGACATCGGGTGCCCGCCGGCTTCCGATCCGGTGGCCATGTCGAAGGTGTGGCCGTGCAACGGGCAGACCACCACCTGGTCGTCGGCAAGACCGTCGGCCAGCGGTCCGCCCTTGTGCGGGCACACCGCATCGATGGCGCGCAGGGAGCCGTCCCGAAGCCGGAACACCGCGATCTGTTCTCCGTCGACGGCGAAGGTTCGGCCTTCGCCAACCGGCACGTCGTCGACCCTGCCTACCTCGATGCCGAGACTCACCTCGGTCATCGCACCGGCACCTGCGGCAGCGGCAACAGCGGCAGGGATGTGCGGAATTGCCCTTCTGTCACCGGTTCTCGGCCGTCCTGCCACGGATCGCGGTAGGCGTCGACCGAGCGCTGCATGTTCGCATCGAGTTGCTCGGCGATGCCCTCGGCATCGTCGACCACGATGGCGCGGATCGTGTCGATGCCAATCCGCGGGACGAATTTGTAGGTGCGCTCGAGCCAGTTGGCGTTCTCGCGGTAGTACTGCAGGAACCGGCCGGTGAGTTTGATGACCGTCTCTGCGTCGCCGACCGTCGCGAGAAGGTCGCCCTTGCGAATATGGGCGCCTGCAGCGCCGCCGACATAAATCTCCCAGCGGCCGCCGTCGACGGCGACAACGCCGAGGTCCTTACACAACGATTCCGCGCAGTTACGTGGACAGCCCGTGACGGCGAGCTTCATCTTCGCCGGGCTGGCCAGCCCCTGGTAACGCTCCTCGATGGCGATGCCGAGCGCGGTGGAATCGCCGACGCCGTAGCGGCAAAAGTCGCTACCGACACACGTTTTCACGGTTCGGAAGCTCTTGCCGTACGCGTAGCCCGACGGCATGTCCAGATCCGCCCACACTGCAGGCAGGTCTTCCTTACGCACACCGAGCAGGTCGATTCGTTGCCCGCCGGTCAGCTTGATCAGCGGAACGGAGTACTTGTCGGCGACCTCGGCGATGCGGCGCAGCTGCCATGAATTGGTCACGCCGCCCTTCATCTGCGGCACCACCGAGAAGGTGCCGTCCCGCTGAATGTTGGCGTGCACCCGGTCGTTGATGAACCGGGCGTCCTGTTCGTCGACGAACTCATCGGCCCACATCGTCTCCAGCAGCGACGACAGCGCCCTCTTGGAGTTGGCGTCCTCGCGGCCGTCCGGCGCGAGCGCGGCGAACACCGATGACACCGAATGCAATTCGAGCTCGCGGATGTGTCGCATCAACGTCGGCTTGTCATACGGGATCCCCGGCACGTACCACGACGCGGAGGGGTCCTCGGTGAGCGCACCGCCGGAGGCCCACCCGACGATCTGGCCGACGAGTTCCTTGCATGATCCGCAGCCCTTGCCCGCCTTGGTTTTCGCCATCACGCCGGTGACCGACGTCTCGCCCGACTGCACGCAACTCACCAGCGCTGCCTTGTTCACGCCGTTGCAGTTGCACACCTGGGCGTCGTCGGACATCTCGGCGACGCCGACAGCCACCTCCGGGGTGCCGATGTCGAACATCAGCGAGACGCGCTCCTCTGGCAGCGGTAACCCGCTGTCGAACGCCTGGGTCAGGAACGACACCTTGCTCACGTCGCCGAGCAATGTGGCGCCGACGAGCTTGCCGTCGCGGATGACGATGGTCTTGTACACGCCGTGCCGTGGCTCGGAATACTGGACGAACTCGTCGTCTTCGAGTTCGGGTGCCTTCAGGCCCATCGCGGCGACGTCGACGCCTGCGACCTTGAGCTTGGTGGCCGTGCGCGACCCGTGGTACGCGGCGCTGCGGTCGGTGCCGGTCAGGTGGTCGGCCAGCACGGTCGCCTGTTCCCACAGCGGCGCCACCAGCCCGTAGACCTGGCCGCGGTGCTGGGCGCATTCGCCGACCACATAGATTGCGTCGTCGTCGACCGAGCGCATGTGGTCGTCGACGACGATCGCGCGCTCGACGGTCAGGCCTGCGCGTTGCGCCAGCCCGACATTGGGCCGGATGCCCGCCGCGATGACCAACATGTCGCAGTCGATCGAACTGCCGTCGGAGAACACGACTCCCGCCATCCGGCCGCTGCCGTCAAGGCGAACTTCGGTGGTGCGCTTGTCCAGGTGAACGGTTATCCCGATGCCTTGTACCGACTTTCGTAAGATCGCTCCTGCGGTGTCGTCGAGCTGCGCGTTCATCAGCGTCGGACCCGCGTGTACGACGTCGACCGTCAGCCCGCGGTTCTGCAGTCCTCGCGCGGCCTCGAGTCCCAGCAGACCGCCGCCGATCACCACCGCCTTGGTGCGGTGTGCGGCTTGCGAGATCATGCCGACGCAGTCGTCGAGCGTGCGGAAGCCGAACACGCCGTCGCTCAAAGTCTTGTTGTCCGCCCATAACCCGGCCATCGGCGGGAAGAAGGACCGGCTGCCGGTCGCCAGGATCAGATAGTCGTAGCGGGTGACCGAACCGTCGTCGGCGTACGCCAGGTGTGCGAACGGATCGATGCGCACCACCCGAACCCCGGCCCGAAGGTCGATGCCGTTGTCGTTGTACCAGTCCAGCCCGTTGAGATAGATCTCGTCAGCGTGGTCGCTGCCGGCCAGCACATTCGACAGCAGGATCCGGTTGTAGTTGCCGTACGGTTCGTCACCGAACACCGTGATGTCGAACTTCTCGGCGCCGCCGCGCAGCAGGATCTCCTCGATCGCGCGCACCCCGGCCATCCCGTTGCCGACCACGACCAGCTTCTGTCGCATCACACCTCCACCAGGCCGAGGTCGACGATCACCGTCCCGCTGCAGCCGCTGGGTGCGGCGACATGCAGCTCAAGGACCGTGTCGGCGAGCAGATCCTCGACGACGCGCAAGGCGACATGCGTGGCACCCCTGGCCGCGATCGGGAAGTAGCGCATCGGTTTTCCGTCGCGGAACAGCACCACGGTGATCATCTGCTTGGTGGAGTTGCCGCCCCGGAAGTACACCGGCTGCGTTACGGCACCCGCTGGCACCACGTAGCGCAGGGACTCATCGAGCAGCGACGGCTTGTCCAAACCGTTGCCCTCGAACTCAAATGGGCCCTGCAGGAATCGTGGAGTGCTGCCGTCGCTCACCCTCACCGACGCTAGGGCGCATTTGTTTCTGGTTCGTTTCCCCGATGAGTCGGCCATGAATCCCATTGCGCACCAGCAATGCAAGCGCAGGTGTGAGCGGGTGTTGACATTTCCGACACGGCCGTGCAATCGCTGCGGAATGGCGTCCCCGTAAAAATGACGCAACTGCTGCTGGGAGGCCTTCGTGACAATTCTGACCCGCGACCGCAACATCGAACACTGGGATGCCGAAGACGTCGAGGCCTGGGAAGGCACCGGCGGGAAGACCCCCGGAAAGCAAATAGCGAAACGCAATCTGATCTGGTCGATCTTCGCCGAACACGTCGGCTTTTCGGTGTGGTCGATCTGGTCGGTGATGGTGCTGTTCATGCCGCAGGCCACCTACGGCATCGACCCGGCGGGCAAGTTCTATCTGGTCGCGGTACCCACGCTGGTCGGTGCAGCGATGCGGATCCCGTACACCATCGCCCCAGCCAAGTTCGGCGGGCGCAACTGGACGATCGTCAGCGCCCTCCTGCTGCTGATACCAACCTTGCTGACGCTCTATTTCATGCAGCGACCAGAGACCTCCTACACCACGTTCATGATCGTCGCGGCGTTCGCAGGCTTCGGCGGCGGCAACTTCGCGTCGTCGATGACCAACATCAATGCGTTCTACCCGCAGCGGCTCAAGGGCTGGGCGCTGGGATTGAACGCCGGCGGCGGCAACATCGGCGTGCCGGCCATCCAGCTCGTCGGTCTACTGGTGATCGCCGTGTTCAGCAACACCGCAGCCGAAATCGTCTGTGCCATTTACCTTGTCCTGATCGCGCTGGCGGCGGTGGGCGCGGCGCTGTTCATGGACAACCTCGGCAACCAGCGGTCCAACCTCGGCGCGATGGCAGAAGCGTTGCGGTACAAGCACTCCTGGGTGATGAGCTTCCTCTATATCGGGACGTTCGGATCGTTCATCGGCTTCTCGTTCGCGTTCGGCCAGGTGCTGCAAATCAACTACCTAGCCGGCGGCGACACGCCCGCGCAGGCATCCCTGCACGCCGCGCAGATCGCGTTCATCGGGCCTCTTCTCGGTTCCATTTCGCGGCCATTTGGCGGGAAGCTGTCCGACCGGATCGGTGGTGGCAAGGTGACGCTGTACACCTTCATCGCGATGATCTTCGCGGCGGGAATCCTCGTGACGGCAGGCGTGCTCGACGACGGCGCGGCCGGAGCTCCGACGGGCGGGCAGATGACGGCCTACGTCGTGGGATTCATCCTGCTGTTCATCCTGTCCGGCCTCGGCAACGGCTCGACGTACAAGATGATCCCGTCGATCTTCGAGGCCAAGGCGCAGGGCCGTGACGAGTTCAGCCGCGACGAGAAGGCGGCGTGGTCGCGGGCCATGTCCGGTGCGCTGATCGGGTTCGCCGGTGCGATCGGAGCGCTCGGCGGAGTGTTCATCAACGTCGTGCTGCGCGCCTCGTACGTCGGCGAAGCGAAGTCGGCCACCAACGCATTCTGGGTCTTCATGGGCTTCTATGTGATCTGCGCCATAGTCACCTGGGTCGTTTTCCTGCGGATCAAGTCCGCCAGGGCAGGCGCGGGTGAAGAAATCGGCCGCATGGCGGCACCCGTGCCGGCCACCTGAGCTGCGCAAACGATGCTCACCGGCCCGCATCTGGGCCGGTGAGCATCAATTTTCACCCCGATAACGTCATTGGAAAAGAGCCCGAAACATTGCCAGCCCACCATGGGCGTCATGGCGGTGACCCGTACGGCGTGCTCGTACTGCGGTGTCGGCTGCGGCATCGAGGTGCAGACCAAGACCGATCGCAGCACCGGTAAGCAGGTCATAGCCCGCGTTTCAGGGGACAAGCTGCATCCCACGAACTTCGGCCGGTTGTGCACCAAGGGCGCCACCCACGCTGAATTGATGGCCGCCGACGACGGGCGGTTGACATCCGCACTGGTGCGCCCGGCGCGCAACGAAGAGCTGGTGCCCACCCCAGTCGACGACGCCGTTGCCGAAGCCGGCCGACGGCTGCGTGACATTGTCGATGAGCACGGTCCGGATGCGGTCGCACTGTACGTGTCGGGCCAGATGTCCATCGAGGCGCAATATCTGGCCAACAAGCTGGCCAAGGGTTTCCTGCGGACCGTGCACATCGAGTCGAATTCACGGTTGTGTATGGCCAGCGCCGGAACGGGGTTCAAGCAGTCGCTCGGCGCCGACGGCCCGCCGGGGTCCTATACCGACTTCGATTGCACCGACCTGTTTTTCGTCATCGGGTCGAACATGGCCGACTGCCATCCCATTCTGTACCTGCGGATGGCCGATCGCCTCAAGGCGGGGGCCAAGCTGATCGTCGTCGACCCCCGCCGCACCACCACCGCGGATAAGGCCGACCTGTTCCTGCAGATAAAGCCGGGCACCGATCTGGCACTGCTCAACGGCTTACTGCACCTGCTGGTCCAAAACGGCGACATCGACGCCGATTTCATCGCCGCGCACACCAGCGGCTGGGAGGCAATGCCGGAATTCCTCGCCGACTACTCGCCCGACCGCGTCTCCGAGATCACCGGCATTCCCTCAGAAGACATCCGCACCGCCGCCCGGATGATCGCCGACGCGGGGGAGTGGATGAGCTGCTGGACGATGGGACTCAACCAGAGCACCCACGGCACCTGGAACACCAACGCGATCTGCAACCTGCACCTGGCGACCGGCGCCATCTGCAGGCCAGGCAGCGGACCGATGTCGCTCACGGGTCAACCCAACGCGATGGGCGGACGCGAAATGGGTTACATGGGACCCGGTTTGCCCGGCCAGCGTTCGGTGGTCTCGGCCGACGACCGCGAGTTCGTCGAGCAGCAATGGGGTTTGGCGCCCGGGACCCTTCGCTCCGATGTCGGGCCGGGCACCATTGAAATGTTCGAGCAGCTCGCCGACGGCGACATCAAGGCGTGCTGGATCATCTGCACCAATCCCGTTGCCACCGTGGCCAATCGAAAGACGGTGATCACCGGCCTCGAGGCGGCCGATCTCGTCATCACCCAGGACACCTACCGCACCACGGCGACGAACCACTACGCCGACATCGTGCTGCCTGCCACGCTGTGGGCCGAATCCGACGCCGTCATGGTCAACTCCGAGCGCAATCTCACACTGCTGCAGCAGTCGATTCCGCCTGCGGGCCAGGCCCGCCCGGACTGGCAACTGATCTGCCAGGTCGCCACCCAGATGGGCTTCGGCGAGCATTTCCGCTACGAGTCCAGCGAGCAGATCTTCGACGAGATCAGGCAGTTCTGGAATCCCAAGACCGGCTACGACCTGCGTGGCGCCAGTTACGAGCGGCTACGGCAGACCTCGCTGCAATGGCCGTGCCCGCCCGACGACGACGCCGATCGCCACCCGATCCGTTACCTCAACGACGGTGTGAGCCAAGACCTGTTCGTCGACGAGAACGGTCAGGTGCCACGGCTGGCCTTCGCGACGCCGTCACGGCGCGCGGCGTTCCTGGCGCGTCCACACATGGACCCACGCGAACTGCCCGACGACGACTACCCGCTGGTGCTCAACACCGGCCGGCTGCAACACCAGTGGCACACCATGACCAAGACCGGCAAGGTCGACAAGCTCAACAAGCTCGACAGCGGACCGTTCGTCGAGGTCCATCCCGCCGATGCGCTGGCGCTGAACATCGTCGCCGGCCAGCCCGTCGAGCTGGCCTCACGGAGGGGCCGCGCCGTGCTGCCCGCCGTGGTCACGGACCGGGTGCTGCCCGGCAACTGTTTCGTGCCGTTCCATTGGAACGACGAACACGGCGAATACCTGACGGTCAATGCGCTGACCAACGACGCCGTCGACCCCGACTCGCTGCAACCGGAGTTCAAGGCGTGTGCCGTGAGCCTGCGCCCTGCCAAGTCAGTCCAACCCGCCGACGATTACCAGCCGACTCTGAGCCACGACGAAAAGATCTACGTCACAGCCTTTTTCCGCGGGATTGCCGACGGGGTGAGTGGCGTTCCGGTGCTGCCGCCCTCGGCGCCGGTCTCGGCCGACGTGCGGCTGTGGGTCGACGGCCTGCTGGCCGGAAAGTACTCCAGGCTCACAGACACGGCGCCGCAACCCAAGGGCGGCCCGCTGGTGCTGTGGGCCTCGCAGACCGGCAACGCCGAGGACTTCGCCTCCCGGCTGGCCGAGAAGCTCGGCGGCTCGCAGCTGGTCAACATGAACGACCTGCAGCTGCCGGATTTGGCCACTGCCCGCGACGTGTTGGTGATCACCAGCACCTTCGGTGACGGCGGCCCACCGGACAACGGCGCGACCTTCTGGGACCAGCTCGACTCTCCGGATGCGCCTGCGCTGGACGGCATCCGCTACGCGGTGCTTGGCATCGGCGACCGTTCGTATGACAACTTCTGCGGCCACGCCAAGTCCATCGACACGCGGCTGGAGGCGCTTGGCGCAACGCGGATGCTCGAACGCACCGAATGCGAGATCTACGACGACGAGCCGATGGACCGCTGGGCCGAAAAGGTCACCACGCTTCTGGCCGGCGCACCCGACGCGCCCGCACCGTCGAATGGCAACGGCGGCGGGGTGTCCACGATCGCGCGGCCCAAGACCGCCACCGAACCGTTCACGCGCGCCAAACCTCTTCTCGCGCGCCTGTCCCGCAATACCGTGCTGACCCCGCCGACATCGCGAAAAGAGGTGCGCCAGTTCGGGTTTGACATCTCCGAATACGACGTCACCTACGC
This sequence comes from Mycobacterium sp., assembly GCF_035697385.1. Lineage (GTDB taxonomy): Bacteria > Actinomycetota > Actinomycetes > Mycobacteriales > Mycobacteriaceae > Mycobacterium. The sequence continues at coordinate 1,271 of NZ_DASSCY010000185.1, read as the reverse complement.
GGCAGGCGACTCGCTTGGCGTGTACGCCACCAACAGTCCTGCTGTGGTGGATGCATGGCTGGCGGCCACCGGCCTTTCAGGCGACGCCGAGGTCGAGGTCGACGGCAACGAGCAGTCGCTGCGCGACGCCCTGATCGTGTCCTACGACATCTGCCGGGTCACGCCGAACCTGCTGCGGTTCGTCGCCGAATCGTGCAATGACCGCGCCGCGGCCAAGGCGCTGCGCGCGCCGAGGGACAAGCTCGACAAATGGCTGGTTGGCCGCAACGGGCTGGACATCGTGACCGAGTTCGCGGTGCATGCCGAGCCCGAGCAGTGGCAGGAAGTTTTGGTGCGGCTGACGCCGCGGAACTACTCGATTTCGTCGAGCCCGCTTGTCAGCCCCAACGAGGTGCAGCTGACGGTGTCGGTGGTGCGCTACGGCGGCGTCAACGGCGGCCAGCGGGGCGGTGTCTGCTCGACGTTCCTGGCGGACCGCGCAGCGGCAGCGGCAGTGTTTTTGCAGCGCTCACCGCATTTCCGCCCGCCCGAGGACCAGAACACACCGATGATCATGGTGGGCCCCGGCACCGGCATCGCGCCGTTCCGCGGCTTCCTGCAGGAGCGACGGGCGCTCGGGCACTCCGGCCGCAACTGGCTGTTCTTCGGCGACCGGCATCGCAGCGAAAACTTCTACTACCGCGACGATTTGGAGGACATGGTCCGCGACGGCTTCCTCAACCGCCTGGATCTGGCCTTCTCCCGGGACCAGGCCGACCGGGTCTACGTGCAGCACAAGATGCTCGACTACGGCGCCGACGTCTGGCGCTGGCTCGACGACGGAGCGCACTTCTACGTCTGCGGTGATGCCACCCGAATGGCCAAGGACGTCGACGATGCGCTGACCACGATCATCGCCAAGCACGGCAAGATGTCGCACGAGAAGGCACACGACTACAAGCGCGAACTGGTCGCCGAGAAACGCTACGTCCGCGACGTGTACTGAGCCGGCGATCTGCGTTCAACGGCGAGGTCGTCGGAGTGTCCGGCGTCGAGTCGCGGCCACTGGGCGACGGGGCGTCCGCCCCACTCCTCCGATACCGGCGCCCATGTGGGCGACCCGCTGTCGCTCCTCATGGAGCAGTGTTGCGGCCAGCCGGTGGGTGATTCCTCCCAAGGCTCCTGGCGTCCGTAGACGGTCAGGTCCATGAGCGAGTAGTTGTAGTCCATGGCCTCCACGCCCCGGCGCTTCGTCCAGTAGGTCTCGAAGACGCGGTCGCCGTCCCGTAGGT
>NZ_DASSCY010000184.1:0-8571 GCF_035697385.1 Mycobacterium sp. | reverse complement strand
ACCCCGCCCTACGCAAGGTCATGGCCGGCTTCTTCGAACTCGTCGGCCACCAGATCGACGAAGTCGAACGCATCCAGCAGCGCTGCGCCCAGCGCGTCAAACGCTTCACCGCCTTCGGCACCATGGAACAAAGCCGCGGCGTGGCCCGCCAACTCAACGAAGCCATCGGCGCCGCCCGCGCGCTTCTCAAGTCCTCGTTCACCGACTCGCGCCTGGACATCGACGTCCCACTGGCCCGCCACGCCATCAGTTCCGTTGGCGCACTGAGCTTTAAGATCGGCGACCTGTCCAACCCCAAGCCCGCCAAACCCGGCGGCACCGAGGTCGACCTGACCAGCTTCGCCGCGCTCACCACCCAGGTCGACGCCCCCGCCATGTCCGACATGCTCAACCACGCCCTGCGCGACGGGCCCGTGTCGCTGCCCGACGCCGTCGCCATGCTCGACACCGCCTACCTCGGCCACGTCATCGTGCTCTGGTCCTGGGCTCTGACACAGCCCAACCCCCAAGACACCGAATCGACCACCGTCCGATTCCGCTCCCTCGACGGCCGCGACCGCGAAATCGCCGTCCCCCGTTTGGCATTCACCGAACCCATCACCACTGTGGCTGGAGCCTCTGTATGACGACCGAAGCCGATATCGACTTCTCCCCAGGCCGCCCATCCGTCCAGCTGACTGAGGGTGCGCGCCGAATCATCGGGTGCCGATAGACCATCTACAACGCGCTGGTCGAGCGCTGCTATGAGGGCACGCTGGCAGTTGCCTTGCGCAAGCAGGACGCCAAGAAATCTTCGGCACTCAGAACTCAACAGCGCCGGGCCCACGATCGGTATCCCCGTGAGCAGAGTCGGGTCGGCGAACTTCGAGTAGTCGGTGCTCTGAGCAAGCTCGTCGAGTCGCGACAGCGGTCTCCCCGCCGCCTTCATCCTTGACACCCGCTAGTGAATGTCGTTATTCAACATGCGTTTTCAACAAAGTTGCCAGCAAATGATCCTGGTCCTGGGCGGCCATTCCGCGTCAGCGGATGCGGAACCGTGACCGCGCCGAGTTGACTTCGCTACCTCGAAAGTCATCCAAGCTCAAAACGATTGTTTTATGGTTGAAAGACTCACGGCCCGGACACGCTCCGAGCAGTCTGACCGCTCTGCCGAGAGGACGCCGTGACCGAACTGGTGCAAGCGCTCGTCGGTGGGATTCTGATCGGTGGTCTGTACGTCGCCATCAGCATCGGCTTCTCGTTGTCGTTCGGCGTTCTCGACGTCGTCGACCTCGCGGTCGGGATGTGGGTGGTTCTCGGCGCGTTCGCCGCGATCGTGGCCAGCGACGCGCTGGGGGTCGACGCGTTTCTACTGCTCCCGGTCGTGTTCATCGTCTTCGGCGCCGTCGGCTGGCTCATCGCGCCGCTGATCTATCGGGTCCGGACAAGCAAATACGCACTGCCAGCACTGATGGGGCTGGCGTTCACCTTCGGGCTCGCCACGCTGATCCGCGGCGGCCTGCTCACCGTGTTCGGCTACACGCCCCGCACCGTGCACACCGACCTCATCTCCGGCAACGTCGAGCTGCTCGGCATCACCGCACCCATGATCCGGGTGGCCGGCTTCGCCTTCGCAGTGGTCGCCACCGGCCTGTTCCTGGCGTTCCTGTTCTACACCCGCACAGGTCTCGCGATCCGGGCCACCGCACAGAGCAAGGAGAACGCCGGGCTGATGGGCGTCGACGTGAAGCGGATCAGCAGCCTGGTGTACGCCATCTACACCGGGCTCACCGCGGTGGCCGGCGCGCTGCTGGGCGCCATCTACGCGATGACTCCGGAGGTCGGCCTGCGCTACACACTGTTCGCGTTTTTCGTCGTGGTGCTGGCCGGGCTCGGCTCGGTGGTCGGGGTACTGGCCGCCGGACTGTTCCTCGGCGTGCTGCAGTCGGTGGTCACGACGTACGTGGGCGCCGATTACACACTGATGGTGGTCTTCGCGGTGCTGTTCGTCGCGTTACTGCTGTTCCCGCAAGGCATTTCGCGGCGAGGTCTGGCATGAGTAGGCCCGCCTCCGGGGGCAACCCGTACCTCAATCTCGGTGTGCTCGTCCTCGTCGTCGCGGTGCTGTGTCTGCTGCCGATGATGACGACGCCGTACTACATCCGGGTCGCCACCGGCGTCGCGTTGTGGGCCGGACTTGCGCTGTCCTGGAACGTGATCTGCGGGTACGCCGGCTATATCAGCTTCGGCCATGTCGCTTTCTTCGGCATCGGCGCGTACACCACGGCGATCCTGATGCAGCCCGACTACGCCTGGAACTTCTGGGCGACCCTTCCGGTCGCAGCCGTGGTCGCAGGCGCGGTTGCGGCGCTGGTCGGCTGGCCGGCGCTGCGGCTGAGGGGCGCATACTTCGCCATCGCGACCTGGGCGCTGGCCGAGGCGGTGCGCGAGCTCACCACAGTCGTCGAGTTCACCGGTGGCTCCGGCGGACTCACGACGCCGATCCGCCTCGACGACAACTTCTTCTACTACACGATGCTCGGCGCCTCGGCGATCGCATTCGCCGTGTGCTATCTGCTGCTGGAACGGTCCCGGTTCGGTTTCCGGGTGAAGGCGGCACGCGACAACGAGGCCGCCGCCCGCGCGCAGGGCATCAACACCACGCTGGTCAAGATCGAGGCCTTCGTGCTGAGCGCGATCATCCCCGCCGTGCTGGGTGGCATCAACGCGTACTGGATCACGTTCATCAACCCGGCCAGCGTGCTGAACACCATCATCACCGACCAGCTAGTGGTGATGGTGCTCGTCGGCGGGCTCGGGCACGCGTGGGGTCCGGCGCTCGGCGCGACCGCGTTGTACCTCCTGCAGGAGCAGCTTCGGGTCAGCTACGGCGAGACGACCGCATACATCATCATCGTCGGCGCGCTGGTGATGGCGGTCGTGCTGTTTCTGCCCGACGGGATCGTCAGCCTCGCCCGGCGCGCACGACGAATGCGGTTGGTACGCCAGCTACTTGGCCGCACCCGCGACGACGTCGCGCCTCGGCGAACGGACAGCGAGACCGAGGAGGCCAAACGATGACGGTGCTGGCGGTTGACGAGCTCGCCCGCTCCTTCGGCGGCATCCACGCGGTCGCCGGTGTCACGTTCGAGGTCGCGCAGGCGGAGATCGTCGGCATCATCGGGCCGAACGGCAGCGGCAAGAGCACACTCTTCAATCTGCTCACCGGCGCCCTGAAGCCCGACGCCGGCACCATCAAGCTGTTCGATCGAGACATCACCGGGCTCGCTGCCTACCGGATAGCCCGCGCCGGCCTTGGGCGCACCTTCCAGATCCCAGCGCTGTTCGTGAATATGACCGTGCGGGAGAACCTTTGGACTGCCGCGGTGCAGTTCGACTGGAACAATGCCCGCGCCGACGCGGACGCCGTGCTGGAGCGGCTGGAGCTCACTCACGTCGCCGACGACCTCGCGAGCACCTTGTCCGGCGGGCAGCAACGGCTGCTCGAGATGGGTCGAGTGCTGATGCAGAACCCGAAGGTCGCGCTGCTGGACGAGGTCGCCGCCGGGGTTCACCCGCGCCTGCGTCAGATCATGCTCGACGCCATCCGCACCCTGCGTGACGCGGGGACGACGTTCCTGGTGATCGAGCACGACATGGAGCTCGCGCAGGACATCTGCGACCGGATCATCGTGATGGATGCCGGAAAGATCGTGGCGCAGGGCAGCTTTGAGGAGATTTCACACGATCCCCACGTCATGGAGGCGTATCTGGGGGTGCCGACAAGTGAGTGAACATCAGGCCGCCAAGGACAGCGTCGTCACGGTCGACGACCTCGACGCCGGGTACGGCAGCGTGCAGATCCTGCACCAGGTGTCGATGACTGCTCGCACCGGCGAGGTCACCTGCATCTTCGGGCCCAACGGCTGCGGGAAAAGCACCCTGCTGAAGGCGATGGTGGGCGTGATCGACCCGTGGGCGGGCAGCGTCACGATCGACGACGACGATGTCACCCATCTGCCGTCACATCGCACCCTCGGCCGCGGACTCGCGATGATGCCGCAGGGCGGCGGCGTGTTCCCCCAACTCTCGGTGCGCGACAACCTGCGTATCGGCGGCTACACGATGCGCTCCCGGGAGCAGCTGGACCGGCGGATCGAAGAACTGCTGGAGGAGTTCCCGCGGCTACGCGAGCGGTATGCCGTGCAGGCCGGCCAACTGTCCGGCGGCGAACAGATGATCCTGTCGATCGCCCGCGCGCTCGTCTTGAACCCACGGTTCCTGCTGTTCGACGAACCGTCCGCCGGCCTGTCCCCCAAGCTGGTCGGCGACGTCCTGGTACGCGCCGCCGAGCTCGCCAAGCGCGGCGTCGGCGTAATCATGATCGAGCAGAACATCCGCGAGGCATTGCGGGTGGCCGACCGGATGTACGTCCTGGTGGGTGGCCGGAACCGATTCGAAGGCACACCCGACGACGTAAAGGACGACCGCGAGCTCATGCACGTCTATCTAGGTGGCCGTTGACCGATGCACTCGAGAGGAAAGATCATGTCCAACAACATCAATCGTCGACTCTTTCTCAGCCGGGCCGGCCTCGTGGTGGGCGGCGTGGTTGCCGGCCCGAGCCTGCTCTCCGCGTGCGGCGGCGACACGGGCGAGGGGGCGACCGACACGTTCAAGGTCGGCGCCGTGCTCGAGCTGTCCGGCGCATCCGCGACCGGTGGACAGATCGCCCAGCGCGGATACCAGCTCTGGGCCGACACGGTGAACAGCAAGGGCGGGCTGTCGATCGGCGACAAGAAGTACAACGTCGAGTTGGCCGTGCAGGACTGTAAGAGCGACCCTGCCACCGGCGCCGACGCGACGTCCCGGCTGGTCACCGAGGAAGGCGTGAACGCGATCTTCGGCGCTTACACCAGCGGCGTGCAGCTCGCGATGGACCCGATCTGCGCCAAGTACAAAGTGCCGTGCATCGCCGGCTCGGCGGAGTCGCCCGGCGTCTGGCAGAAGCAGCCCGCGTTCACCTTCGGCGTCATTCCTGCCGTCGACACCACAGCGGCCCGCTCGATCCAGTCGATCGTGGACACCGCGAATCCCAAGCCGGTCAGGGTGGCGGTCGTCGGCGCCAACGAGCCGTTCTCCGACGACACCGCCGAGGGCTTCCGCGCAGGTGCTGAGGCCGCGAAGCTCGAAGTAGTGCACTTCTCGCTGTTCCCGCCGAATGCCGACCTGGCGCCGGTCGCCCAGGTGGTCGCGGCGCAGCGGCCCGACATCGTGGCGGTCGGCGGCCACGACGTCCTGCTGGTTGACTTCGTGAAGGCGATGGCCGCGACCGGCTACACGCCGAAGGCGATCATCGAGCACTACGGGATCACAGATGCCTCGTTCGCGCAGGCGCTCGGCCGCCAAGCCGACGGCGTGATGGGGATCTCGGTTTGGTTGCCGACCGCGACTTTCAAGGACGACCTGTTCGGCTCGGCGGCCGACTACGCGAAGGCATTCGAGGATAAGAACGGCTCGCCGCCGGACTACACCGCCGCCGGGTGCAGTGCCGCGGGGCAGGTACTGCAGGCCGCGGTCGAGAAGCTGGGTGAGCCGCCGTCGCTGTCCGAGGAAGCCCGCGGCAAGCTGAACGAATTGATCGCCGGCACCGACATGACAACCTTCTACGGACCGATCAAGTTCGCAGCCGAGGGCGACCACTTCCACAACAACACCGCGCTCAACCCGATGCTGGTCCAGATCCAGGGCGGGCAGGTCAAGGCGATCGCGCCGCCGGACTCGGCGCAGGCGCAGATCATCTACCCGCTCGCCCCGCTGGGCTGAGCGCAGGCGCCGTCGCGACTGCGGGCCAGTTCTGTCCGGACAATGTCCGGACAGATGCTATGCTCAACTTATGAGCGATGGTGCAACCAAACCCCGGCGTCATCGCCTGGAGGTTCGCGTTACCCCAGAGCAGGACGCGCTGATCCGTCAGGCCGCAGACCTCGAGGAAACCACGGTGACGGCGTTCGTGCTTGACACCGTTACGTCGCGGGCGAAAGGGGTGGTGAAGCACCATCACGACTTGGTGCTATCGAACCAAGCATTCGACCGATTCATCGCCGAACTCGATAAGCCAGCCAAGCCAGTGCCGGAGCTGGTCGACCTGTTCAAGAACAACCCGAAGCTCCGCGAGGCGTGAGCCGCGCCTCGCGTGTCCTGCTCGAGCGGCTCGATGCCCACCACGACGTCAGCGCGTTCGACTCGGGAAACGAGGTGCTCGACGAATGGCTTCGCCGCCACGCGCTCGCAGCCCAACGCATGGACTCTGCGCGGACGTTCGTGGCAACACAAAGGGGTCGTGTTGTCGGCTACTTCAGCCTGACCATGGGCTCGGTGCTCCGAGCCGACGCTCCTGTAAAACTCGTTCGCGGCATGCCAGCGTATCCGGTCGGCATGGTGCTGCTGGCCCGCCTGGCAGTTGACCAGTCACAGCAGGGAAGAGGCGTTGGCGCAACGCTTCTCGCCGAAGCACTGCGGAAGGCAGTCGCTGCCGGGGAGGTCGCTGCCGCACGTCTCATCGTGGTTGATGCTGCCGACGAAGACGCGGCCGCTTTTTACCAGCGGTACGGTTTCGTCCGAACACCCGAGAATCCGCTCCGGCTTTACTGTCGTATGAAAGACGTTCGCGCCAGCCTCGATTCGTCCGCTGATGGATGAGCAGATCTTCGTCGACGTCACCACCACCTGGCCGCAGAACTCATTAGTTGTGCTTGCTTGTGAACCACGTATTGTTCGGGCGCGCAGCGAGTTTCAGCGAATCAGAAATGCGATCAGGATGACGCCCGCCACCCATTGCCATGTCCTGCCCGCGGGAGGACGATGAAGTGGTCCGGCGGCGCCGTCGAGACGCTGCCCCACATACAACGGAGGCAGATCATGTACGCACGAAGCACCACCATCCAGGGCCAGCCCTCGTCCATTGACGCCGGTATCGCGCATACGCGCGACAGCGTGATGCCCGCGCTCGAGGGAATCGACGGGTGCGTCGGCTTGTCATTGTTGGTCGACCGAACGTCCGGCCGCTGCATTGTTACCAGCTCCTGGGAGTCCGAGGAGGCGATGCGCGCAAGCGAGGAGTCAGTTCGGCCGATTCGTGACCGGGCCGCCGAGCTTTTGGGTGGTAGCAGGCAGGTCGAGGAATGGGAGATAGCTGCCATGCACCGCGAGCACCGCGCGGGTGAGGGTGCCTGTGTCCGCACCACTTGGGTCAAGGTCGACCCGGATCAAATCGATGGAGGGATCGATTTCTACAAGACGACTATCCTGCCCGCCCTCGAGGAACTGGAAGGATTCTGCAGTGCCAGCCTTCTCGTCGACCGAGCGTCCGGTCGTGGCGTGGCCGCAGCGACCTTCGACAACGCCGAAGCGATTGAGCGGAACAAGGACCAGTTGGACAGGATCAGAGCCACGGGCAGCCAGGAAGCAAACGCAGAGGTACTCGATCAGTGCGACTTCGAGTTGGCAGTCGCACACCTGCGTGTACCCGAGATGGTCTGACCGCGGGAGCCGGAGTTCCCCGACTGCTGCGGTGAAGTCAGGCCGATGCGAAGCAGATGACGACCCAGGTCGAACTCGTCGTCCTCAACCCACACCAGATAGTCCAGATTGAACTGGCTGTCGGCCAGCTTTGCTCGGAACTCGGGGATGGCGGCGATCCTCAGGGCCAGCTCGTCGCGAAGATGTTCAAAGGTGTAGCCACCAAGCACCGTCGAGGAGAGGAAACTCGCGTCGTAGTCGATGCTAGGCGCAATGAGGTGGCATCTAACCCCAATTAGGTCGAACTGCAACAAGTTCCGCGCGGCCGCACGTCGGACCCACGCGCGTTCCCGCGCTGACGCGGTGAAGATTGCCCGCGTACCGAGCGACAATCCCTGGCCTGCGTGTCGCGAAGGCGGCGTTGTCGCTCCGTACGCGGGCAAAACCAGAAGTGCCTGTTGGCGAGGTCTCGCCAACGTGGGCGAAACTCCCACCGCTGTCGAACGCTCCGCTGCGGCACCATCAGCAACAGCGTTCACACTGGTACCAGACGTCGGCGACACTGCGCAAACCCTTGGGAGCGCGAACATTCCGCTGACGTCGGCAAACGCCGAGGGCGATGAATTTCCCCACCGACACGACCCCTCCCCGCCCAGGAGATGTCGTCGCCGTGCCCTATGTTGGGGCCTCCGGACGAACGCACTGAATAGAGGAACGCAGGTGGACGACAACGCCGGGCTGTCGGCGGCCGAGCTGCTCGAGTTCAACCGCGACCTGCAAGGGTCCCGTGCGATCCGCCTGCTCGCCGCCACCAACGTCAGCCTCTACGCGACGCTTATGGAGCGCCACCTCAGTGACGGCGCTGTGCCCGAGACCGAGCTCGTCGTGCGGCTCGAACGCGACCTCGACGACCTCGACGACGCGCAGTCCGGCCTCGCGCTCATTAAGTCCTGGGCCGCCCAGGGCTGGCTGCATCGCATCGTCGACGAACGCCACGACCAGAACGTCTGCTACCTCACCCAGGACGCCCGGCGCGCGCTGGACTTCCTGCGAGGCATGCGCCGCCAGGAC
>NZ_DASSCY010000183.1:0-11519 GCF_035697385.1 Mycobacterium sp. | reverse complement strand
AGCCGCAGCAGCGTGCTCTTGCCGGCGCCGTTGGGAGCGACCAGGCCGGTGCGGCCTTCGCCGACGGTGAAGGACAGTTCGTAGAAGACGGGTGTGTCATCGGGCCAGGCGAACGACAAATTGGAACAGACGATGGAAGACATGTGAGAGATCCCTCGAGGACGACGACAAAAACGCGCGAAGATGTCGTCGTCTCATCACATGCTTCCAGGCTACGGAAGCGGTCAAGCCGTTAAATATCGCCGCAGCATGTCCGTCGCCGCGGTGATCTGAGCCGTTTCGACGCGCTCGTCGGCGCGGTGGGCGAGGTTGGGGTCACCGGGCCCGTAGTTCACCGCCGGGATGCCCAGCGCCGAGAACCGCGCGACGTCCGTCCAGCCGTACTTGGCGCGTACCTGTCCCCCAGCCGCGTCGACAAGCGCCGCGGCGGCAGGCTTCGTCAGCCCGGGCAATGCACCTGCGGCGCCGTCGGTCTGCTCAATGTGCACGTCGAGCCCGTCGAACACCTCGAGCACATGCGCAAGGGCCTGATCGACGCTGCGGTCGGGCGCGAAGCGGAAGTTCACCGTCAGCGAGGCGGCGTCGGGGATGACGTTGCCTGCCACTCCGCCGTCGACGCGCACCGCCGCCAACCCTTCACGGTATGTGCAGCCGTCGATGTCGACGTTGCGAGCCTGATACGCCGACAGCCGAGCCAGAACTTCGCCGAGTTTGTGAATTGCGTTGTCCCCCAGCCAAGATCGTGCCGAGTGCGCGCGGGTGCCTTTGGCGCTGATGACGACGCGTAGCGTGCCCTGGCAGCCCGCCTCGATGTACCCGCCCGACGGCTCACCGAGGATCGCGACGTCGGCCTGCAGCCAGTCGGGCAGCTCACGTTCGATGCGGCCCAAACCGTTTGCGGCGGCTTCGATCTCCTCACAGTCGTACATCACCAGCGTGACGTCGTGCTTGGGGTCGGCGACCGTCGCGGCCAGGTGCAGGAACACCGCGTCGCCGGACTTCATGTCCGAGGTGCCGCAGCCGTGCAGCTCGCCGCCGTCGAGGCGGCTCGGCAGGTTGTCGGCGGCCGGGACTGTGTCGATGTGGCCGGCCAGCATCACCCGCGTCGGGCGGCCGAGGTTGGTGCGGGCCAGCACGGCGTCTCCGTTGCGGACGATCTCGAAGCCGGTGGTCTGTTGGCGCAGGGCGGCCTCGATCTCGTCGGCGATGCGCTGCTCGTGCCGCGACTCGCTGGGAATATCCACCAGCGCCGCGGTCAGCGCGATCGGGTCGCCCCGTAAGTCCAGGCCCACAACCGTCGAGGCTAGTCGAGTAGCCTTTTGCAGCGTGACTTCTGCTTCAGGCGTCGGCCTGGCGACCATCGCCGCCGACGGATCGGTACTCGACACGTGGTTCCCGGCACCAGAACTTGACGCCGACGGCCCCTCAGGCACCGTGCGGCTTTCGGTCGCGGAGGTGCCCGACGAGTTGGCGGAGCTGGCCGGGCGCGACGAGGACCGCGGCGTCGAGACCGTTGTCGTGCGCACGGTGATCGGCTCGCTGGAGAACGAGGCGGTCGACGCCTACGACGGCTATCTGCGGCTGCACCTGCTGTCGCACCGGCTGGTGGCGCCGCATGGGCTGAATGCCGACGGTTTATTCGGCGTGCTGACAAACGTGGTGTGGACCAACTACGGACCCTGCGCGGTCGAGGGCTTCGAAGTGGTGCGGGGGCGGTTGCGCCGCCGCGGGCCGGTGACCGTCTACGGCATCGACAAGTTCCCGCGGATGGTCGACTACGTCGTGCCGTCCGGTGTGCGGATCGCCGACGCCGACCGGGTTCGGCTGGGCGCGCACTTGGCGTCGGGCACCACTGTGATGCACGAGGGCTTCGTCAACTTCAACGCCGGCACGCTGGGCACCTCGATGGTCGAGGGCCGCATCTCGGCGGGTGTAGTGGTTGGCGACGGCTCCGACATCGGCGGCGGCGCATCGATCATGGGCACTCTGTCGGGCGGTGGGAAAAACGTCACCTCCGTGGGCAAGGGCTGCCTGCTGGGCGCCAACGCCGGGCTCGGCATCTCGCTCGGCGACGACTGCGTGATCGAGGCCGGGCTGTACGTCACCGCCGGGACGAAGGTGCGGACAGCCGACGGTCAGACGGTCAAGGCCCGCGAATTGTCCGGCGCGAATAACCTACTGTTCCGGCGTAATTCGCTGTCCGGCGCGGTCGAGGTCGTAACCCGCGACGGTAAAGGCATCACGCTCAACGAAGCCCTGCACGCCAACTAATCAGCACCGCGAGCGACCGTGTTTGCACGCCGACACGCCGCTAATCGCGTACTTTTGCGGTCACTCGCGGTGTAACGAGCGACCGCGCCGCCACCCACGGAGGAAACGCTTGATGGAGTGGGTAGCGACGGCGGCCGGCGCATTGCTCGTGGCCATGGTGGTACGCGATGTGTTTCATACACTTTTCCATCCAATCGGCCATGGCAGCATCGCGCCGCTGGTGATGAAAGTGGTGTGGCGGCTGCTGCGGTTGCTCCCTTCCGATCGCCGGATCGCATCGTTGACGGGGCCGCTGGGCATCGCCATGGTCGTGCTGAGCTGGGGTTCACTAGCTGTCCTCGGCTGGACCCTGATCTACTTTGCACAGATGCCGGAAGGGTTCGCCTTCAGCTCGGGCCTGACTCCGGGGCGCGAAAACCTGCTCGATTCGCTGTACCTGTCACTGGTCACCGTCGCCACCCTCGGTTTCGGCGATATCGTGCCGACATCGGCATCGCTTCGTTTGATTGCCCCGCTGGAGGCGCTGTTTGGATTCATGCTCCTCACCGCGGCCGTGTCCTGGGTCCTCCAGATTTACCCCGCCCTGCACCGCCGGCGCGTCTTGGCCCTGCAACTTTCGACTCTGCGTCAGGCGCGCGAGTCGCAACCCGACCTTGGGATCGACAGCATCCCCACCGACGTGCTTACTGCGCTGGCCGTCGGCATCGTCGAGGCCCGTAACGACTTCACCCAGTACGGCGCGACGTACTACTTCCGCGATCTCGAAGCCGACGCTTCCCTGGCGGCCTCACTCGAGTACGCCACCCGACTCGCCGCTGAGGCCATCGACAGCTCACAACCGGGCACACGTTTGGCGGGCGCGCTCGTCGCCGCTGCGGTGAAAAGTCTCGCCGAACTGCTCGACCAAGAATTCCTGCGACTCGGCGGCGACACCACGGCCGTAATCCAGGCCTACGCCGAGGACCATCGGCACACCTGACCGATTGAGGGTCAGCCCGCGGCGTTCGGCTTCAACGGCGGGCAGCGTCCTTGCTCGTCGGCCACCAGCTCGAAATGCCATATCTCGTTGGCATAAATCTGGCACAGGCCGAACCGAGGCCCGTTGCGGATCATCCATAAGTCGGCGTCCACCGGCCCGATATCCACCGCTTGGCCGGTCACGTGCTTGGACACCTCGGGAGAGGCGACGAACTGCCTGGCGATGTCGACACTTCCGTAGGTGCGGACGCCATCGTCGAACAGCCGTTGCTGGAATCCTGTCGATCGCCATCCCGACGTGATCCGCAGCTCGACGCCGTCCGCGGCGGCCGCGCGAGTGGCGTCCTGAATTGCCTTGAGCAGCAACGGATCAAGAAGCGCAATCACAGGGTTCGATACGTCGAACGGCGAGAGCGTCACACCATCAGGAAGCCAGCCGCCGAATGTGTCCGTGGCCGCGGTACCGATCGTCAGCGCGGGGTCGGCGGGCGCTGGCGCATCCGTTGTCTCGGTCGGCGACGTGGGCGGTATCGCCCACGACGCGGGCGGTAACGCCAATGACGACAAGCACCCGGTCAGCGACAGCGCCAGGACCGTCGCCAGCTTCGAGCGTGCGCGAAATGCTCGCCTCCGGCGGCGTGTCGACGTGCAAACACCCACGCTCGCGGCGGGCATGTCAGTCTTCCGCGGCGAGGATGCAGAACTCGTTGCCCTCGGGATCCGCCAGTACGACCCAGCTTTCGTCGCCCTGGCCGACGTCGACGTGGCGGGCGCCCAGCGCGATGACCCGCTCGACCTCGGCCTGTTGATCGTCGGGCCGAAAGTCGAAGTGGATGCGGTTCTTGACCACCTTGTCGTCGGGGACAGTCACAAACAGCCAGTTCGGTCCCGCGCCGGGCGGCGCGTACAGCATGACGTCGCCGTCGTCGGTCGGCTCGTGACGCCAGCCGAGCACCTCGGACCACCAGGCGGCCAATGCGTGAATATCCGCGGCGTCGACGCAGATCTCATCGAACCTTAGTGCCATCCCGCCAACTCCTTCTTCAGCACTTTACCGAGCGCATTGCGGGGCAGGCTTTCCACAATACGCACCTCCCGCGGCCGCTTGTGTGCCGAAAGCTCTTGTCCGACAAAGTCAATCAACACATCAGGGTCGGCGTCACCGACGACGAAGGCGACGATGCGCTGGCCAAGGTCGTCGTCCGGCACGCCGACGACGGCCGCCTCACGCACGCCGGGATGCCCGAGTAGCGCGGTCTCGATTTCGCCGGCTCCGATCCGGAAGCCGCCGGATTTGATCAGGTCGACCGACTCGCGTCCGACGATGCGGTGCATGCCGCCATTGTCGATCACCGCGACGTCGCCCGTGCGATACCAGCCGTCGGCATCCAACGCCTCCGCTGTGGCGTCCGGCTGGTTCAGGTAGCCGTCGAAGATCGTCGGGCCCCGAACCTGCAGTCGCCCAATGGTTTCCCCGTCGTGCGGCACCGGGGCACCGTTCTCGCCGACGAGCCGCGTCTCGATGCCGGCCACCGGCAGTCCCACCCAGCCGGGCCTGCGCTCGCCGTCGAAGCGGGTGCTGATTGTGATCAGCGATTCGGTGCTGCCGTAGCGTTCCACCGGCGCCTGCCCGGTCAGTTCGGCCAGCTTGTCGAATACCGGCACGGGAAGCGGCGCACTTCCCGAGACCAGCAGTCGCGCACCGGAAAGTGCCTGTGCCGCGTCACGGTTCTCGACCACCCGCGACCACACCGTCGGCACCCCGAAGTACAACGAGCCACCCGCGGCCGCATAGGCATCCGGCTTTGGTTTTCCCGTGTGCACGAAGCGATTTCCGATGCGCAGCGACCCGAGCAGTCCGAGCACCAGCCCGTGCACGTGATACAGCGGAAGCCCGTGCACCAGCGTGTCCTCGGGAGTCCATTGCCAAGCCTCGGCGAGCGCGTCGAGATCCGCGGCGATCGCCCGTCGGCTCACCACCACACCCTTGGGCGGGCCGGTGGTCCCCGAGGTGTACAGAATCAGCGCCGTCGCATCTGGCGGCGGTTCGGCGTAGCGATGCCACGAGCGCGCGTGCAACCGCACCGGGATGTGGGGCAGGCCGCCGGTGTCGTCGAGCTTCTCCCCCAGCCACGCCTGCGCACCGGAGTCGGTGAGGATGTGCCTTCGTTCGGCGGCGCCGACGTCGGCGGGCACCGGCACGACCGGCACGCCGGCGATCAAGGCGCCGGTGACGGCCAAGACGGTCGTCGCCGTCGGGTTCGCCAGCACCGCGACGCGGTGCGCACCGGCGACGCGTTCGGCCACCGATGTCGCTGCGCCGACGAGATCGCTGCGGCTCAGCGCGGCGCCGTCGATGCGCACGGCGTCTTCGATATCGGCACCGCCGGCGACGGCCGCGGGGTTCAGCGAGCTCAGCAGCACGTCCGTGAGGTTACCCATAGGACGACTCGGCGATACTGGGCACGTGGAACCGATCCGACGTGTGGCTTCGCGTGAGGTGTACCGGAACAACTGGATGACACTGCGGGAGGACGAAATCCAACGCCCGGACGGCAGCACAGGCGTCTACGCCGTCGTCGACAAGCCGACCTATGCGCTGGTGATCCCGCAGGACGGCGACAGGTTTCACCTCGTCGAGCAGTTCCGCTATCCGCTTGGCCTGCGACGCTGGGAGTTTCCGCAGGGAACCGCGCCTGAGCTGGAGCACCTCGAGGCCGGCGAACTGGCCGCTCGCGAGCTGCGCGAGGAAACGGGGCTGCGTGCCGCATCCATGGCCGTGCTCGGGCAACTCGACGTCGCGCCGGGCATGAGCAGCCAGCGCGGCTGGGTCTTCGTGGCGACCGGCCTGACCGAGGGCGAGCACGACCGCGAGCACGAGGAGCAGGACATGCACAGCGCATGGTTCTCCCGCGCAGAGCTGGAGCGGATGATCCGCGACGGCGAGATCACCGATGCGCAGTCACTCGCGGCGTGGGCGCTGTTCATATTGGCCGAGCGGCGCGATCTCGCCTGATATTTTCGCCCGGGGGGTTCGGCATGCGAGCGAAGACGATCGACGATGTCCTGACGATCCTTGCCGCGATTGTCGCCGACACGAAGGCGCGACGGGACCCGCTCGGCTACTTCGCGGCCCTGTACCGGCAGGTGACGCTCGAGGTGAAGACCGGAATCGAGCGGGGGTTTTTCGACGACGGGCAAAGGTTGTCTAGCTTCGACGCGTCATTCGCGAACGCGTATTTCGAGGCGTACGAGAAGTTTCGTGCCGGCAATCAGCCGAGCCGGGCATGGCGGTTCGCGTTCGACAGGTCGCGATCGGGCCGGCTGATAATTCTGCAGAGCCTGCTGCTGGGCATCAACGCCCACATCAACCTGGACCTCGGTGTCGTCACCGGAAAGGCTTTCCCGGAAGTCGAATTGGACGGTTTCCACGACGACTTCAACAGGATCAACGAGATCCTCGCCTCGTTGATACCTGCGGCGCGCGCTACGGTCGAACAGTTCTCGCCGCTGCTCGAAGAGTTGGCGGCCATCGGTGGTCAGGACGTCGCGCAGGTCTTGGAGTTCAGCGTCGACGCCGCCCGCGACGAGGCGTGGCGGGCAGCTGAACTGATCTCGCTGACGCCGCCGGAGATTGATCTGTTGGCGATCGGCACGCTGGATGCGAAGGCAAAGCTGCTGGGCCGTGTTGTCGCCGATCACCCGGAACCGCTGGCCACGGTGGTCAGGCGTATTCGTCGCGCGGAGAGCACGGACGTCGCCGCGATCATCACCGCGCTCGACGGAATCGTGCAGTCCTAGCCGTCGTCGAAAACCGTGGCCTTGCCGGCTCTCCGTTTATGCCTGAAAAATCAGTCGTAAGACTTGACATTGTGGCTTCAACTGCTTCAGTATGGCTTTATGCCTGAAAAATCTGACATAAGAGGGCCGAGGTCCGACCTGACCGTCCCAGGCTTTCCATCTCGGTACTTATGCCTGAAGAATCACACATAAGGAGCACCGTGCGGACCCCCCGCAGGACAAAACGCGATCGCCAATCCCCTATGCCTGAAATGGCCCGCATAGGAGAGGCATTTGCGGCCAGGCGGATCCAGCTCGGGCTAACCCAGCAAGTTCTCGCCGATCTCGCGGGTGTCTCCAGATACAGCGTTCAGGCTCTCGAGCACGGGACGGGATCCGTAAAGCTGGCGTCAATCCTCGAGATCGCCGACATCCTCGGCGTCCGACTCGACATCACCAGCGCTGATAGTGCCCCCGCATGACCACTGTTGACGCCCTCAGTCTCCGCGAAATCACCGATGCTGACGTGTATCTCGACGACAATGTAGTTGCAAGTCTGACTCGTCTACCTGGGGATGCGATCAGCTTCAGCTACCACTTATCGTCAGCGACACTTGGAGGGAAGGGCCGCGGACGGTCTGTCTCATGGTCACTTCCCATCGACGCTGACTACCCCCTGATCACCACCGGCGGCGCAGTTCCGCCGTTCTTTGCGGGTCTCCTGCCAGAAGGAGTGCGGCTGGGAATTGTGACGTCCTCGACCAAGACTTCGGCGGACGACCACTTCACCCTCCTTCTTGCCATCGGAGCCGACACGATCGGCAATGTGCGCGTCATTCCGGCCGGCACGCCGCCACCCCAAACATCGCCAATGTTCTCGCCGGAACGCGATACCGACTTTCGCGCCGTCTTTCAACGCCTTACAGGATCAATTGAAGCGGACCCTGTGGGCCTCTCCGGAGTCCAACCCAAGGTCAGCGCAGCGATGTGGTCGACACCGGCGACCACGGAGTTGGGACCGGCGATTCTCAAGCTCAACCCGCCGACCGGATTTCCCCGACTCGTCGAGAACGAGCACTTCTTCATGCGAATGGCGGCGGACTGCGGATTGCGGCCTGCCAGAACACGTCTCCTCCACGACGGAGAAGGACGTAGTGCGTTGTTAGTGGACCGATTCGATCGCCACGGCAGCGTCCGCCTAGCTCAAGAAGACGCCTGCCAAGTTGCCGGCCTCTATCCGGCTTCCAAGTACCGAATTCACGCAGAGAGCGCGATCACCGCCCTCGCCGACGCTTGCGCCCGGGGTGGCGGATCGAGGGCCACTGCCGTCCTCGAATTGTTACGGGTCGTGGTGTTCTCGTGGCTTATCGGCAATGGGGACCTGCACGGTAAGAACCTTTCGATCTACTGCCCCGACGGGTTCTGGCGACCGACGCCCGCTTATGACCTGTTGACCACACAGCCTTATGCCGGCTGGCGCGATCCGATGGCGATGAGCCTCTACGGGCGCGCCAACCGGCTGAATCGACAACATTTTCTGGAGTCGGCCGCACGACTCGGGCTCCGCAGCCGCGCGTCGGCGAGAATGATCGACGAGATAGTCGATGCGGCACAACGGTGGCCAGCGCGTTGCGGCGAAATCGGCTTCACCACAAGGCAGACCGAATTGCTGACCGAGATGTTGTGGTCACGTATCGCGACTTTGAAGTGAAAACCACTTTGTCACTCGATGTCGAAAGCCGTGGCCCGGCCGACCCGCTCCCATGCCGCCAGTTCGGCCTTCGCCGCGTCGAGTGATCCGGCGACCGCGTCGACGGCATCGTTGCCGAGGACCAGGCGCAGCGGCGGTGATGAGCCAGACCCGTGATTGATCGGTTGTCATTGCTTCACGATTAGTTCTTCCTGCCCGATCGGTCTACTCATGCATGCCGAACGTGAATGTTCGAAACCTCGACGGATACGGCACGGCGCCGATCGCATGGGAGCGGGTGCGCGACGTGCTGGCGGCCGACATCACGCAGGTGCCCGGCACGGGCGGACCTGACCGCCACACCCCGTGGCTGACGACGATCGGCCCGGACGGTTCGCCGCACGTGACGCCCGTCGGGTTCGTCAAGCTCGACGGCGTCTGGTACTTCAATTCCGGTCCTGGCACCCGCAAGTCGCGCAACATCGCCGCCGATCCGCGGTGTGTCGTCAGCGTCGCGACGCATCCGTTCGACTTGGTCATCGAGGGCAGCGCCGCCCGCGTCACGGATGCCGCGGAACTGCAGGCCGTCGCCGCGGCGTTCGCCGAGCAGGGCTGGCCGGCACGGGTCGAGGGCGACGGTTTGACCGCCGAGTACAGCGCGCCGTCGGCGGGCCCGCCGCCGTGGCACGTCTACCGGATCGAGCCGACGACCGTGTTCGCGTTCGGCACCGCCGAGCCTTACGGGGCCACAAAGTTCGAACTGACGCGATGAATTCTGAACCGCGTAACGGTCTACACCGTTGAAGACACTAAGCAACAAAACACCGCAATCGAGAGGGGTGACACGATGACCGCGGCTTACGGAATGATGGCGATGATGCCCGTGCTGTTCGCCAGCGCCGGCTACGTCCTCGTGTCGTCCGAGGGCACCTCTGAGCGCAAGGGCCGTCGGTCCAAATGACGGATGAAGCGCAGATCCGCGAGCTGATCACCCGCTGGGCCAATGCGGTGCACACCGGGGATCTGGAAACCGTTCTGGTAGAACATGATCCGGACATCGTGATGTTCGACGTGCCACCACCGCACGACGGGGTGCGCGGCATCGATGCCTACCGGGACAGCTGGCCGCCGTTCTTCGAATTTCAGCGCCAGGGTGCTCTGTTCGAGATCGTCGAGCTGGATGTGACGGCGGGTAACGACGTCGCATTCGCGCATGCGTTGTTGCGCTGCGGTATGCCCGCCGAGCTAGAGGCCAACCCCGAGAACCGGCTTCGGCTCACGGTCGGGTTGCGCAAGCGCGACGGCCGCTGGGTCGTCACGCACGAGCACCATTCGTTCGCCGATGCGAACCCGTGACTCTCTTGTAGCCCGCCAGCAAACCGTGTCGTGACGCGACTTGACGGTTGGGCCAATTAATCTCCGGGCATGTCTGCCCGTCAAACGTGGAGCGCCTTGTTCGCCGCGGCGTTCACGTGCACTGCGTGTATTTCGGCTGCGGGGACAGCCGAAGCCGCAGTGGCGCAATGGAACGGGCGATATCAGATCGTCACCTTCGCTTCGGACAAGATGGGAAGCAGCGTGGCCGCTGCACAACCCGAACCCGACTTCGGTGCCCAATACGTTCTGACGACCGACTGCTCGAGCGGCCTGTGCGTAGCGACCGTCGTCGACGGACCGGCACCGAGCAATCCGACTATCCCGCAGCCCGTGCGCTACACCTGGGACGGGTCGCGGTGGCAATACTCGTACAACTGGCAGTGGGAGTGCTTCCGCGGCGCGGGCGTGCCCAGCGAGTACGCCCCCGCACGATCACAGGTCTTCTACGCCCCCGACATCGACGGGTCGCTGTTCGGCACCTGGCGCACCGACATCCTCGCAGGCGCATGCCGCGGCAATGTCGTCATGCCGGTCGCGGCCTACCCCGTTTAGCGCCTGCGTTCGGCCAGCGCTCGCAGGAAGAACGTCAGATTCGCCGGACGCTCGGCCAGCCTGCGGACGAAGTAGCCGTACCACTGCGTGCCGAAGGGGACATAGACGCGGACGTGGTTGCCCTCGTCGGCCAGCCGCCGCTGCTCACCGTCACGGATGCCGTACAGCATCTGGTATTCGAAATCGTCGACGCCGCGACCACTTTCGCGTGCCATCGCCGGCACCGCCGCGATGATCTCCGGATCATGCGAGGCCACCATCGGGTATCCGCTGCCCGCCATCAGGACCCGCAGGCAGGTCAGATACGAGTCGGTGACGTCATCGCGGTCGCGGAACGCCACCGACGCGGGTTCGTCATAGGCCCCCTTGCACAACCGGATTCGCGCACCCGACGCCGCGAACTCGGCGCAGTCGGCACGGGTGCGCTTGAGGTAGGCCTGCAAAACCGTGCCGAGCCAGTCGAAGTCGGCGCGCAGATCTCGCACGATCGACAGGGTGGAGTCAGTCGTGGTGTGGTCTTCGGCGTCCACGGTCACCCATGCCCCGACCTTTTGCGCCCGCGCACAGATGGTGTGGGCGTTCTCAAGCGCGATCTTCTCGCCGTCGCGCGGCAACGCCTGCCCCAACGCCGACAGCTTCAGCGATACCTCCAGCGGCCGCACCGTGCCTGCCGGCTCGTCGCGGGTGCCGAGCCCGTCGAGCAGTGCAAGGTACGCATCCACGGTGGCGTTCGCCGTGTCGATGTCGGTGACGTCCTCGCCGAGATAGTCGATCGAGATCAGCCGACCCGAATGACGCAACTGCTCAACGGAATTCAACGCGTCGCCCGCTGTCTCACCAGGCACGAAGCGCTGCACCACCTTGCGAGTTA
>NZ_DASSCY010000182.1:0-4430 GCF_035697385.1 Mycobacterium sp. | reverse complement strand
GTCGACCGGGTTGTTGAGCCTGTCGAAATGCGCCCACCAGAACGGCTTGTCCTCGCGGCGGTGATATCCACGTGCGGCCGCCATCAAAGCCACCGCCGTCTGCTCGGCGCTGCGACCGTCGACACCGTCGCCTGCGAACGCCATCAGCGTGTGCGCGAGTTCGTCGGTGTCCTCGACGGCGATGCCGTCCGGCACCGGTTGCGGGCCGAGCGGCGGCACGCTGGACTCGATCGCGATCTTGATCAGCCAGTCGCGAAGGCGGTGCGTCGAGCGGCAGTCGTAGCGGTTGTAGTCCTCGATCTCCTTGAGGACGTTCGCGGCTTCGTCGGTGCGCCCGCCGGCCCGTAGCTCGCAGTATCGGGCATACATGGTGATCGAGTCGGTGGCCGTCGTGACGTCACCGCTGCGCAGCTCGGATCCCATGTAGAGCGGCTCGAGCGACTTGAGGCTGTAGCTCTCGGTGCCGACGCGAATGCTCTTGCGCACCAACGGGAAAAGGTCGACGAGCACACCGCTGCGCAGTAGGTCGTCGACGTCGTCCTCGCCGACGCCGTAGCGGCCCGCCAGCCGCAGCAGCGCGGTCTTCTCGTATGCGGCGTAGTGGTAGATGTGCATCTTCGGGTACCGCTTGCGCCGCTTGCGGACCATCGCAAGGAAGTCGACGAGGGCTTGGCGCTCGCTCGCGCGGTCGTGTGCCCACAGCGGCCGAAACGCGCCGCCGGCGTCCAGCACGCCCCACATGTACTCCAGACCCCAGTCGTGGCCGTCGGCCGTCCACAACGGGTCGCCCTCGAAGTCGAAGAACAGATCTCCCTTGTTCGGATCGGGCAACAGGGTCAGCGGCTGCGCGTCGGCCACCTCGAACGGGGGCTTGCCGTCGACCCTCGGCGTGACCTGCAGCCGCGCCTGCGAGGTCAGCGACGACACCGTCCGGGCCGGCAACTCGGGCACCGGGCCGTCATGTCGCGCCAGCACAGTCATGGTGGTGATACCGGCTTCGATCAGCCGGGCCCGCTGACTGACTCGCATGCCCGCCACCAGCAACAGGTCGTCATGGGCGCGGACCTGGGTGGTGCACTCGGGACAGCGGAAGCACGCGCGCACCTCCTCGTCCTCCCACGTCACCGCCGATCCGCCGGCCAAGTGGTCGTCGAGCAGACGCTGCAGCTCGGCACGACGGGGCCGATATACCGGCAGCAGTTCGTCGACGCGGTAGCTCACCATCGCACCGTCGCCGAGCACCAACTCCACTTCGGGCGCGACCGGCACGCCCGCGGCTGACAGCGTCTCGGCATAGGCGGCGAGTTGAAGCAGCGCCTCGACCTTGACCGAGCGGGCGAGCTTGGTGTCGCGAAGCCGGTACTGCTGCCCGTCAAACACCAGGAAGTCGGCGAAGCCGACGAACCGGCCGTCGAACATGGCGCCCTGGTAGATCACCGACGCGCGACGGTCGACGGCGCGCATGGTCTGCTCGGCGGCGGCGGTCAGCCCGGCGACGGTGTACTTCGGCCTGCCGATGATCGCGACCGTGTCCTCGGCGAGGTCGCGAAGCTCGTCGAGGTGACGCTGTTCGTGCTCGCCGCCGAGTAGGACTGTCCGGGCGAGGAGGGCGTCTTCGACGGCGACCGAAGGCCCCCAGCCGAGTTGCGCATCAAACGCGCGCAGCAGCGCGTACTCGCAGCGAGATGCAGCGGCGAGGTCAGATGCGCTGTAGATGACGCGGACGTCGGCTCCGGATGAGGCCACGAACACGCTGCCACTGTAGGCGCGCGGCCCGACACATCAATGCGCTGTCAGCCCGTGTTGCCGATCAGCTCCACACCATTGCCGTTCCAGCGGAACTTCACCACGCTGTCCAGTCCGGGAACGCCGTTGGAATACCGCAGCGCGACGGTGTCGCCGGTGGTCGTCGAGTTGTCGATGCCGTTGAACCCATAGGTGTCTGGCACGCCGGTGGGAATGAACTTGCCGAGATGGAACATCACAGCGCGAGTGTTCGGATTCTCGGCGTTGGTGTTGGCCTTGACGATCACAGCCGACAGTGGCGCGCACTCGTTGTAGTTGCCTGCCAGCGGCTCGGGGTTCCAGCCCTGATTGCTGCGCGGGTCGCGAGGAAGCGTGGAGACGGCCCTGGCGATCTCGGGTGCAGCCAGATTGATCTCGCAGGGGTCGGGCGCCGCGGTCGTGGTCGGAGGCGGAACCGCGGTCGCAGACGGGGGATGAGCCGTCGCCGGGGCGGATGCGGTGACGGTCGGCTCGGGGGTCTTGGAGACCGTCGAGTCGCCCGAGCCGCAAGCCGCGACCGTCAGCGCGGCAGCGCCGATCACGACCGCCAATTTCACAGTCGAGAACCGTACCGTCATCGGCGACGCCGATCACCCCGGCACGCTGCGGGATGACGGGGTGCCGTACCACTAGACTCCTCAAGCAATGACGTCCTCCGAACCGGACGCGGACCTTACCGATTCGCCCGCCGATCTGACCTTTGCTGACCTGCAGATTCACCCATCCGTGCTGCAGGCCGTCGTTGACGTCGGCTACGAGTCGCCCTCAGCCATCCAGGCCGCGGTCATCCCGGCGATGATGGCGGGCTCCGACGTCGTCGGCCTGGCGCAGACCGGCACGGGCAAGACGGCGGCGTTCGCCATGCCGATCCTGTCCAAGATCGACACCACCAGCAAGACCACGCAGGCCCTCGTGCTCGCTCCCACCCGGGAACTCGCGCTGCAGGTCGCCGAGGCGTTCAGCCGCTACGGCGCGCACCTGCCTCAGGTCAACGTGCTGCCGATCTACGGCGGATCGTCCTACGGGGTGCAACTGGCAGGTCTGCGGCGCGGCGCGCACGTCGTCGTCGGCACACCCGGCCGGGTGATCGACCACTTGGAACGCGGCACCCTCGACGTGTCGCGGCTCGACTACCTGGTGCTCGACGAGGCCGACGAGATGCTGCAGATGGGCTTCGCCGAGGACGTCGAGCGGATCCTCGCCGACACCCCCGAGTACAAGCAGGTGGCGTTGTTCTCGGCGACCATGCCGTCGGCCATCCGCAAGATCACGACGAAATACCTTCATGACCCTGTTCAGGTCAACGTCAAGGCGAAAACCACGACGGCGGAGAACATTTCGCAGCGTTACATCCAGGTGGCCGGGCCGCGCAAGATGGACGCCCTGACAAGGGTGCTCGAGGTCGAGCAGGGCGACGCGATGATCGTGTTCGTCCGCACCAAGCAGGCCACCGAAGAAGTGGCCGAGAAACTGCGGGCCCGAGGGTTTTCCGCGGCCGCCATCAACGGCGACATCCCGCAGGCGCAGCGTGAGCGCACCATCGCAGCGCTCAAAGACGGCACCATCGACATCCTCGTCGCCACGGACGTCGCGGCCCGTGGACTGGACGTCGAACGCATCTCGCATGTGCTCAACTACGACATCCCGAATGACACCGAGTCCTACGTACACCGGATCGGGCGCACAGGACGTGCGGGACGGTCGGGCGCTGCGCTGCTGTTCGTCACACCGCGCGAGCGGCACCTGCTCAGGGCGATCGAGAAAGCCACCCGATCCAAGTTGGTCGAGGCGGAGCTGCCCACGGTGGAGCACGTCAACGCGCAACGGGTCGAGAAGTTCCGCGACTCCATCACCGACGCGCTCAACGCGCCGGGGGTCGACATGTTCCGCAGTCTGATCGAGGACTACGCGCGCGAGAACGACGTGCCGATGGCCGACATCGCCGCAGCGCTGGCCACCCAGGCGCGTGACGGGGAACAGTTCTTCATGGTGGAGCCGCCGCCCGAGCGCCGTCGGTCAGACGATCGGTCGGACAGGCCCGACCGCGGCGACCGTTCCAAGCGAAAACCGGGCCAGGGCTTCGCGACCTACCGCATCGCGGTCGGCAAGCGGCACAAAGTGAGTCCGGGTGCGATTGTCGGCGCCATCGCCAATGAGGGTGGCCTGAACCGCAGCGATTTCGGACACATCTCCATCCGGCCCGATCACTCGCTGGTCGAATTGCCCGTCGAATTGCCGCGCGAGACGGTGAAAGCCTTGGAGCGCACTCGTATTCAGGGAATACTGATCAATCTGCAGCCCGACCGGCCGCCACGAAAGGCCGGTAAGGACAGCCGCAAATCGAAATGACCCTGTCGAAGGACGTGGACGCGCAGGGCGGCCTCGAGTCTGTCAGCAAGGCCGAGCGAGTCGCCTCGCTCACCGGAATCCGCGCGGTCGCAGCGCTGCTGGTGATGGCAACCCACGCCGCCTACACCACCGGCAAGTACACCCACGGCTATGTCGGACTTGTGTACTCGCGGATGGAGATCGGCGTGCCGATCTTCTTTGTGCTGTCCGGGTTCCTGCTGTTCGGGCCGTGGGCGCAGGCCGCGGCGTCGGGCGATTCGCCGCCGTCGGTGCGTCGCTACGCGTGGCATCGGGTG
>NZ_DASSCY010000181.1:0-12512 GCF_035697385.1 Mycobacterium sp. | reverse complement strand
GCCCGAGGGTGAGGCCGACGCGCCGGACGAGGCCGCGAAGGCGATCGACGGAAGTTCCAGCACGGTGTGGCCCATCGACACGTACTCCGATCCGGTGCCGTTCCCGAACTTCAAGAACGGCGTCGGGCTGATGTTGCAGCTTTCGCAGCCCACCAAGATCGGCGAGGTCACCATCGACCTGAACAGCACCGGCACCTCGGTCGAGATCCGCTCGTCGCAGACGGCGACGCCGTCGTCGCTGGATGACACCACCGTGCTGACGCCGGCCACCGCGCTCAAGCCGGGCTCCAACACCATCAAGGTGGACGACGCCACGCCGACGTCCTACGTGCTGGTGTGGGTTTCCACGCTGGGTCAGGTCGATGGTGAGAGCCGTTCCGACATCGCCGAGGTCACGCTCAAGGGCGCCTCCTAGCCCGCTATCCCCAAGTCGGCAAACTTGTGTCAGAGGGCACCCTCGGCGCCGTTTAGTGTTCGGCTGTGGGGAGCTTCGATGCGGACGGGGAACGGACCGACGCGGAGTTGCTCGCCGCACATGTCGCCGGCGACCGGTACGCCTTTGAGGAGCTGTTCTACCGGCACCAGCGTCAGCTATACCGACTGGCCAAGATCACCAGCCGCAGCCCCGACGACGCCGCCGATGCGCTGCAGGACGCGATGCTGTCGGCGCACCGCACTGCGGCCGCCTTCCGCCACGACGCGGCCGTCAGCAGCTGGCTGTACCGCATTGTCGTGAACGCCTGCCTGGATCGGTTGCGGCGCCACAAGTCGCATCCGACCACGGCCCTGCTCGACGACGACTGTCACATCGGCGACCCGACGCCGCGGGTGGACACCGCGATCGTGGTGGAACGCGCGCTGATGCGCCTGCCCGTCGAACAGCGTGCGGCCGTCGTCGCCGTCGACATGCAGGGGTACTCGGTGGCCGAGACCGCCCGCATGCTCGGCGTCGCGGAGGGCACCGTGAAGAGCCGCTGCTCGCGGGCCCGGGCCAAGCTGGCAGAGGCGCTCGATTATTTCGCGGTGACCGACGACGGAACCGCGGCCGCTTCCTCGCCGTCCAACCCTGCGTGATGGAGACTGTCTAAGGTCACCGACCGACGGCGGGAGCGAGCAGCGATGGACAGCGGCACGGGCCACGCACCCGACCCCGCCGCGATCGACCGCGTCCGTCGCGACCTGGCGCACCTGGGGGCCGACGCGGACTCCGCACCCGACGTGCCCGCGGCGGTGACAGCGCGGATAGGCGCCGCGCTGCGGGCCGCGTCGCCGCCGGCCGCCCACGCGGTGTCGCATCCGCTCCCCCGCCCGAAGCTGCTCCCGTTGATCGTCGGGATCGCTGCGGCCGTCGCGGGCATCGTCGGCGGCGCACTGATGCTGGCGCGCGATCCGGCCCCAACACTGTCCACCGGGCCGACCGCCGAGAGCATCACCGTGTCGCGCCCACCGCCCGCCATCCCGCTGTCCGATGCGCAGATCGTCGGCCTGCTGTCCGTCAAGCCGGACTACGGGCTGCTCACCGACCCGCAACGGCGTGGGTCGTGCCTCGAAGGCCTCGGCTATCCGGAAGCGACAAAAGTGCTCGGCGCGCGACCCCTCGACATGTTCGGGCGGCCGGCGGTGCTGATGCTGCTGCCCGGTGAAACACCCACGACGGTCCTGGCGTTGGTGGTGGAGCCCAACTGCAGTAGAGCCCACACCGGCCTGCTTGCCGACACCGTGGTCACTCGTCCGTAATCTGTCCTTCGACCCTCCGGGAACACCCGGGCCTACCCTGGTGTTTGTATCCGTGCCGCAGCAGAAAGGCTCGCATGTCAGCCACATCGTCCGTTCACGACGTGATCATCATCGGTTCAGGGCCGGCCGGATACACCGCCGCAATCTACGCCGCACGTGCACAGCTCAAGCCGCTGGTGTTCGAAGGCAGCCAGTTCGGCGGCGCGCTGATGACCACCACCGAGGTGGAGAACTACCCCGGATTCCGCGAGGGCATCACCGGTCCCGAACTGATGGACGAGATGCGTGAGCAGGCGTTGCGGTTCGGCGCCGACCTGCGCATGGAGGACGTCGACGCGGTCTCACTGGACGGCGAGATCAAGACCGTCACGGTCGGTGACGAGACCCATCAGGCCCGCGCCGTCATCCTCGCGATGGGCGCGGCGGCCCGGCACCTCGGTGTGCCCGGCGAAGAGGAAATGCTCGGCATGGGCGTCAGCACCTGCGCCACCTGCGACGGGTTCTTCTTCCGCGACGAGGACATCGCGGTGGTCGGCGGCGGCGACTCGGCGATGGAGGAAGCGACGTTCCTGACGCGCTTCGCCCGCAGCGTCACGATCATCCATCGCCGCGACGAGTTCCGCGCCTCCCGCATCATGCTCGAGCGGGCTCGCGCCAACGAGAAGATCACCTTCCTGACCAACACCGACGTCACCGCGATCGAGGGCGGTCCGAAGGTGACCGGTGTCCATTTGCGTAACTCCGTCACCGGTGAGGAATCCAAGCTCCCGGTCACCGGCGTCTTTGTCGCGATCGGCCACGACCCCCGCTCCGAACTTGTGCGCGGGCAGGTCGAGCTCGACCCCGAGGGCTATGTGCAGGTTCAAGGCCGCAGCACCAGCACCTCGATCGAGGGCGTGTTCGCGGCAGGAGATCTCGTCGACCGCACGTACCGACAGGCCATCACCGCCGCGGGCACCGGCTGTTCGGCGTCCATCGACGCAGAGCGTTGGCTGGCCGAAATCGGTTCTGGCCCAAGCGATGAGACCACCGAGACACCAATCCGATAGGAGCATCACCATGGCCGAAACCACTGCAACAGTTGCCGTGACCGACGACTCGTTCTCCGACGACGTGCTGTCGAGCAGCACCCCGGTCCTCGTCGACTTCTGGGCCACCTGGTGCGGCCCATGCAAGATGGTCGCCCCCGTGCTGGAGGAGATCGCCAACGAGAAGGCCGGCGCACTGACGGTGGCCAAACTCGACGTGGATGCGAATCCCGGGACCGCCCGAGACTTTCAAGTGGTCTCGATCCCCACGATGATCCTGTTCAAGGACGGCGCGCCGGTGAAGCGGATCGTCGGTGCAAAAGGCAAGGCTGCGCTGCTGCGCGAACTCGCTGACGTGGTCTAACGCCGCAATCCGTCAGTCTCACACCGGCCTGGGGTTTTCCCGAATCACCGGGCCGTCTGAGACAATGCTGCCTAGCTTGTCTTTGCTTCGTCAGCGCGATATCCCCGCTGACAACCGACCGAAAGGCCGCGTATGTCGAGTCTGCGTCGCGGTGACCGCGGGGGTGCGGTCACCGAGATCCGGGCGGCACTTGCAGCGTTGGGACTGACCGACAACCCCGACGCCGATCTGACCACCGGCAAGCACGTCGCCGTTGACGTGTTCGACGACGAACTCGACCATGCAGTGCGTGCCTTCCAGCAGCACCGCGGTCTGCTCGTCGACGGAATCGTCGGTGCAGCCACTTATCGTGCGCTGAAGGAAGCTTCGTATCGCCTCGGCGCACGCACGCTCAACCACCAATTCGGCGCGCCGATGTACGGCGACGATGTCGCAACCCTGCAGGCTCGCTTGCAGGACATCGGGTTCTACACCGGACTGGTGGACGGCCACTTCGGATTGCAAACCCACAATGCGCTGATGTCGTATCAGCGCGAATACGGACTGTATCCCGACGGCATCTGTGGCCCGGAAACGTTGCGCTCCTTGTACTTTCTGGGGTCGCGAGTCACCGGAGGTTCTCCGCACGCCATACGCGAGGAAGAGTTGGTTCGCCGGTCGGGGCCGCGGCTGTCGGGTAAGCGGATCATCATCGATCCGGGCAGGGGCGGTGGCGATCACGGTCTGATCATGAACGGGCCGGATGGTCCGATCAGCGAGGCAGATATCCTCTGGGACTTGGCAAGTCGGCTCGAGGGCCGGATGACCGCGATCGGCATGGAGACGTTCCTATCGCGGCCGGCCAACCGCGCTCCCTCCGACGCCGAACGCGCCGCGACCGCCAACACCGTCGGCGCGGACCTGATGATCAGCCTGCGCTGCGCCACCCAGGCCAGTCCGTCGGCCAACGGGGTGGCGTCGTTCCACTTCGGCAACTCGCACGGATCGGTGTCCACCATCGGCCGCAATCTTTCCGACTTCATTCAGCGAGAAGTGGTGGCGCGCACTGGATTACGCGACTGCCGCACTCACGGCCGGACCTGGGACCTGCTGCGGCTCACGCGCATGCCCACCGTTCAGGTCGACGTCGGTTACATCACCAATCCGCGTGACCGTGGCATGCTGGTGTCCACTCACACCCGCGACTCGGTCGCAGAAGGCATCCTGGCTGCTGTCAAGCGGCTGTACTTGCTCGGCAAAAATGACCGCCCCACAGGCACATTCACGTTCGCCGAGCTGCTTGCGCACGAATTGTCTGTCGATCAGGCGGGGCGGGTCAGCCCGACGTAGCCGTAGGGCTCAGGAGCACGGGCTCGATCCCGCGCCCACCGGCTGTTGCAGTTGGGCGGATTCCAGTAGCCGCTCGAGTGCCGCTTCGACGTCGGCCTTCCACCCCAGCCCCTGCTCCAGCTCCAGACGCAGCCGCGGGAAGTACCGGTGCTGCGACACCACGACGAAGCCGGCGTCTGCCAGAAGGTCTGAGTCGAGGACGCACTGGTCGACCGAGCAGTCACCGAGCACCTCGACTACCGGCTGCAGATCAGGCGCAACCAGGCTCGGGTCGAGCAACTCGGCTACCTCCGCCGTACGACCGAACGCCTCGAGTGCGCGCACACCTCGCCGGACCAGATCACCGACGACCGCGGCGATCAGGCTGCGTGGGAGATTTTCGTTGCCGTGGCCGGACTCGACCCCCAGCGAGGTGAGCAGCACCGCGTCGGCGCTGACCGGTCCGGTGGGAAAGGTGCGCGCCCGCGGCACGGCGCGCGGAGGTGCGTAGAACGCGTAGCCGAGGCATGGTTCGTCGCTGGGCGGAATCTCGATCAGCCCCGCGTCGCTGTCGGCGCAGCGCACCGCGAGCTGACCGCACGACCCCCACTCGAGCATGACCATCGACAGCCACGCTTCCTTCTCGAACTCAGGGTCGGAGAGGTGATCGTCTGCCGGCAGCGTCGACGGATCCACCTCCCAATACACGCATCGGCGTGCGTGCTTGGGCAACTGCTCGAAAGCCTCGAGCCGCAGGGGCGTGATTCGCGCTGCCACTAAACTCCCCGG
The DNA here is from genome assembly GCF_035697385.1 of Mycobacterium sp. Taxonomy (GTDB): domain Bacteria; phylum Actinomycetota; class Actinomycetes; order Mycobacteriales; family Mycobacteriaceae; genus Mycobacterium. Next base: position 7,286 of record NZ_DASSCY010000181.1, on the reverse strand, counting down.
GTTCCATGCGGTGCTGACGTGCACGGCTGCCACTCCAGGATAGAAGGGCGTGCCGTCGAACGCCCGTTTTCGCCGTCTTCGATCACCGTTGACCGCCGTGCGACCGAATCTTGTTGGTACACATGGTATTTCCTTGATGAGCGGGCCGCCCGCGGCACCCGAACAGGGGTCTGTGTCACAGTGACGTAATTACCGTGTGTCGTCGGTCAGGGCTTCGCAGAGTTCATCAAGTCGACAATCCGCTGTAGGTCGTCGACCGAGCCGAACTCGACAACGATCTTGCCTTTTCGTTTGCCAAGGCTGACGGTGACGCGGGTATCGAACGCCGTCGACAGCCGCTCAGCAACGTCCTGCAGGCCCGGCATGTGGATCGGCTTGCGCCGCGGCGCCGTCGGCGTGTTGGCATCGGCGCGGTTCGCCAGCGTGACCGCTTCCTCGGTGGCCCGCACGGAAAGACCCTCGGCGACGATGCGCGCGGCGAGCTCCTCTTGCTGATCGGGTGTCCCCTCCAGCGACAGCAGCGCCCGCGCATGGCCTGCCGACAGCACGCCTGCGGCCACCCGCCGCTGCACCGCGATCGGCAGCCTCAGCAGCCGGATCATGTTGGTGATCAGTGGCCGCGACCGCCCGATACGGGCCGCAAGTTCGTCGTGGGTGACGCTGAACTCCTCGAGCAGCTGCTGATAGGCCGCCGCCTCTTCCAACGGGTTCAGCTGGACGCGATGGATGTTCTCCAGGAGGGCATCGCGCAGCATGCTGTCGTCGGCGGTCTCGCGCACGATCGCGGGGATGGTCGCGATGCCGGCCTGTTGCGCCGCGCGCCAGCGGCGCTCCCCCATGACGAGCTGATACTGCGGCGCGCCGGGCCGTGCGTCGGGCACCGCCCGCACCACGATCGGCTGCATGAGGCCGAACTCGCGGATCGAGTGGACGAGCTCTGACAACGACTCCTCGTCGAAGACCTGCCGCGGCTGCCGCGGGTTGGGCTCGATCGCCGATGGGTCGATTTCGCGGTAGACGGCGCCGACGGAGTTGGCATCCGCGGTCGCGGTCGGTGCACCGCCGAGGACAACATCGGCGGCCGCATCGCCCATCCGATGGCCAGGCACCACCGCTTCGTCATCGGCCGGCCCGGTGGGAATGAGGGATGCCAGGCCCCGTCCGAGGCCGCTGCGCTTACGTGTCGGCTGTGTCACTTCTGTCTCCCCTTCGCGCAAGCGCTCATCGCTGCTGTCTCCTCTTCGCGCAAGCGCTCATCGCTGCTGTCTGCTCTTCGCGCAAGCGCTCATCGGCCCTGTCCCCCGTCCGGTCCGCCTCGTTCGGCAATCTCTCGACTGGCATCGAGATAGCTCATCGCTCCCCGCGAACCGGGGTCGTAGTCCAGGATCGTCATCCCGTAGCCGGGTGCCTCGGACACCTTGACGCTGCGCGGGATAACGGTCCGCAGCACCTTGTCACCGAAGTGCGTCCGCACATCGTCGGCGACCTGATCGGCCAACCTGGTTCGCCCGTCATACATCGTGAGTATCACTGTGGTGACGTTCAGTTCGGGGTTCAGGTGCGCCTTGACCATCTCGATGTTGCGCAGCAGCTGCCCCACCCCTTCGAGGGCGTAGTACTCGCACTGGATCGGGATGAGCACTTCCGGTGCTGCCACAAGTGCGTTGATGGTCAGCAGTCCCAGCGACGGCGGGCAGTCGATGAAGACGTAGTCGAAGTCGTAGTTCGTGAGGCCGGCGAGCGCGGTGCGCAGCCGTCCCTCGCGCGCCACCATGCTGACCAATTCGATCTCGGCGCCGGCTAGGTCGATGGTGGCGGGCACGCAGAACAACCGCTCGTTGTGCGGGCTCCGTTGCAGCGCTGCCTGTAGCGGGATCTCGCCGATCAGTACTTCGTAGGACGACGGCGTGCCCTCCCGGTGTTCGATCCCGAGCGCGGTGCTGGCATTGCCCTGAGGGTCCAGATCGATCACCAGGGTCCGGAGTCCCTGCAATGCCAGGGCCGCCGCGATGTTGACCGCCGTGGTCGTCTTGCCGACGCCACCCTTCTGATTGGCGATGGTGAAGACGCGCTGACGGACGGGGCGCGGCAAGCGGCCCTTCGCGGCGGCATGCAGCAGACGCACCGCCCGTTCCGCTTCGGCACCGATCGGGGTGTCGCCGCCGGCGGTCTCGCTCCACGGTTCGGGCCGGGCGCCATCCCATGTTTCACGTGAAACATCGGGCCCGGCTTTGTCGATGGGTGATGTTTCACGTGAAACACCGGGCGCGGCTTCGCCAATTGGCGGCCCGGTCGGGGCGGGGCCGGCGGGCTCCGGTGTGGGCCTCATCCTGTGCTCCTGCCCGTTCGCTTCGACCTTCGGTTCAGCTCCCCGCGTCGTGCGACGACCACGGTGGCGGGTGGATTCAAATAGTCCGCGCCACATCTGACCACCCTTTCATCGACAGCACCCAGCGCCCTCATCACACGCCGGTGCTCGAGGATCTCGTCATCGGCGCGCTCTCCTTTGATGGCCAGCATCCGCCCATCCGGGCGCAACAACGGCAAGCTCCACTTGGTCAACTTGTCCAACGACGCCACCGCCCGCGAGACAACCGCGTCCATATCCCCCACTTGTTGTCGAACGGTCGATTCCTCGGCCCGGCCCCGCACGACGGTCACCGAGATGTCAAGGTCGTCGATGACCTCGCGCAGAAAGTCGCTCCGACGAAGGAGTGGTTCGACGAGCGTCAGCCGGAGATCCGGGCGGGCCAGTGCCAACGGTATCCCCGGAAGGCCTGCTCCACTACCGATGTCGGCCACCCGTTCGTCAGGCTCTAGAAGTTCGGCGACAGCCGCACTATTAAGTATGTGTCGGTCCCACAGCCGGTCGACTTCCCGCGGACCGATGAGCCCGCGTTCGACGCCCGCCCCGGCCAGGATCTCCGCGTACCGCTGGGCGCGCTCCGCGTTGGCTCCGAAGATGGCGTCGGCGCAATGCGGCGCCGCCGACACCTCGACATGTTTCACGTGAAACATCCTCCGGATCTCGCGCAAGCGGCGCCACAACGCGAACTACATAGATGTAACTCTGATCAGTCGGCGAGGACGACGACGCGACGCGACGGCTCTACGCCCTCACTCTCGCTGTGCACCCCGTCGACGGCAGCGACTGCGTCGTGCACAATCTTGCGCTCGAACGGCGTCATCGGCGACAGCTCTTCGCGTTCACCGGTCTCGAGCACTCGCCGCGCAACCTTGTCCCCGAGTGCGGCCAGCTCGTCGCGACGGCGCCGGCGCCACTTTGCGATGTCGAGCATCAGCCGGCTGCGCTCGCCGGTCTTCTGGTGCACCGCGAGCCGCGTCAGCTCCTGCAGCGCGTCGAGCACCTCGCCCTTGCGGCCCACCAACTTGTTCAGGTCGCTGCCGCCGTCGATGCTCACGACGGCGCGGTCGCCCTCCACGTCCAGATCGATGTCGCCGTCGAAGTCCAGGAGGTCCAGTAGCTCCTCGAGGTAGTCACCGGCGATCTCGCCTTCGGCCACCAAGCGCTCTTCTTGGTCTTCCTCGCTCGCCGGGGCAGCGGCCTCTGTGCTGTCCTCTTCGTCCGCGAGCGCCTCGGTGCGTTCAGTTGTTTCAGCGTCGGTCATCGCTATCTCTCCCTCATCCACCGGGGTTTGGCCCGGTCAACGTTTACGTTTCTTTGGTCGCGCGCCGGGACGTGGTGACGCTCCCGGTCGCGGTGCGCGGTTTCCCGCCGCCCCGCTGGCGTTCGGCTTGCTCGCGCTCGAATCCGGCGGTTCGCCGTCCTCGGTCCCCAGCTCGGTCGCCGACGACTCGACATCATCGGTGCTCTCGGTGGTCGTGGTGACGGCCTTGCGTGCCCGCTTCGGTTTGGCTCCGGGTGGCGGTGCGTTCTGCGCGCGCCTCTCCTGAGCCTCGAGCTTCTTGGCCTCTTCCTCTTTTTCGATCTTGCCGAACACGTAGTGCTGCTGACCGAACGTCCAGATATTGTTCGCGAGCCAGTACATGATCACGGCCAGCGGCAGGAAGGGGCCGCCGACAACAACGCCGAGCGGGAAGACGTAGAGCGCGAGCTTGTTCATCATCGCGGTCTGCGGGTTCGCCGCCGCCTCCGGACTCTGTCGCGCCACCGACGCCCGGCTGTTGAAGTACGTCGCGATGCCCGCCAGGACCATGAACGGCACACCGACCGCGATCACCGAGGCCCGGTTGAATTCGGTGAACGCCTCCAGCCCGTGCTGCTGGATCATGGTCGCGCCCAACGGTGCACCGAACAGGTTGGCGTCCAGGAAGTGCCCGACGTCCGTCGCGCTGAACACATAGTTGCCCAGGCTGCGGTTCTCCTCCACCGAGAGCCCGAGGCGCCCGATGCCGGTCTGCGTCCGGTTGAACGACATCAGCACGTGGTAGAGGCCGAGGAACACCGGGATCTGAGCCAGCATCGGCAGGCATCCCAGGATCGGGTTGAACCCGTGTTCGCGCTGCAGCTTCTGCATCTCCAGCGCCATGCGCTGACGGTCCTTGCCGTACTTCTTCTGCAGCGCCTTGATCTGAGGCTGCAGTTCCTGCATCTGACGCGTGGTGCGGATCTGCCGGACGAAAGGCTTGTACAGGATCGCGCGCAGGGTGAACACCAGGAACATCACCGACAGCGCCCAGGCGAAGAAGTTGTCCGGTCCGAGGACGAAGGAGAACGCCTTGAACCAGACCCACATGATCGCCGACACCGGGTAGTAGATGATGTCGAGGCTGAACCAACTAAACACGCGACCCGCTCTTTCCTGGCTTCGCTGGGGTATCCCAGAGTTCATCGGCCGCCGCTGCGCGTGAGCCGCTGCGGCGCTCCGGTATCGGGTCCCATCCTCCCCGATGCCACGGCCCGCACTTCAGGAGCCGCACCGTCGCGAGCCAGCCTCCCCGAAGGAGGCCGTACTCGCTCAGCGCCTCCACCGCATACTGGCTACACGTCGGAGTGAACCGGCACGTCGGCAGACGCAACGGGGACACCGTATGCCGGTACAGCTGGATGAGATAGATCACGCCGCGAGCGGCGGCCGACGCAGTACCACCTTTCACCGCGTCGCCTCGCTCTTGGACTTCGCCCGCCGCAACGCGGTCCGCAGTTCTTCCTCCAGGCGTGCCGAAATCGCATACCGGCTACCGGGAAGCGCCCGGATCACCACCCGGTCGCCGGGACTCAGCTCGGGGATTACCGTGCGGGCGACGTGGCGGAGGCGACGAGCAACACGGTGCCGCTGTACGGCACCGCCAACCGACTTGGACACCACCAGGCCGATCCTGGGCCCGCCGTCCGCAGACGCTTCATTGGAGTGCAACGCGTGCACGACGAGGTCGGGCTGCACCGCCCGCACCCCTTGACTGACCGTGGCACCGAATTCCGTCGACCGCGTCATCCGGTGCTGCGCCGGAAGCACCGCGCTAGATCCTGAGTCGGATCACGCAGTCAGTGAACGACGGCCCTTGGCACGCCGGTTGGACACGATCGCCCGGCCGGCCCGGGTCCGCATCCGCAGCCGGAACCCGTGCACTCGTGCACGCCGACGGTTGTTGGGCTGAAAAGTCCGCTTGCCCTTGGCCACGGCTGTCTCTCCTTGTTGCGTATGGCATCCGCAATCCCACCCGATGAAGACTCGTGCCGGTGGGGACGCGGTTGCCGTTGGTAAGCTCGTCCGTCTCGCTTGCTAGCCGGCGCGGTCTACCAGTCGCTCCTGGGTCGCAGCCGTATCGCCACTTGCGGGCGACTGTTCGAGGGTACTGACGAGATTTCGCTGGGTCAAACCTGGTCTGCGCCCGCCGCAATCGCCGTCGGACGGTTTACAGCTGCCACAGCCGTCACGCCGCTTCGAGACCCGCCAAGGAACCCGGAAGCAATGTTGCAGAACGGTTGGCACTCGGACGGAAAACTGTTAGCTTCTGCCAATGCCGATTCGATAACGAAACGGCGACAGACAACGAAGTGAGGATGCCCACTCAGTCGCGAGCCCACAGAACGCACCACCCCTGTGACGAGCCCCGGCCCGCGGCGTCCTCGCCGGTAGACACTAGAGCGACGACGGCTGTCCTCTCTCCACAACCTGTGGATAACCATGTGGACAGATCGTCATCGTTCATTTGGTCGTCTCTTGATCGGCCTCGAGGGGGTTCTCGTCTTTGACAGCTGACCCCGACCCACCTTTCGTCGCCGTGTGGAACCACGTCGTTGCTGAGCTCAACGGTGACGCCGACCCTTCCGGGGCTGTCAATGGCGACCCTGATCTCCCCACTCTCACGCCCCAGCAAAGAGCCTGGTTGAAGCTGGTCAAGCCACTCGTCATCACCGAGGGATTTGCCCTGTTGTCGGTGCCGACGCCGTTTGTTCAGAACGAGATCGAACGACACCTGCGTGAGCCGATCATCTCCGCGCTCAGCCGTCAACTGGGTCAGCGCGTCGAGCTCGGCGTCCGGATCGCCGCCCCCACCTCGGAGGAATCCGACGAAGCGCTCAATGGCCTCGCCGGCGCGGGGTCGCCGACGGAACCCGACGAAGTCGACGAGGACTCCGAGGCCCTCGCCAGTGCCGAGGAAACGTGGCCGACGTACTTCGCCAACCGGCCCAACAACCCGGCCGGCGGCGACTCGACCGCCGTCAATTTGAACCGCCGCTACACCTTCGACACGTTCGTCATCGGCGCGTCGAATCGGTTCGCTCACGCCGCGACGCTCGCGATTGCTGAGGCACCCGCCCGTGCCTACAACCCGCTCTTCATCTGGGGCGAATCCGGTCTTGGAAAAACACACCTGTTGCACGCCGCCGGGAACTACGCCCAGCGCCTCTTTCCTGGCATGCGCGTCAAGTACGTCTCGACCGAAGAATTCACCAACGACTTCATCAACTCGCTGCGTGACGACCGCAAAGCGTCGTTCAAGCGCAGCTACCGCGACATCGATGTGCTGCTCGTCGACGACATCCAGTTCATCGAGGGCAAGGAAGGTATCCAGGAAGAGTTCTTCCACACCTTCAACACGTTGCATAACGCGAACAAGCAGATCGTCATTTCCTCGGACCGCCCGCCCAAACAGCTGGCGACCCTGGAAGACCGGTTGCGCACCAGGTTCGAATGGGGCTTGATCACCGACGTTCAGCCCCCCGAGCTGGAAACCAGGATCGCGATTCTGCGCAAGAAGGCGCAGATGGATCGCCTCGACGTCCCCGGTGACGTTCTCGAGCTCATCGCAAGCAGCATCGAGCGCAACATCCGCGAACTCGAGGGCGCGCTGATCCG
>NZ_DASSCY010000180.1:0-2070 GCF_035697385.1 Mycobacterium sp. | reverse complement strand
CATCGGGCACACCGGCCGCGGAACGTTCCTCATCGTGACGGGTGTCAATGCGCTGCGGGCCCTGCCGACGCTTGGTGTGCTGCTGCTCGGCGTGCTGCTGTGGGGTCTCGGGCTGGTGCCGCCGACCGTGGCGCTGATGCTGCTCGGCATCCCTCCTCTGCTGGCGGGCACCTATGCCGGCATCGCGAACGTCGACCGCGCCGTGATCGATGCGGCTCGCTCGATGGGTATGACCGAGACGCGGGTGCTGTTGCGGGTCGAGGTGCCCAACGCGCTGCCATTGATCCTCGGCGGGCTGCGAACGGCCACGCTGCAGATCGTGGCCACCGCGACCGTCGCTGCGTATGCCAGCCTCGGCGGCCTCGGCCGCTACCTGATCGACGGCATCAAGGTGAGGGAGTTCCATATCGCGTTGGTCGGGGCGTTGATGGTCACGGCGCTGGCGTTGATCCTCGACGCGGCGCTGGCTTTCGCGGTGTGGGCGTCTGTGCCCGGCTCGGGCCGGCTGCAAAGGGTTCGGGGCATGCCGCAACCGCTGCTCGGTGACGAGGTCGCCCTCGAATCGGGATCTTTGGTGAAAACCACTTCAAATGCACGTTACGAACGAGGGGATCCTTCGCCTACGGTGGAGGGGTGAGTGAAGCAGCCCGCTCAGATGCGAAAGAAGGGCCCTGGCCCGCGATCTTGACTTGGCGCGCGCATGACGTTCCGCGGATGGAATCGGTGCGGGTCCAGCTGTCTGGCAACCGCATCAAGGCCTACGGCAGAATCGTCGCCGCCGCCACCGCTTCGCATCCGGCGTTCTCCGCCTCCTACGACCTCGTCACCGACGAGGCCGGCGGCACGAAGCGACTCTCCCTGACGGTCACACTCGCCGAGCGGGAACGCCAGCTGTCGATCGCCCGCGACGAGGAGAACATGTGGCTGGTGCAGGATCACACCGGCCAGACCAAACGCGCGGACTATGACGGCGCGCTCGATGTCGACGTGATTTTCAGCCCGTTCTTCAACGCGCTGCCGATCCGTCGGACCGGCCTGTATGCGCGCAACGACTCGGTCACCTGTCCGGTGGTATACGTGCGGCTGCCGGAGGTTTCGGTCGCTACGGCGGTGATCTCCTACAGCAGCGCGCCCGACGGCATCAAACTGCATTCCCCGGTTGCCGACACCACGATCACCGTCGACTCCGACGGGTTCATCCTCGACTACCCAGGACTGGCAGCGCGGATCTGATCACCCCGCCCGCCCGGCCGGCGGCGGCGAGTTCCTCGCGCCAGCTGTCCGCCCCGAGGACGATGGTGACAATCTCGGGCCGGCTGAAGCTGTCGTAACGCACCCGCGCGGCATGCCCTGCTTCAACGAGCTCGGCCAGCGGGCCCTTGGCCGCTAGCGCGTCGCGGGCGTGATTCAGCAGGTCGAGCGTGCGCTCCAGCACCGGCAGCAGCTGGTCGGAGTTGGCCTCACACATGGCCCGAACAAGATCTGGTGCGGTGGCCGCGACCCGGGTGCCGTCGCGGAACGATCCGGCGGCCAACGCGAACGCCAGCGGTACTTCACCGGCGGTGATGGCGAGGGCCTCGGCGAGCAGATGCGGCAGGTGGGAAATGGTCGCCGCCGCGGCGTCATGTTCGTCGGATCGGGCAGGGACCACCACCGCGCCGCAGTCGAGCGCCAGCTCCATCACCATCGTCCACACGTCGACGTCGACGTGATCGTCGACGCTGATCACCCACGGCGCCCCGACGAAGAGCCGGGCATTGCCAGCGGCCCAGCCCGATCGTGCGGTACCGGCCATCGGATGCCCTCCGACGAAGTGGTCCAAGAGCCCGAAGGATCGAATCTCGTCAAGGACGCAACCCTTCACGCTGGTCACGTCGGTCAGCGGGCAGTCTGGGGCGATATCGCGAATATGGCCCAACATCATCGGCAGCGCAGGCACGGGCACCGCGAGCACGATCAGGGCTTTGCTGATCGCGGCTCGTGACAGCGCCTCGTCGATGTTTTCGGTCGCGTCGAAGCCGTCGGCCTGCGCCGCCTGCACAGCGTCGAGCGAGCGGTTGTAGCCGAAAG
>NZ_DASSCY010000179.1:0-11217 GCF_035697385.1 Mycobacterium sp. | reverse complement strand
GCAACGTCCGGACAGGTCGACTGGGACGACCTCACCATCAGCTATAGGCGCCCGTACTTCTGGTGACAGCCGCACCAGTCAGTCACGCAACGATTCCCGCGTCGCACAATGACTCCGCGCCCGATCCGGACGCACCGCCGCGGCACGCCAAGACGGTGATATTCGGCACGGTCGCCTCCTCCGGCGTCGGCCAGGACGGCGCCGGCGGTGGGAACAGCGGGAAGATGCTGGCGCCGTACACCCCAGTCAGCTGCGCGACGATCTGCGCGGGGATGTTTGTCGCCACATACAGAAGGTCGCCGAGAATCGGGATCGGCGTCGTGCCGCCGCTCGTGAAGTCGAACACGAGGTAGGGCACCGTGGCGAAGATCGTGCGCAGGGTCAGGGCCACGTCGGTAAGGGGGTCGGGATAGTCGTTCGTGGCGATCGCGTCCTTGAGCGCCTGGTGCAGATCGACGGGATCGACACCGGGCCCGAGCGTCGTGAGCGACACGCCGTCGGAATTGACCGGCGGAGTGCCGCCGAAAAGCGTCACAACCGTCGGCGTGGTGTCAACGATTTCGTACTCCAGGTTGACGTACCCGTCGTTGAAGTCGGGGCCTTTCGCGATGACGAAAGTCTCTGTCTCATCCGGTGATTGGAAGCCGTGGCCGAATCCTTGCTGGGCCTGGTGACCGTGGTCGGTGACCACGATGATGGTCCATTCCCCCTCATCCGGGTGGGCAGCCTCCCACGCCTCCACGGCCGCCAAGATCTCGCCGAGGTTGTCGTCGACGTTCGTGATGGCGTCCTCGTACTGCTGCGATGCGCCGCCGTGCATGTGCCCGTTCTCGTCGACTCCTACGAAGTAGGAGAAGACGAAGCTCGGGACGCCCGCGGGGGTATCGCCGATCGCATCGACGGTAGCGTCGCCGACCGCGTCATCGGTCCGCGACCAGTTTGTGTCGCCCTCGATCTGCGGGATGAAGATGTTCGTGTCGACGGGGACCGAGCCGGCACCGGAGATCGCGTTGATGACGTTCCAGTTGGCAACGGCCGTGGTCTGGATGTTCGGATTGAGCGTCTCTAGTTGGTTGTACACCGTCGGCCACTTGTCGTACGTCCACGGGGTGAAGACGTTATTGATCACACCGGTCTTTTCGCTCCACTGACCGGTCAGAATTGCAGACCACGAGGGACCGGAGATGGTGGTATGCCCGACGATGCTCGACGCGGCTGTGGTGCTCTCATCCATCAGGGCGAAGAAGTTCTGGTTGTCGGCGTCGGCCAGGATCCGGCTCAGGTTCGTACCGTCCACGCCGATCAACAGCACGTTGGGTGTGGGATCCGCGACCAGCGAATCTTGGGGTGGGGGATCCACGAGCTGACTGACGGTCTGCTGGGACGCGGCATTCGTGGTGCTGCGGGATCGCAGCCGCTCCAACTCATCTCGCACCGCCGACAGCATCAGCGACAAAATTGGCAACTGGATCGGCGACCCGTCAACCAGGTCCTGCAGTGGTTTCAGCACCGCATCCACCAGATCCACGACGACGCTGACCAGCGTGGGGCTCTGCTGTGGCACTACTGGGGCGGGGGTCGTCGCAGTGACCGGCGCCGTGAATGTCGTCGCGGCCGTGGTGATCGCTTCGACCGAAGTTTCCGTGGAGGTGTCTTTCGCGGCGGTGTCGGCTACCGCTCCCGTGATGCGCGATTGCTGTCCACCGGTGACGGTCGATTCGACATCACCGGAGGTGTCGGCGGCGATAGCGGCGCGCAGACCGTGTCCGATCGATTCCCGTTGATCAGCCGAATCGACGCTCGACGAGTCCTCGACCGTGACGTCATCCGACGCGGCATCCGCGGGCGTAGCGCCCTCGTCACCTGTTACAGGCGGGGTCTCGTCGGAGCTGTCGCCGTCCTGGGCGTCTTCGCCTTCGTCGACGCTGTCATCGTCGGCGGGGATGTCGGTTTCTGCGGACGCTTCGTCGGCTGGGTCCGACTCTGACTCCGGATCCGAAGCCGACGATTCGGCGTCATCAGATCCATCGGTCGACGCCGCATCATCACCCGCCGAATCCGAGGAAGACGTGCTAGTTGACGACCCATCGCCGGTCGACGAGGAATCGCTCGCTGACGACGTCGAACTGGATGGCTCGGCATAGGCGACGGCCGGGGTGCTCGCCATGGCGACCCCCACACCCAACGTCACCGCCAGTGCTCCGACACGCCCTACGTACTTCGAGTAACCCATGACGGTTCCCTTCGTTTTCGTTCAACCGCCGGGACGACGCTGGGCGGCGCGAAAATCTGCTGTGCCGCAAATTACGCCCTACTCGCGGTTCGCCCGCCTGAAATCAACGAAGTGGTTCCGGACAGAGCGGACACCGCCCGAAAGGGCGCACGTCGGCGCCGGCTATCAATCGCCGAGCGCCGCAACCGCCATGTCGTAGATCGCTTTTGGCGCCTTCGACGGGGCGCCGGAGTCGAACGGGGGATGAGGATCGTATTCGATAGCAAGCTGAATCGTCTGCGCTACTTCGGGTCCCGCGATCTTCGCGGCGAGTGTGAGGGCAAGGTCTATGCCGGCGGAGACGCCCGCGCCGGTGATGATTCGCCCAGAGGTGACCACGCGTTGTTCGGTTGGTTGGGCGCCATAGGAGGCAAGCTCGTCGTAGGCGCTCCAGTGGGTGGTGGCTGGGACTCCGTCAAGCAGCCCAGCGGCGCCGAGCAGTAGCGCGCCCGTACATACCGATGTTGTCCACGTCGTGTGCGGGTGGGCCTCGCGGATCCAGTCGACGATCGGGTGCCCCTCTGCGGCGTACTGGCCCGCGATGGGACCGCCCGGCACCAGCAGTACATCCGGACGCGGCACATCGGCGAACGCCGTGTCGACGCGCAGGTGCACCAGGTCGTTGTGGTCGTCGACCACGCCCGGGTTCTCGGCGCAGATGACCACCTCCGCGTCCGGCAAATAGGTGAGCACCTCATACGGGCCGATTGCATCTAGGGCGGTGAATCCCTGGTAAAGGCCGATGGCGATGATCACGGGGTCCCCTTCGCGCGAGCTTTGCGTTCGACCGATGCCGCGGCCTCAAACGAGCGCCCCCAGTCTGCCGCCGACGAGGTCAATTTGTGCTGCATCTAGATCAAAAATTGGCGCACATGCGGCTATGCGATTCCGGCAATGTTGCTGCGTTACCGCGTCGATGCACAATCGTTATAAACCCTCTACCATTCGCGTCAGCCGGGTTTCTACTCGAACGTCAATTGACCGGCGGAGGGCGGTGCGGCATGGAGGCGGATGGTCCGAGCGTCGTCGAACGTGCGCATCCGACCGTGTCGCGGGCGTCGTTCGAAGGCTGGCCACTGCGCTGGAAAGTCGCGGCGATCATGGTGCTTCCCGTCCTGCTCGCTGCGACGTTCGGCGCGCTGCGGATCCAGAACGAACTCTCAGCGGCGTCGACGCTGAGCGTCGCGTCCGGCGACGCCGTGATCGTGGTGCCTGCGGTCGAGTTCGTCGAGCGGCTCGACGGTCTCGCATACGCCGCAGCTTCGGGGGCGCCGATCGAGGAACCGCTCGCTCAGTTCGACGCGAGCGCGACGACCCTGGCGTCGCTGACCACGTCCGCGGAATTCGACCCGACAGTCGCTGCGGCCCTGGTGACGGCATCCTCGACGGCGAAGACGATGCGCGACGAGATCGCATCCGGCCCAATGCCGCAGCTACGGATCGCCGAACAAGCGCAGAGTGTGGTGAACGGTGTCGTCTCGGCGATCGCGACGGCGACGGCGACTATCGACGACGGCGCCGTGCGCCCGCTCGCGGATCAACTCGTGAGCGTTCTTGCGGCGCAACGGGCGCTGACAACGCAGCGGGTGCTGGTCGCGGCGCCGGATTTCGCCGATTCGGCCGTGCTGCGGACCAAGGTGGCGGACGCGGCCGGTGCAGAGGCGGCTGCGATTGATCGGCTCGACCAGCTGACGCCAACGAGTGAAGGCACCGCGTTGCGCGCCGCATCCGACGCTCGGCGCGATGCGTACACCCGACCTCCGGCCGAATCCGTATACGTGCCCCGATTCATCACCTCGATGCGGACCAGCGCCGACCAATACCACGCTATGGCGCAACGACTTGCGTCCGACCTCGAGCGCACGGTGCATGCCCGGGCCAACGCGTTGCGGTCGGCGGCCCTGCGGGACACCGCGATCTTCCTCGGCGCGGTGCTGGCCACACTCGTCTTTGCACTCGGGGTCGGCCGATCGCTCATCCGATCGATCGGCGGCCTACGCCGCGGCGCACTGCAGGTCGCGCAGGTCCAGCTGCCCGAAGAGATCGATCGACTCAGCAAGGGCGGTGGCGTGCCTGAGATCACGGCGCTGCCGGTCCACACCAACGAAGAGGTGGGGCAGCTGGCGCGCGCGATCGACGACATCCACTTCCAAGCGGTCCGCCTGGCCAGCGAACACGGCGTCCGCCTGCAGATAGGCGAGATGTTCGAAACCCTCTCGCGCCGAAGCAAATCCCTCGTCGAGGAGCAACTGGCGCTGATCGAGACACTCGAGCTCGACGAAGACGATCCGGCCCGGCTCGATCATCTGTTTCGGCTCGATCACCTCGTGACGCGCATGCGCCGCAATGGCGACAACCTGCTCGTGCTTGCCGACACCGAAGAACGCCACCGCCGATCAGCGCCCGTGCCGCTACCTGAAGTGCTGCGCGCTGCGATGTCCGAGGTCGAAGAGTACCGCCGGGTCACGCTCGCCCCTACCGGCGACGCCTCCATCGTCGGCGCGGCGGCGGGTGATGTCGGCCACCTGATCGCCGAGCTGCTCGACAATGCACTGCGGTACTCGCCGCCGGATTCATTGGTATCGGTGACGGTCTCGCGCGCGGTCGACGCCGGCATCCTGGTCGAGGTCGCCGATCGGGGACTCGGCATGTCCGCGGAGGACTTGCACGCAGCCAACGAACGACTCGCCGTCGGCGGCGAGGTGACTCCCGAAACCGCCAAGCGGATGGGCCTTTTCGTCGTCGGCCGGCTTGCTCGGCGCCATGACGCAACTGTCCGGCTCCGCGCCACAGATGCGTTGAACGCCCAGCCCGGTGTGACAGCGAGCGTGTACCTGCCCGGCAAGCTGATTGCCCCGCCGTCCGAAATCGCCGATACCGTCGACGATCCGCTTGCCGGTTCGTTCGGCGACGCGCCGCTTCGGTCCACAGAGCGCAGACGTATACCGGACCGTCAGTTCGAGAGCGAACTCGACGTCGGCGCCGCCAGCACACATGCCGACGAGGGGCGTCCGCCGGCGACCACTCTGGCCAGTGAATCGGCCACCCCGGTACACAACGGCAGCTCGCTCCCGAAGCGGTCGCCTGGTGCGAGCGGTGTCAACGGCGTCGCCAGCCCTGAGGACGGACGGACAGCCGCGAAGCCGGAGCCGGCCGCCGAGGAGGAGCAGCCGGTTCGCCAGTCGACATCGAATACGTTTGCCTACTTCACCACTCGGTCAACACCCGAGGAGGCGCCTTCACAGGACGTGCCAGCCCCGTCCGCCCCGCCCGAGACCGAGAGTGCGCCGATCTACGAGGGGATGGTTTCCGAATGGCTGATGGATCCGACCACGCTCGAATCACGCGACAGGGTTTGGGCGACGCCTGCTGACGCTGGCTGGGCCGCCGCCGAGAACGCGGTCGAGCAGAAACCGCAGCGGCACACCGATGCCGGACTGCCGATCCGCGAACGCGGTGCGCGACTAGTGCCAGGTCACGCCAGGAACGGATCCGAGGCCGGCGCCGACGTGGGGCGCGACCCCGCGGCCGTTGGAAACATGCTGAGCCGAGCGATGGCCGGTGTTCGCAGCGGACGGGCCGAAAGCACTGGAGCACACCGCCGAATCGAAGGAGACCGATGAACACCGCCAGCCAACAGGACGGTCGGTCCGCGAACCACGCTCCCGCGACCAACCGCACACTCGACTGGTTCGTGTCCAACTTCGTCCGTGACGTGCCAGGCGTGACACATGCGATTCTCGTGTCGGCCGACGGCCTGCTGATGGCGTCGAGTTCGCATCTGCCCGCTGACCGTGCGGACCAATTGGCAGCTGTGACATCGGGTTTGGCGAGTCTGGCTAGCGGCGCCGCCCGGCTGTTTGAGGCCGGTGAGGTCCGCCAGTCGATCGTTGAGATGGACGATGGCTACTTGCTGTTGATGGGTGTCGGCAACGGATCGTATCTCGCTTCACTGGCGTCGATCTCGTGCGATGTCGGGCAAGTCGGGTACGAGATGGCGGTGCTCGTCGACCGCGTCGGCAAGGCCGTAGAGGCGACTCCGCGTGCGACGCAGGGAGTTCGATGACTCTGAGCATGGACAGGCCAGAGACGAATCGATCACCCAGCCGCGCCCGGCCGTACACGCTCACGGGCGGGCGAACCCGCTCCCGGTTTGAGCTGCCGATCGAGGTTACGGTGGAGACTCTGGTGTCCAGCGTCGAGCTCGATTGGGAGCCAGGCGATGTCCGCACCGTGATCGTCCAGTTGTGCCGCAACCGGCCGTCGATTGCCGAGATCTCGTCCTACGCCGCTCTGCCCATCGGGGTGACCCGGGTGTTGGTGGGGGATCTCGTGGAGAGCGGCCATCTTCGTGTGCATGCCACGCTGACCGACCGTTCGACCGCAACGGAGCGGCGCCGACTGATCGAAAGGACCCTCAGTGGGCTACGCGCGCTCTGACTCCGCAGGCACGGCGTCGTCGACGAAGATCGTGATCGCAGGCGGGTTCGGCGTCGGCAAAACCACGTTCGTCGGCGCGGTGTCGGAGATCGTGCCGTTGCGCACCGAGGCCCTCGTTACGAACGCCTCGCACGGCCACGATGACCTCGAGGTGATCCCAGGCAAGCAGAGCACTACGGTCGCAATGGATTTCGGCCGGATCACGATCGCAGACGACCTCGTGCTGTACCTCTTCGGCACACCGGGACAACGCCGGTTCTGGTTCATGTGGGATGACCTCGTGCGTGGCGCAATCGGTGCCGTGGTGCTGGTGGACACCCGCAGGCTCGAGGAGAGCTTCGCAGCCGTCGACTTCTTCGAGGCGCGCAACCTGCCGTTCCTCATCGCTGTCAACGATTTCGAGAGCGCCCCGACCTACGCCGTCGAGGACCTGCGCGAGGCCCTAGCCGTGCGGCCGGGCGTCCCGATCATCGGCGTCGATGCTCGGCAACGCAATTCGGCGAAGAATGCGTTGATCGCGATCACCTCCTATGCGCTTGACCGTCTGCCTACGACGGTGCCCTGATCCATTGTCCGCCTTCACAATCCCGCTGAGGAACCCATCATGAGCAGTCACGTACACCACTTCGACATGGGCCTGTGGCTGCTGTTTCTGGCGTACATCGTCTCGGTGACCGGCTCGGTCGTCGGGCTGGCGTGCACCCGTCACAGTGCTGCGGCGTCCGATACACGCGATCGGCTGCGCTGGCTCGCCATGGCGGCGATCGCCATCGGCGGGGTGGCGATCTGGCTGATGCATTTCATCGCGATGCTCGGCTTCGCGATCCCGACCAGTGTGGTCCGGTACCACCTTGGGTGGACGGTCGCGTCGGCGGTGCTGTCCATCTCGGCAGTGTTCGTCGGGCTGATCACCATCGGCCGGACCGTCGATCTGCGCCGGCTCATCGCCGGCGGCGTGATCACCGGCCTTGCCGTCGCGCTAATGCACTACACCGGCATGTGGGCAGTACAGACTCAGGGCACCATCACCTACGACAAAGCGCTTGTCGCCCTTTCGGTCGTAATCGCCGTCGTAGCCGCAACGGCCGCTTTGTGGTTCACGCTGGTCCTCGAGTCCCCAGTGCTGCGATTCGCCGCAGGGCTCGTCATGGGCGTCGCTGTCGTCGGAATGCACTACACGGGCATGGCCGCAGTCCGTGTGACCGTCGATCACGCCGCGCCGGTGCCCGGCGGGCCCGAGGTCTTCTCGTTCCTGTTCCCGGTCTTCGTGATCGGCTTGCTTGCGCTGGCCGTGCCGATCACCGCCGTGATGCTGGCTTCTGATCGTGGTGCTACCGAAGAACCCACATCACGCCCCCTCGCTTCGTCGACGGGGCGACATGGCGCGGTTACACCACGATCAACCAGATAGCGACGTAGTGGCAGGCCGCCGCGGCGGCGGTGAAGGCGTGAAAGAACTCGTGATAGCCGAACGTCTGTGGCCACGGGTTGGGCCAGGAGAGTCCGTAGAGAATGGCGCCGATGTTGTAGAGCACCGCTCCGGCGACGAGCAGCAGCACGGCGGTGACGCCGGCACCCTGCAGAAGTGTTGGCGCGAACCAGATCGCCACCCAGCCGAGCAGTAGGTACATCGGTACGCCGACGGCCCGTGGCGCCAACGGCCAGAGCATCTTGAGCGCGACGCCAGCGGCCGCTCCGGTGTACACGACGATGAGGACGAATCTTCCGGTGGCGGCCGGCATCGCCAGCAGCGCGAACGGGGTGTAGCTACCGGCAATGAACACGAAAATCAATGAATGATCGGCACGCATCATCCATCGCTCGGCGGTAGGGGAACGCCATTGCACTCGGTGATAAACAGCGCTCACGCTGAACATCGCGACGATGGTGGCGGTGTAAATCAGCGTGGCCCAGCCGGCCTTCGGTGACGTCGCGATCCAGGCGACGGGCACCAGGGCCGCGCCGCCCACGATGAACACGGCCGCCGAGCAAAGATGTATCCAGCCCCGTGCACGCGGGTTGCCGAGGAGGTCGGTGACGGTGTCAGCGAGGACCTGAGGCAGGTCCTCGTCAACGATTGCGGCCGGTCGGCTAAGCGCCGAAGCCGACGACGCTGCCTCGGTATCTCCGATGATCACGTTGCGCTGATCGCCGATGGGTGATCGCTCAGAAACGTCTCCGAATTCGAATCAAGGGGGATGCGGATACCGCAGCGTATCGCCATCGGCGGTGACACCGGACATCGGACGCGGCGCCTGCTGCCCATGCTGACGAGCGGCACCCGCCCGTGACGCGACCGTCAATTAACGACAGGACGGCAACCGCGCCCGCGGCCTGTGGGCCGCGGGCGAGCTTGTTGACGTCAGGTTCGCCAATTGTCCAACCCGAATCTGACGAGGTCGGTCATCGCCCGTTGGCCCGCGTAAACGTCCCGTCTCGGATCGAATTCGTCCTTCTCGTGCCCGCTCGTGACGCCGATGGCGTAGGGATCGGTGCCCGCGAAGTACCAGAGCGGTCCGCCCGACCAGCCGTCCGAGACATGGTGCACTGTTTCGTACTCCCTGCCGGGGGCGTCATCGTCGATATCGCGGATGCCGAGAGCGAAATTGACCGCAGGACGGCCCCCGAAGGTATCCGGGTAGCCGGACGATGTGTAACTACGACTCTCGATGTCGCTGTCCCCTGCGCTGCGCGTGCCCATCCACCCGAGCGCGTTGCCGAGCGGTTGGTACAGCCTGCACACGGCGTAGTCGTAGCCGAAGACCTCGCCGCCCTGTGGCCGATAGCCACGATATTCGGACACGTATGACGAGCCGAATGGTGTCGGGTTCGGGTCGCCATTTCGATACGCGGGGATGAACTGCACCCACCAGTTCGCTTGGTCCCACGGCATGACGTGTCCGGCCGTCAGGACGAGATTCGGGCCGACCAGGAACCCGGTCCCGCCTCCTGTCGGGGTGAACACCTTTCCGATCGTGCGCCACGGGTACGGGAACCGCTCCGCCTCGGCCGCGAAGGGCTCCATAAACATCCGATCCGTGGCGAGACCGGACTGCGTGGCGGCGACCGGATACGGCGCGAGTTCGGGGAGGTATCGCTGCTCGACCCACGGCGGGCGATACCCCTCGGTGTGTGCGTCGTCGTCCGGTGATGCTGCATCGGGGTCGAATTCGAGTTCGGTCTGCGTGAGTCCCGGAATGGTGGACCTGATCTGGCCGTCCGACTCGAGGACACGCCAATCAGCGGTCGCTCCGGGTGGTTCACCGACCTGGAACGCTGTGTTCGGGGCGTAGTTCGACCGGATGTAGATTCCGCTGTCCGGTTTGATCAGCGCGGCCATGTCGGGCGGCATCGTCGCCGTGGCCGGAATGGGGTCGGCCGCGCGCATCTCGTCCAGCGTCAGCCCGGGCGCCAGAGTGGTGGTCGGTGTGGTCATGGGTCCTCCCTCGCGATGGACGTAGACGTGTGTCTACGTCCCGCGATCATTGCGAGGACCGCGTGATTGCCCCGTTACTATCGCGTTCCCGCCAAACGCCTTTCACGGTCACATCGAGCATGGGAACCTACAGCCCGACGATGAGGTCAACAGGAGGATTCATGGTGAGCGCTGATCGTGCCGCATCCCGCACCTTCGTCGTGACCGGTGCGGCATCAGGCATCGGGCTCGCCACTGCGCAGCGCCTGTTAGCTGACGGCGCTACCGTCGTCGGCGCCGACCTGACCTCCCCGCCCGACCTCGGCGCGCGGTTCACGTTCGTGGCTGCCGATGTCACCGACGAAGCGGCGGTCGCCGCTGTGCTGGACGCCGTGCCGGATCGCCTCGACGGCGTTGTTCACTCCGCCGGCGTTGCCGGTGGCGGCCCGGTTCATCTGCTGGACCGGGCCGAATGGGACAGGGTGATCGGAATCAACCTCACCGGCACCTTTCTGGTGGCCAAGGCGGCCCTGGCCAGGATGATCGACCAACCACGAGTCGACGGCGAGCGCGGCTCGATCGTCACCATCGCCAGCATCGAGGGTCTGGAAGGTACGGCGGGCGGCAGTGCCTACAACGCCTCCAAAGGTGGCGTCGTGCTGCTCACCAAGAACATCGCACTCGATTACGGTCCGAGCGGCATCCGGGCCAACGCCATCTGCCCCGGCTTCATCGCAACACCCATGACCGACAGCGTGTTCGGCATGCCCGGCATGGAGGCTCCGCTGGGCTCCATCACCGAGGAGCATGCCTTGCAACGGTTAGGCCGCCCGGAGGAGATCGCGGCGATGGCGGCCTTCCTGCTGTCTACCGACGCCTCCTTCGTCAGCGGTCAAGCCATCGCCGTCGACGGTGGCTACATCGCAGGGCGCGATCATGGAGTGGTTGCGCTCTTCGGCTTCCCCAAGTGAGGCGGGCGTAGCGAAATCGGTGACAGGAGAACGGCAATGACGTCGACAGTCGAAGCGGGCGATCAGGTCGTCGCGCTGGCCTTCGGAATGCGGGACCTCGTGCGGGCCGAGGCCGCCGA
>NZ_DASSCY010000178.1:0-10870 GCF_035697385.1 Mycobacterium sp. | reverse complement strand
ACGGTGCGGACCCTGCGGCGCGGGATGCCTTTTGCGCTGACGTGGTGGAGTCTGACGTTCCCGGTCGGCACCTTCGTCACCGGTACCACGCAGCTGGCGGTGCACACCGGACTGCCGGCCTTTCGTGTTGCGGCCGCCATCGCCTACGTCGGATTGCTCGGCACGTGGTGTCTTGTCGCGGTCAGGACTTTCCGCGGCGGGCTGCGCGGCCACTTGTTCGTGCCGCCGCCCGCGGGTCCCGTCAAGGCGCATAAGGATCCTCCGGCCAGCTCTGCGATTTCGGCGCCATGAGTAGCGTGTTCGGCGTGCAGCCACAACTCCTGCCTCCCAACGTCATACCGCACTGGTACGCGGGCGGGCCGGCGCTGGCCGCCTGGCGCGGCCTGCCACCGGTGGGTGAGCGCTCGCCAGAGGAGTGGGTGGGCGCGACCGTGGCGCGCTTCGGCGAGCCGAACCTCGGGCCCGCTCGGTTGGCCGACGGCACGTTGCTGCGTGACGCAGTCCGCGCCGATCCCCTCAGCTGGCTCGGCCGCGACGACGGAGAACCGGGGGACACCGGTGTGCTGGTCAAGCTTCTGGATGCCGGGCAGCGGCTGCCCGTGCACGTGCATCCCACCCGGGAGTACGCCTCGCGGCACCTCGGATGCGCCTACGGCAAGACCGAGGCGTGGTACGTCCTCGAAGCCGACAACGACGCCGCGGTGTGGGTCGGCTGGCGCGAGCAGGTGGACCGAGCCCGTCTCACGCGGCTGGTCGAGGCGCAGGATGCGGAGGCCATGCTGGCACTCATGCACCGGATCCCGGTGCGGCCGGGCGACAGCGTCCTCGTGCCCGGCGGCACCCCGCATGCGATCGGGGCGGGCATCTTGCTCGTGGAGGCACAGGAGCCCACCGATCAATCAATACTGTTGGAGCGCATCAACACGACGGCCTCCGACGAGGAAGTCTTCCTCGGCCTTGCCCGGGACGTGGCGCTGTCGGTCGTGGAGACGGCGGCGATCACCGACATATCCGTGCTGACCCGGCACACCGGGGCCCACGTTGCCGGCCTGGTGCCGGTGCTGGCCCCACAGGCCGAGCCGTATTTCCGGATGGAATTGCTGACGCCGGGCGCCGACGTGGCTGCCGGGTTCGCCGTCGCCGTCGTGCTGTCTGGGGCCGGAGCGCTGACCGCGACGCACAGCGAGCCCGTCCACGTCGAAGGCGGCCACACCCTCGTCGTCCCCGCGGCCTGCGGTGACTGGCACGTCGACGGCGACGCCCGGCTGCTCGTCTGCCGGTCGGGCACCACCTGGCCACCACAGCGCACGCCAAGTACCACGTCTACTTCGGTCCGGTGAGCTCAAGCGCGATGTTGTCCGGGTCGCGGAATTCGAGGATGTACGAAATGCCGATGTCCTTGACGGGTTCGTGCGGGACGCCAAGATTGTCGAGATGCTGTGCAGCTGCGTCTAATTCATCTTTCGTCGCCACGGCGAACGCGATGTGGTCAAGGCCGCAACGGTCTTCGTTGAAGCTGTCGCTTGCGACGGGACGCAGCCCGATCAGGCCGTTGCCGACACGGTAGATCACGCCACCGAACAAGAAGCCGAGCGCTTCGCGGGTCGCGTCGTCGGCGTCCTCGGGATGCTCCAACAGGACCGGCCAGCCGAAGACGCTGTCGTAGAACTGTCGAGAGCGGGCGATATCGGTGACGGTGAGCCGGACGTGCGCAATAGCGGTGGTCGTGATGGACATGCGCTTCATCGTGCCAAAAGCCTCTGCGATGAGTTTTCGGACGCACCCCGGTCTGTCTTGGCATCACCATCACCACGTCAGCAAGGAGCACCTCATGAGCGTTATCGCCACCGACACCGTCAACCCGACCGCGGCACACCGTCCGGCGAAGTCGCGGACACGCACCACTGGAATCGTCATCAGCGCGTTGGTCTTCGCGTTCCTGGCCTTCGACGCGGCGGGCAAGCTCGCCGGCGCGCCGCAAGTCGAGGAGGGCACACACGATCTTGGATTCCCGGCGGGACAAGCGCTGATCATGGGCATCGTGCTGGCCGCCTGCGTGGTGGTGTACGCGATCCCGCGCACGGCAGTGCTTGGCGCGCTTGGCATTACCGCTTATCTCGGTGGAGCTGTCACCGCCAATATGCGCGTGGAGTCGCCGTTGTTCTCCCACACGTTGTTCGCGGTGTACCTCGGCGTGCTGATGTGGGTTGGCCTGGCCATGCGGCGCCCCGAACTGCTGAAGGTCGTCGGGATCCGTCGATAACTAGGTCACGGTTCGTCGGGATCGATCACGGACATCGGCGCGGTCGGAACCTCGGCCACAGCCATCTTCGCCGCGGAGTCGGTGGGGATGACGTCGCGCGAGAGCGCCGCAAGGGCCCGGTCGGTCCCGACGTCGTGTCCGGCGCGTTCGCTGAGCAGCCAGCGGACCTCCAGCAGATCGCAGTAGGCCTGGATGGGCGTGCCGGTACCCCCGGCCGCGGCGTGTGCGCGGTGCATCTCCGGCGTCGCGACCTCCATCACCCACAGCCGGGCGGCGGTCGATTCGTCGACGTCGTGGCCGGCCTCCCGGTACAGCTGTGCCTGGTAGGTGTGCAGGTCGCCGAGCAGGATGCTGGCCTGTCCCTCTCCGACGTCCAGTCCGGTCAGGTCCCGCAGGCGTTGAGCGTGGTAGCGGCGGTCACCGACGGCGACATGCAGCTGAAGCTGGTCGAGTGCTGAGGCGACCGGACGCAGGGCGATCTCGTCGACCGCGAACCCGAGCTCGTTGAGCCGGCGGATGGTGCCCTCGACGCGGTATCGGTCAGCGAGCGCGAACACCGGCTCGGCGTGCAGGATCTCCCAGAGCTGGTCGTAGCGCGCTCGAATGCCCTGGGCTTCGTCGATCAACGTGTCTTCCAGCTCGCCGCGGTTCAGCTGCTCGGCCACATCGACCATTCCGGCGGCGACGTTCTCGACAAGGATCTCCATGTCGTACTCGCGTTGGCCGTCGGACAGCGTCGGATGCACCTCGCTGGTTTCGGCATCGACCAGCGAGGCCTGCAGGATCTGTCCGTCACGCGAGAACAGCGTGTTGGCCAGGGAGCAGTCGCCCCAGAACACGCCGTGGCGGTGCAGCTCGACCATCAGATTGGCCATCGCGTCGAACAGCCGCCCCCGGTGTTTGGGCTGATCGGGCGGCAGCCGCTTGAACAGGCGCCGGTACTGCCACGAGCCATCGAGGTAGCGGGTCAGCAGCAGCGACGTATCGAATTCAGGCTGGGACACCAGCCCGGCCGCGCGAACCGCGGGCAAGCCCATGTCTTCGAGTCGCCGCAACACCGCGTATTCCTTGTCGGAGATGCGGGGCGGCATGTCCTTGACCGCCCACAGTGCACCGTCGGCTTCCACGAACTTGACCAGATGGCGGCTCGGGCCCACGGCGATGTCGCGCAGCGGAACGTCGGGCACCGTCCACTCCGACAGCGGCAGATCCCACGGCAGGGCGAGCAGCTCGGGCGTCGGCGACCGCAGTCGCAGCTCGGGAACGCGCGTTGCCATGCCGTTCATGGTGCCAGGGCGTGCCAGAATCGCCGTCGTGCAAATAGGAATGACGATGCCGGTGATGGAGCCGGACCTCGACGCGGCCACGCTCAAGGCGTGGGCTCGTGTCATCGATGACGGTCCGTTTTCCTCGCTGTGCTGGGGGGAGCGGATCGCGTTCGACAATCCCGAGGCCCTGACGCTGCTGGGTGCGCTGGCGGCGTGGACCGACCGGGTGCGGTTGGTGACGACGGTGGTGGTGCCGCAGCTGCATGACCCGGTGATGCTGGCCAAGCAGCTGGCAACCGGCGACGTGCTCAGCGGCGGCCGCCTGACAGTCGGCATCGGTGTGGGCGGACGGCACGAGGACTATCAGGCGGTCGGCGCCGATCCGGGGACGCAGAAGATGCGTGTCTTGGCTGAACGCGTCGCGGTGATGAAGCGGGTTTGGTCCGGGGAGAAGGTCACCCCGTCGGTCGTACCGGTCGGGCCACCGCCGGTACAGACCGGTGGTCCGGCGCTGCTGGTCGGCACGATGGGTCCGAAGACGGTGCGCAGCGCCGCGGGGTGGGCCGACGGGTTGGCGGGCACGACGCTGGATTTGGATGCGGCTGCGCAGAATTCGCTGTTCGATGTGGCGCGGTCGTCGTGGGCCTCGGAGGGAAAGAGCAAGCCGCACTTGGCCACGTCGTTCTGGTTCGCGGTGGGCGAGGATGCGCGGGAGCAGGTGCATCGGCATCTGTTGCGGTACATGAACTGGATTCCTCGCGAGTACGTCGACGCGATGGCGCCGACCACGGGGTGGGCGGGCAGCGACGAGGAATTGCTCGAGGTGCTGGGCAGGTTCGCAGACATTGGGACCGATGAAGTGCACCTGATCCCGACGAGCTCGGACATCGATCAGGTGCGGCGGGTCGCCGAGGTGGTACAGGACTTCGCGTGAATGACATTGCGCGGCACGGACGTTAGCGCGCTCCGGTTGGTCGGAACTTTTGCGTGCACGTGCCTTCCGGCATGTGCTTTTTGCCCGCCTCCGCGCGACAACTGAGCGACAACCTGCGGCCGTCATGCGGTTTCGCGCCAAAGTCGCTATGAGCAGCTGCCAAGGGAGCTGACGCTCCGCGGTGGAGGATGAAAATTGCGCCGAGAGTAGGGAATATGACGGATCTGGCGCGCATTCCGTCATATTCCCTACTCTCGCGATGCCATGACTCCGCACAGGCCCTCGGGCCAGCGCATTTGACCCATTTCCGAGGGAGGTGGACAAGAGGGGCCCAATCCCGGCCTAACCCAGCCCGTCGTACACCTTCTTGTAGTACGACGACAGGTACCGCGGACCGATGAAGCGCATCATCGTCACCGCGGCGAGACCTGCGAGGTTCTTCGAAGTCTGCTCCCAGATCCCGTGCACAGCGCTGCCGCCATCGGGACTCGGCGTCGCCGACAGGGTCATGAATCCGCCCGTTTCGAGCGCGTCGGCGTCGACGATCGTGAGCGTCACCGAGTTCGGCTCTGACCAGTCGTAGTGCCACTTGGCCCACAGCTTCGGAAAGTCCTGCCCTTCACGGATGTCCGCCTCGGTCTCGCCGACGGAATACACCTCGAACGCGTCGACCGAGGACGCCGGCCAGCGATGCGGGCGGTTGGGGGAGAAGTCGGTCATCAGCTCGATGACCTGATCGGGAGTTGCCGTTGTCACGAAGTCGAATTCGAACTTGGTGTGCACGGGCAGAACGTATCAGCGGTGTCACCCCTGCGTGGCAAGCTGCTGTCATGACTACGACCGCCACACCGATGCCGCCAATCGTGTCGCGTTCCGAATGGGAGAAGGCACGCGCCGAACTTCTGGTCAAGGAAAAAGAGCTGATGCGGTTGAAGGACGCGGTCAGCGCCGCGCGGCGACGGCTGCCGATGGTGGAGATCACCGAGTCCTACACGTTCGACGGCGAGGACGGCCCGGCATCTCTGCTCGACCTGTTCGAGGGTCGCAGGCAGCTCATCGTCCAGCACTTCATGTTCGGCCCCGACTGGGAGGAGGGCTGTGACGGCTGTTCGCTGATGGCCGATCACATCGGGCCGCTTTCGCATCTGCACGCGAAAGACACGTCGTTCGTGCTCGTTTCGCGTGCTGCGCTACCCAAGCTGCTGGCGTTCCGCGAACGGATGGGCTGGAAACTACCGTGGGTGTCGGCGGCGGGGTCGACGTTCAACGACGACTTCCACGCGACGGTCGATGGCGAGGAGATCCATTCGGTCAGCGTGTTCCTGCGCGACGGCAACCGCATCTTTCACACCTGGCAGACGTTCAACCGCGGCGAGGAGCCGTTCATGGTGGTGTTCGATCTGCTGGACCTGACGCCGTACGGGCGGCAGGAGACCTGGGAGGACTCGCCGCAGGGTTGGCCGCAGCAACCGCCGTATGAGTGGATGCGGCTGGCCGACTCCTACTGACGCAACGCGCTCGCGTCGGCCGCAAACGCTGTGATGGCGTCCCAGTCCTGTGCCGCGACGAGCTCGCTTGGCGTGAGCCAGGTTCCGCCGACGCATGCGACGTTGGGCAACGAAAGGAACTCACCAGCCGCAGCGCGGTCGATCCCGCCGGTGGGGCAGAAGGTGGCCTCGGGCAGCGGACCCGCAAGCGCCCGAAGCGCCTTGACGCCACCGGCCGGCACTGCGGGGAAGAACTTCATCTCGGTGATGCCGGCCTCGAGCAAGGCCATTGCTTCGCTCGCAGTCGCCGCGCCGGGCAGAATCGGCACGGCCCGATCCAGCAGCGCCGCCAGCAGCCGTGGCGTGCACCCCGGCGACACCAGGAATGCGGCACCCGCGCTTACCGCGTCACCCGCTTGCTCGGGCCGGACGATGGTCCCCGCACCGACGGCCATGTCCGGCACCTGCTCGGCCACCGACCGGATCGCCTCGAGTGCATCGGCGGTACGCAGTGTGATCTCCATGGTGTCCACACCACCGGCCAGCAGCGCACGCGCCAAGGGGGCGGCATCCGCAGCGCGGTCGATGACCACCACCGGGATGACTGGGCCACGGCGCATCAAATCGATTGCCGTCTTGGGTGATTCGGTCACGCGCGCACCTCCGCGAGTAGCGCGGCAGCACCGTGGCGGTACAGGTCATCGGCTATGCTGACGACGCGGTCGGTGAAGTCGGTGTTGTCCGCCGTATCGCCGGTGACGGATGAATCCGTGACCAGCCGTCGCACCGCCTCCGCCACGGGGAGACCCGCAGTCATAGCGCGGAGTTCGTCGGCGCGCGGATCCGCAAGGTCGATCGAGTGGCCCGCGGCATCGATTGGGTCGACGACATGCAGTGCCCATCCCGCGACACCCAGCGCCGCCCATCGCGCGGATGTGCCCTGTGCGGCCCGGCTGGACTCGGTGCTCAGTAGTCGAGGCCCGATCTTCTGAGAGCCGTCGGCCGCGATCTGGATGGTGGTGTGCGGCAACGCCGGATTGGCGAAGCGGGCCAACACCGACTCGCCGTAGGCTGCGACGTCGATCCCGGATGGCACATCGAGTGACGGCTCGACGTCCTCGGCGAACAGTCGCCGGCACACGTCGACGAGCATCTGGTCGTCGACGGCCTCCGCGACGGACCGATACCCGAGCCGCAGCCCAAGGTAGGCCAGCGTCGAGTGCGCGGCGTTGAGGACGCGCAGCTTGAGCTGCTCCCACGGCGCGGCGTCCTCGACCAGTAGCGCCCCGACCGCCGACCATGCCGGAACCGGGCCCGCGAAACGGTTTTCGATGACCCATTGCCGGAATGGTTCGCACATCACCGGCGCGTCGTCGCGCACCCCGATGCTCTCGTGCAGCTGTGCGATGTCGTTGTCGGTGGTGACGGGAACGATCCTGTCCACCACCGTCGACGGGAACGTCGCGCCGCCGACGGAAAGACCGGCGGTGTCGGCGAATTCGTGGACGAGTCGTTCCAGCGACCGGCCGTTGTCGGGCAGGTTGTCGCACGAGATCACGGTCAGTGGGCCCGCCCCTGCGGCAGCACGTCGAGCGATCGCGTGGGCCAGCACGCCAGGCACTGTCCGCGGCGTGTGTCCTTCGAGATCTGCGATTACAGAAGGGTCGTCGCGGCGCAGCTGACCTGTAACAGGGTCGCGGCGGTAACCCTTCTCGGTGACGGTCAGGGTCACCACATGCACCCCGGGATCGCTGATGCGGTCAACGACGGCGTCAGGATCCGCTGAAGCGTCGTGTACTTCGCGCAGGGCGCCGACGATGCGCGGCGGTGCGGCACCGACGCCGCGCTCGACGACGGTGTACAAGCCGTCCTGTGGCGCCAGGCGAGCGGCGGCAGCACCGCTGCGCTGTGTGAACGCCGCTATTCCCCAGTGGTTTTCGCCGGTCTGGCGGATCGCGTCTTCGGTATAGACCGCCTGATGGGCCCGGTGGAAGGCTCCCAGTCCGAGGTGCACCTGGCCGATGGTGAGGCTACGCGGATCGGGTTGCGGCGCAGACGCGGTGCCGTAGCTGTCGAGCTTCAGTGTGGTCACGCGAAGACCTCCGCATGGACACGGACGGTCTCCAGCGGCTCGATTCCACCGCTGCCGCCGATTCCGCCGACCGCCAACGACGCGGCCGCGGCACCGATCCGGACGGCTGTGGTCAGGTCATCGCCGAGGGCGAGTCGTGCGGTGACGGTGCCGGCGAAGACATCTCCTGCACCGGTCTGATCGACCACCTTCGGCGCCGGGAATGCGGGTTGCCAGTGCACGGTTTCGGCGTCGACGTGGACACCGGTGGCGCCGCAGGTCACTGCGACGGCTGCGGCGCCACCGGCTCGCAATTTGGCGGCGGCGTCCGCCGCATCGGAAACGCCAAGGAGACTTGCACATTCGTGCGGGGCCGAGGGAGTGACGAGCGCGCAGTACGGCGCGATCTCGGATAGCAGAGCCCCGGCGTCGGAGGCCGTGGTCAGGCGTGGCCGGAAGTTCGGGTCGTAAACGAAGCGCTTCGACCGGCGTGCGGCCTCCAGCACTGTGGCGCGCGCCGTCGTCGACAAGGTCGCGGTGATCCCGCTGACCAGCACGCCGCCGGCATTCTCGAGCGTGTCCGCCGGCAGATCCGTCGGCTCCAACCGCGAACCGGCCGAACCCCGTCGCGCATAACAGAACTGACGCTCGCCGTGCGGATCCGAATGCTGGACGTAGATGCCCTGAAAGCTGTCGTCGCGCTTGATGTACCCGGTATGCGCGCCGAGGCCCGCCAGGCGGTCGATGACTGCTGTGCCGAGTTCGTCGTCGGCTACTCGGGCGACGACGGCTACCCGAGCACCGGCGGCCACCGCCGCCGCGGCCGTGTTGACCACGTCACCGGAGACGCCGAACCCGCAGTCGACACCGTGCGCGATCGGTCCGCGGGTACTGATCTCGATCAGCGGCTCGCCGAGCAGGACGACGTCGAAGGTGCTCACCAGTCGTGCACCGATCCGTCGGTCCGGCGGTTCACCGGAAGGGATTTCGGGTCGTACGGGAAGCGTTTGGCGGCCTCCTCGTCGACGTCGACACCGAGTCCGGGCGCATCGCCGGGGTGCATCAGGCCGTTGTGGAACGTCCAGTTCGTGCGGAATACCTCATGCGCCGGCTCGACATGACCCATGTACTCCTGGATGCCGAAGTTCGGCACCGACATGTCGATGTGCAGCGCGGCGGCCAGCGACACCGGCGACAGGTCGCCAGCGCCGTGGGAACCCGTTCGCACACCGTACAATTCGGCCAGCGAGAAGATCTTTCGCAGATGCGAGATGCCGCCTGAATGCGATACCGAGGTGCGGATGTAGTCGATCAGTCGCTCGGTGATCAGGTGCTGGCAGTCCCATATCGTGTTGAACACTTCGCCGACCGCCAGCGGTGTGGTGGTGTGCTGGCGGATCAACCGGAACGCCTCCTGATCCTCGGCGGGCGTGGCGTCCTCCATCCAGAACAGCCGGTGCTCTTCGAGATCCTTGCCGAGCCGGCCCGCCTCGATCGGGCTGAGCCGGTGATGCACATCGTGCAGCAGATGCACGTCGAACCCGAACCGTTCCCGAACGGCGCCCAGCATCTGCGGTGCAAAGCGTAGATACGGGCCGGTCTCCCAGCTCTCCTCCGCTGGCAGATGCGCGGACGCCGGTTCATACAACGAGGAGCCGGGGTGGACGCCGTAGACCTTGTCCATTCCAGGAACTGCGCACTGGGCTCGCACCGCCCGGTAGCCGCGGTCGAGGTATTCGGCGAAGTCGTCGAGCATCTCGTCGACGCTGGCGCCGCTGGCGTGGCCGTAGACCATGACCCCGTTGCGCGCGGCACCGCCCAGCAGCTGGTACACGGGCAGGCCTGCTGCCTTGCCTTTGATGTCCCACAGTGCGACGTCGACGGCGGCGATCGCGGTCATGGTGACCGGGCCGCGGCGCCAGTACGCGCCCTTGTACAGGTACTGCCAGGTGTCCTCGATTTGGTGCGCGTCGCGGCCGATCAGCTGCGGGCACACGTGGTCGCTGAGGTAGGAGGCGACCGCCAGCTCGCGACCGTTGAGCGTGGCATCCCCCCAGCCGACCAACCCGTCGTCGGTGGTGATTTTCAGGGTGACGTAATTACGCCCAGGTGCCGTGATGAGCACATCCGCGCCGACGATCTTCATGCTTACATACAAGCTCTACCGAGCAATGTCTGTCAACAGCCGAGGTATTCCAATAAACTGTCGCCATGACGACGCCGCCACAGGGTTCGAACCGGGAACGCGTGTATGCCGAGCTGCGGCGACGCATCGTGACCCTAGACCTGGCGCCGGGCACTTCCTTGTCGGAGAACGAACTGGCCGCTCAGCTCTCGGTCAGCAGGACTCCGGTTCGCGAGAGCCTGATTCTGCTCGCCGACGAGGGGCTGGTGCAGATCTTTCCCAAGCTCGGTTCCTTCGTGGCCAGGATCGATCCCGAGCGGGTGGCTGACGCGCAGTTTGTGCGCGAGGCGATAGAACTCGCCAACATCCCGACGGCGGTCGAGCAGGCCGACGGCGCCGCGATCACCGAGCTGCGTGAACTGATCGCCGTCCAGCGCGAAACCACCGACGTGAACACCTTCTTCGAGCTCGACGAGCAGTTCCACCGGATGCTGCTGGCGGCCGGTGGCCACGGAAATGCCTGGCGCACGGTGGTGGCGGCCAAGGCTCATCTGGATCGGGCCCGGCGCCTGGGCATGATGGGCGAGAGTTCGATCCAGGCGTTGACCGATGAGCACGAGGCCGTGGTCGACGCGGTGGACGCCCGCGACAGCGACAAAGCCGCCAACGCGCTGCGCAGCCACCTGCGCAAGGTCTTCACCGACATCGGGAAGATCCGCGAG
>NZ_DASSCY010000177.1:0-5346 GCF_035697385.1 Mycobacterium sp. | reverse complement strand
CGCTGCGCCAGCTGCCCATCACCGGGGTGCGCGCGGGGTCGAGGTTGTAGGGCAGCCGGGCCCGCGATCCGTTGACGCCGGCCGCGGCGGTGGTGCCCCCCTCGGTGCCGGCCTCGCCGTTTGTTTCCTCGCCTTCGGGGGTGTCGGCGAAGTTCGTGGCGGTACCGGGTCCGCCCATCACCTCGTCGGCCGACAGGTCGCTCGGAATCCCGTTGGGGCCGAAGCCTTCTGCACTGGCGGCACTCAGCGCCTCGCCGACGGGTGCATCGACGGGCTGCAGCATTGAGGCGTTGGCGTCCTGTTCGACCAGTACATCCTCGGCCATCCCGCACGTCTTGCCGGTCAGCGCTTCCAGATTCGAGCGGCCGACGCTCCACGCCGGGTATTGGTCGGTCATGGCCAATGTCAGCGACATGACCTCGAAGACGACGACGATCCACGCGGCAACGGCCAACGGGGACTGGACTATTCGGCGCCATCCGAAGCGTCCGCCATCGTCAGGGGAGAGGTCGCGGCCGGAGAAGTGGAACCACGCCGCCGCGAGCAGGGCGACGACCGAAAGTCCGAGCAGAATCGTGGTGAAGCCGAACTTCCACTCCGGGAACTGATTTGACCACGGCACGCCGAAATTCGAGACGTACCACCAGCCGTTGACGGTCGCGAACGACAGCGCCATCACGAACAGCACCGCGGCGGCGAATATCGCGCGGTTGCGACGTGACCGCATCGCGGCGGCGGTGACGGCGACCGCGGCAAGTGCACCAAGCGAGCCCGCAAGACCGGCATACACACCGAAGTGGTGCGTCCACTTGGTTGGCGTGAACATCATCGCCAGGAACGAGATGATCGTGATGCCGATGATGCGGCGACTGGGGCCTGCGGCGGTACCGGGAATTCGGCCCTTGCGCAACGACATTGCGACCGAGACGGCCAGGGCAAGCAGGAGCGTCAGCACGGCGAAGCGGCGGGCCACCGAGCCGTCGGGGCTGGTGGTGAACAACCGCTCGTAACGGATGTGCTCGTCGAACCAGCTCAGGCTGGGCCCAACGGCGGACTTGAACGAACTGGCCTGCAATTCGGCGGCCAGCGTCTGGTCACGGAACACCAGGATGATGGTGACCGTGCACGCCGCGAGAATGGGAGCGAGCAGCGCCAGGTAGCCGAATCGCGAAGTATGCGCGGCGACAATGGTTTTCAGCGGTCCGACGGCCACAAGCAACGCGCCCACCGCCGCGATTCCGGTGGGCCCTGAGAAGATGGTCAGCGCCCCGATGATGATCGCGACGGCCACGGGCAGCAGCCGGCTGGTGGCCACCCCACGCTCGACCGAACACCAGGTGAGCAGGATGCCCAGCGCGATGATCGGTTCTGGCCGCAGGCCGTTGTTCAGCGGCAGCCAGAACGCCAGGAACATGCCGGCGGCCGTCCACGCGGCGGCGCGGCTGATCTTCACCGCGTGCCCGAGCCGGGGGATCACTTCGCGGCTGATCAGCCACCAGCACGCCAGCCCCATCACCAGCGTGGGCAGCCGCACCCACGCGCTGTTGGTCGATACATGCGCCCACAGCGCCAACAGGTCGTAGTACCAGCCGAACGGGGCCTCGGGCGTGCCGAACCATCGGTAGTAGTTGGCCATGTAGCCGGCGTGCTCGGACACCCTGGCCATGGTCAGGATGTAGCCGTCGTCGGCGGTGTTGGCGCCGACGAAATGCCACCACACCAGCACCGCGGCCACCACGCCGTCCAGCGGGCCCAGCGACCACCATCGCTGCGGCAGGAAGCGTTTGACCCCTCGGCCGTCGGCGGTGTCGAGCACGTGCAGCGCGCCCAGCGCGACGAGCGTCATCGCCACCCCGACGATCATCGCCAGCAGCTTCAACAGCGTCGGTGAAGTGCTGTAGCGGGAGTCAAGGGTCGCCGAGAACTCCAGCCCCGGCGGCGCGGGCCCGGCCAGATCGGTGAAGACGCCGACGATCTGCGGGCGGAAGTCGTAGCCGCTCCGCTCACCGCGCAGCGCGCTGCCAGGATCGTCGGAGTCGGGGCCCTTGACCAGGCCCTCAAACTCACCGGTGACCTTGTCCGCGTGCGCGGTGAACGTCAGCCGCTCGCAGGCCGGGCTGAGCACCTGGTTCAGCGGTGCGCTGACCACCGGGGTGTTGCGGACGATGACGAGCAGGTCGTTGTTGACGCGTTCGATGAGAAGTCCGCGGTCGACGGCCTTGGGCGCCTGCTTCGGCACAGTAGACAGCAGCACGGATTTTCCCGGACCGGCTAGCCCGGCGGCGGCGCTGCACGGCACGGTGATGGTGAGGTCGGTGGCGACGTAGCCGATCAGCGGCGCGTCGACGCTCTGCAGCACGCCGTTCTGCGGCCAATTGAGCTCGGCGGTGGTTTGCGTGACCGGCAGAAGTGGTGTGGCGACGGCCATCGCGGCCCCGAGCAGTCCGGCGA
Source organism: Mycobacterium sp. (assembly GCF_035697385.1). Classification (GTDB taxonomy): domain Bacteria; phylum Actinomycetota; class Actinomycetes; order Mycobacteriales; family Mycobacteriaceae; genus Mycobacterium. The sequence goes on along the minus strand of NZ_DASSCY010000177.1, from coordinate 2,895 downwards.
CGATGGCGAGCAGCCGCGCGGTGCGGTGGTTGCTGCCCATCGCCGGCTCTCGGACCACGGGGCTTGATGGTGCCATCAGGGCTTCCTGATCGCCAGCACGAACGGCCCGACGGTGGAAACGTCGAAGCGCGGGTCGTCGAACAGGGCTTCGTCAAGCTCGACGTGGTAGCGGCGCACGTTGGGTTGATTGGGGTAGACGTCGGAGGCCAGCCGCAGCGTGTAGGTGTCGTCGGCGCCGCGGCGCATCAGGAACACCGTCGGCGCCTTCCATGGCAGCTCGTCGAGCGCGGTGATGAACTGGTCGGCGTCGGTGAGGGTGGCCCAGCCCTCGATGGTGTCGGCCCGCTTCTCGAACTGCGCGAGCGGGTTGGCGTAGTGCGACGTGAGCCCCTGGAACCCGTAGTAGGGGTAGTACGACAAGAAGCTGTAGTCGGCGGTCAGCACGACGGTCTCATTGCGGGCCACGCCGGTCACTTCACGGATCCTGTCGTCGATCTCCCGGTAGTACTGCTCGGAACCCGGTGGGCGGCGGTCGGCGCGCTGGCCGCCGCCGTCGGTGTCGGTGTAGGCGACGACGATGTCGGACCGAAGCACGTCGGGGATGTCCTGGCTGAACGTCACCGCGCCGATCGCGCCAAGCGCCGCGGCGGCCGCGACCACGCGCCGTCCGGTTTCGGGCTGGTACCGGCGCGCGATCGCCACAGTCGTTTCGATGAACCCGAACACGCCTGCCGCGGTGAGCAGCACGGTCAGGGTCGGAATCAGCCGGAACGACAGCAGCGTCGTGCCGGCCAGCGTGGTCAGCATGGACAGCAGCGACCAGGCGTAGACGGCGAGCACGGCGATCCCCAGCGCGCCGGCGCGGGTCGAGCTGCGCGCCCGCCAAACCAGCCACAGTGTGCCGAGCATGCACAACGCACCGAGCAGGGTGAAGTGCAGCATCGGGAACTCGAGTTGCGCGCCGGCCGTGGGGAGGTAGTGGAAGGCAGAGCCGGAGCCGGCCGGTGAACCGCGGAGCGCGGCGACGAGGTACGGGCCCCAGCCGATCAACGTGATCGTCCCGGAGATGACGGCGATGACCAGCAGCCGCAGCAGTGGCTCGACGCGCCTGCGGGCGGCGGCAAGCAGCACCGCCATGATGGTCAGTGTGAACGCGGCGTAGCCGAGCAGCAGGGTGTAGAACAGCGCGGATCCACCGAGGAAGACGCCGACGCCGATCACCGCCGCCCAACCGCCGTCTCGCGTTGCGCCCCCCAGCCCCGACCATGCGAGCACGAACACCGGCGGCAGCAGCACGGTGATGATCGCGGCGTAGGGCTCGGCAGGCGAGTACGCGAGCGTGGCAGCGGCGGTGGCGGCCGACACGATCAGCGCATACTCGAAGCGAATCATGGCCGCCCACAACACAAATGCGACCACAATCGCGATCGTGATGGAGATGATGGCCCACGGCTTGAACATCTCCCACGCCGGCGTGCCGGTCAGTGCCGCGAGCCGGCCACCGAGCCAGAACCAGCCGGCTGGGTAGAACGGCGGCAAGCCGTAATAGGTCATGTCGTGGGGGGCGGCGGTGTCGGTGAGCCGGGTCAGGTATTCGGTGCGGAACGCCTGGTCGACGGAGATCCCGTGCAGGTACAGCTTGGTCGCGCCGAGCGGCATCGCCAGCGTGACGACCGAGAACCCAGAAAGGAACACCAGAACGCCGCTGCGCGCGAGCGTGCGGCGTCCGCGACGCCAGATCCACCCGCACGCCAACAGACCTGCGAGGCAGGCGAATTGGCCGACGGTGGTCAGCGCGTGCAATTGGTTCGACGAGTTGAATGCAGGCCACTCCACCCGCGCTATCGCGGCAAGGGAGATCACCGTGACCGCCACCGCAACGACGACCGCCACCGCCATCTGGCCGATTACGGCCAGCGCACCGCGCATTAGATGGGGAGCTTGCGGAAGATGGGGCGGGGGATATGCCGCAACACCATCATCACGTACCTGAACGCCCCCGGCGCCCATACCAGTTCCTTGCCTTTGGCCGATGCGGTGACCGCCAGTTCTGCGACGTCTTCCTTGTCGACGGTGAACGGCGCTTCCTTGCTGCCTGTTGACTTCCAGTGCTCAATGGTGGTCCTGGTGCGCACCTGCCCGGGCCTGATCACCAGAACCCGAACCCCGAACTCCCGCAACGCTTCCCCGAGACCCAGATAGAAGCCGTCCAATCCCGCCTTGGTGGAGCCGTACACGAAGTTGGATCGACGCACCCGCTCACCGGCCGCCGAGCTCATCGCGATGATCCGCCCGAAGCCCTGGGCGCGCATCTTCTCGCCGATCAGCACACCGACGGAAACCGCTGCGGTGTAGTTGATCTGGGCGATCTGCACGGCCTTGCGCTGGTTCTGCCACAGCTCCTCGGCATCGCCGAGCAAGCCGAACGCCACGATCGCCACGTCGACGTCGCCACCGGCGAAGGCGGCGTCGATCACCTTCGGGTGGCTCTCGGTGTCGACGGCGTCGAAGTCGATCAGCTCGACGGACTTGGCGCCTGCGGCCTTCATCTGCGCGACGGCGTTGTCACGGCCGGGGTGATCGGGCAGTTCTGCCAGCACGATTCGTGCCGGCGCGTTGCGCAGATAGCGCTCGCAGATTGCTAGCCCGATCTCGGACGTGCCGCCGAGCAGCAGAATGGTCTGGGGGTTACCCACGGCATCAAGAACCATCTAGAGCAGCTCCAAGCGTCGGGCCATGTCGGAGGCGAACACGCCGGTGGGATCGACCTTGCGGCGCACGGCAATCCATTCGTCGATTCGCGGGTACATGGCGTGGAAGGTCTCGGCAGTCGTTCGGGAATCCTTGGCGGTGTAGAGCCTGCCGCCGAACTCCAGCACCCGCCGGTCGAGCTCG
>NZ_DASSCY010000176.1:0-6017 GCF_035697385.1 Mycobacterium sp. | reverse complement strand
GGCAGCCGCCGACAGCGACGTGACGCCCAGTCCGGTGAGCACGCAGGCCAGCACGGGATCGGCGGCGGCCTCGCCGCAGACGCCGACGGGTTTGCCTGCTGCGGCGCCCGCGCGCACGGCCATGGCGACCAGCGCCAGCACGGCGGGCTGCCACGGATCGGTGAGCGTCGCGAGGTCGGCGGACATGCGGTCGGCGGCCATCGTGTACTGGGCCAGGTCGTTGGTGCCGATCGACAGGAAGTCGACGTGTTCGAGTATCTGTTCGGCCAGCAGCGCCGCGGCGGGCACCTCGATCATCACCCCTGGCGTCAGGCCATGCGAACGAGCCTGGGCGGCAAAGCGTTTCGCCTCATCAGCGGTGGCGATCATCGGCGCCATCACCCACGGAGGGTTTCCGGTGCGCTGGCCGGCGGCCGCGACGGCCTCCAGCTGCCGCGACAACAGCCCGGGATTGCGCTCGGCGATGCGGATGCCGCGCACACCGAGCGCCGGATTGGCCTCGTCGGGATGGCCGGCGAACTTCAGTGGCTTGTCGGATCCCGCATCGAGCGTCCGGATCACCACCTTGTGTCCCGAGAAGGCGTCGAGCACCTCGCTGTAGATGTCTGCTTGCTCATCGACGGTGGGCTCGGTGTCGCGGTTGAGGAAGCACAGTTCGGTGCGGAACAGGCCGACGCCCTCGGCCGGCGTTTCGCGAGCAGCGCGGGCTGCGGCGCCGTCCTGGACGTTGGCGAGGATCGACACCGTGTGTCCGTCGGCGGTGGCGCCCGGCCCGGCCCAGTGCGCGGCCCGTTCAGCGTCGCGCTGTGATTGAGCGACGGCTTCGGCGGCGACGGTCTCGTCCGGCGCCACGGTGACTGTGCCCAGGGTGCCGTCGACCAGCACCATCGTGCCTGCTGTGACGGCGTCGAGGCCGTCGACGGCGACGACACACGGGATGCCGAGCTGACGGGCGATGATCGCGGTGTGACTGGTGGGCCCGCCGAACGTCGTGGCCAGTGCGACCACGAGATTGGGATCCAGACCGGCGGTGTCGGCGGGGGCAAGGTCCTCGGCGCAGAGGATCGACGGGACCGCAGGCAGCGGGACGCCGGGCTCGGGCAGGCCACTGAGTTCGGCGACAACCCGGTCGCGGATGTCCCGTAGATCGGTGACCCGTTCGGCCATCAGGCCGCCGAGCTGGGTGAACAGGTCGACGAACTGCTCGACCGCCTGCTTGACCGCGGGCACGGCCGCGGTGCCTTCTTTGATTCGCTTCTCGGCGGCGCCCAGCCAGGCCCGGTCCTGCGCCAACGTCGCGGTGGCGGCCAGCACCTCCGACGCCGCCCCGGTGGCGTGCGCGGCGCGGTCGCGCAGCCGGGTGGCGACGGTGGCGGCGGCAGCCGCGAACCGTGCGGCTTCGGCAGGGCGGTCGCTTTCCTCTATGTCAGCCGCGGGTGCGTCGACAACGTCGGGCAGGCGGCCGGGCCGGATCACCGGCGCGTACTGAACACCGGCAACCACTGGCACACCACGCAGAACGGTGGGAAGTGACGTCGGCACGGATGAAGCGGTCATGTGAAGCAGATTACAAGAAATTGTTGACAAGTCAACACGAACAGGAGTAAAACCAAATATATCCACATCAAGTCGGGCCTATACCCACACAAACGGAGCCGCATGTACGCCGAAGAACGTCAGCAAGCGATCGCCTCGCTGGTGCTGGCCCAGGGCCGCGCCTCGGTCACCGAGCTGGCCCACGCCTACGACGTGACCACCGAGACGGTCCGGCGCGATCTCGCCGTGCTGGACAAGGCGGGGGTGCTGCGGCGGGTGCACGGCGGCGCCGTTCCCGTCCGGGCTCTGCATCTCGTCGAGCCCGGCGTCGGCGAACGCGAGACCACCCGCGCCGATCACAAGGACGCCATCGCGGCGGCCGCGACGGAGTTCTTCCCCCTCGCCGGTGCCAGCGTGCTGCTGGACGCAGGCACCACCACGTCGCGCATCGCCGCGCAGCTGCCCGCCGACCGCGAGTTCGTCGTCGTCACCAACTCCGTGCCCATTGCCGCCCGGCTCGCTGGGATGCCGTCAGTCTCCCTGCAACTTCTCGGGGGCCGTGTCCGCGGCCTCACCCAGGCCGCCGTCGGGGAGCAGACACTGCGTGTGCTCGACACCCTGCGGGTGGACATCGCGTTCATCGGCACCAACGGGATCAGCGTCCGTCACGGCCTGTCGACACCCGACAGTGACGAGGCCGCCGTCAAGCGAGCGATGGTTCGCGCCGCGAATTACGTTGTGGTAGCCGCGGACTCGTCGAAGGTTGGCCGCGAGGACCTCGTCAGCTTCGCCCCGATCTCCAGCGTCGACACCCTGATCACCGACTCCGAGATCAGCGCCGCCGATCGTGACCAGCTCACCGAGCAGGGCGTTGAGGTGGTCGTCGCATGATCGTCACCGTCACCCCGAACCCCAGCATCGACCGCACGGTCACGCTGACGGCCCCGTTGACTCGTGGCGCCGTGCACCGAGTCACCTCGGCGACAACCGAACCCGGCGGCAAGGGCGTCAACGTCGCGAGGGCGTTGACGTTGGCGGGCCTGGATGCCGTCGCGGTGATCCCGGCACCGGCAACCGATCCACTGGTGGATGCGCTGCAGGCCAGTGCCGTCGCGTTTCGCTGCGTGCCCACCACCGAGGCGGTGCGGACTAACCTGGCGATCACCGAAATCGATGGAACCACAACGAAACTCAACGAGCCGGGTGCCGCGCTGGACGTCGCCGCTCTCGACGCGCTCACCCGATGCGTGATCGAACTCGCCGAACACGCCTCGTGGGTAGTGCTCTCGGGCTCCCTGCCACCCGGCGTTCCGGACGCGTGGTACGCCGATATCGTCGCGAATCTGGCGGCGTCCACATGCAAAGTCGCGATCGACACCTCCGAGGGTCCACTAGCAGCGCTGGTGGATTCGCTCGACCGTTCCGCACCGGACCTGATCAAGCCGAACGCGGAGGAACTCGCCGGCGTGCTGGGCTTCTCGCCTCAGGCGTTGGAAGCCGCTGTCGCCCAAGGTGATCCCGAACCGGTCGTGACAGCGGCCCACCAACTCGTCGACCGAGGTATCGGCGCGGTGCTCGCCACGCTGGGCGCCGCGGGTGCGGTCCTCGTCGACCAGACCGGCGCCTGGATGGCCACGCCACCGCCGATCGTCCCGCGCAGCACCGTCGGCGCCGGCGATGCCTCTTTGGCCGGATATGTCCGTGCCGAGGTGGGCGGCGCAGTTCCGCCGCAGCGGCTCCAGATGGCGGTCGCGTACGGCAGCGCCGCAGCGGCACTGCCCGGATCAGCGCTGCCCACTCCGGCGCAGATCGACCTCGATGCCGTTCGGGTGAGCCCGATCTCGTGGATTTCTCCAACAACCAACCCGAAAGTATTGCCATGACAAGCACTGCCTCACAACCGATCATCAACACCGATCTGGTGTTGCTCGACATCGATGTAGACGGGGCTGCCGGTGACGCTAAGAAAGCGGTGATCGGCCGGCTGGTCAACCGGCTTGCCGACGCCGGGCGCACCACCGACACCGAGGGTCTGATCGCCGCCGCGATGGCCCGCGAGGAGCAGTCGGCCACCGGACTACCCGGCGGCATCGCGATCCCGCACTGCCGGTCGCCCTACGTCGACACGGCATCGATCGGCTTCGCGCGGCTGAGACCAGCCGTCGACTTCGGCGCCCCGGACGGTCCCGCCGACCTGGCATTCCTGATCGCGGCCCCTGAGGCAGGCGGCGCCGAGCACATGAAGCTGCTGTCCAGCCTCGCCCGCGCCCTGGTGCGCAAGGACTTCGTGGAGTCGCTGCGCACAGCGTCGACTCCCGAGGACGTGGTCGCACTGGTCGACAGCGTGGTCAACCCCGAGCCCACCACGATCGAGAAGCCAGCTCCCGCAGCCGAGCCCGCGAAGGCGCAGCCCAAGACACTGGTCGCGGTGACGGCCTGCCCGACCGGTATCGCGCACACCTACATGGCCGCCGACTCCCTGGTCGCGGCCGCCAAGAAGGCCGGTGCCACATTGCACGTGGAGACGCAGGGCTCCTCAGGCAGCACACCCCTTGACCCGTCGACGATCGCAGCCGCCGACGCGGTCATCTTCGCCACCGACGTCGGAGTCAAGGACAAGCACCGCTTCGCCGGCAAGCCGGTGATCGCCTCCGGCGTCAAACGCGCCATCAACGAACCGGACAAGATGGTCGCCGAAGCCCTCTCAGCCGCAACCGATCCCGCTGCGGCGCGCGTACAAGGAGGTGGCGCACCCGCTGCCACGCCGTCAGCAGCTGGTGGTGGTGTCGGCTGGGGCACCCGGACGCGACAGATCCTGCTCACCGGCGTCAGCTACATGATCCCGTTCGTCGCCGCAGGCGGCCTGCTCATCGCGCTCGGCTTCTTGTTCGGCGGCTACGAAATCGCCAATACACCCGACGGCGAGACCCAGTCGCTGGGCAATCTCATCGCCCTGAACAACTCGCTCACCAACCTTCCGAGCGGGGGCTTCACCCAGTACCTCGGCGCCATTCTGTTCAGCCTTGGCGGGCTTGCCTTCTCGTTCCTGGTACCGGCACTCGCGGGCTACATCGCGTTCGCCATCGCCGACCGCCCCGGTATCGCACCGGGATTCACCGCAGGTGCCGTCGCGGTATTCGTCGGCGCTGGCTTCATCGGCGGCATCGTCGGTGGCCTGATCGCGGGTTTCGCGGCGCTGTGGATCAGCAAAACCAATGTGCCGAAATGGTTCCGAGGCCTGATGCCGGTGGTCATCATTCCGCTCTTTGCCTCACTGGCCGTCGGTCTGCTGATGTTCATGTTGCTGGGCCGCCCGCTGGCGTGGGTCACCACCAGCCTGACGGATTGGCTCAACGGGATGTCCGGCACCTCGGCAATCGTGCTGGGCATCATCCTCGGCCTGATGATGTGCTTCGACCTCGGCGGCCCCGTCAACAAGGCGGCCTACGCCTTCGCCACCGCAGGACTCACCGCGGCGACCACCGCGTCGTTCGAGATCATGGCAGCAGTGATGGCCGCAGGCATGGTGCCGCCGCTGGCGATGGCACTGGCTACCTTCGTGCGCCCAGGCCTGTTCACCGAGCCGGAACGGGAAAACGGCAGGGCCGCTGTGCTTCTCGGAGCCTGCTTCATCTCTGAGGGCGCCATCCCGTTCGCGGCGGCCGACCCGCTGCGGGTCATCCCGTCGATGATGTTCGGCGGCGCTATCACCGGTGCGCTCACGATGGCGACCGGCGTGACGTTGCGGGCGCCGCACGGAGGCATCTTCGTGTTCTTCGCGATCGGCAACCTGGCGTGGTTCGTCATCGCCACACTGATCGGAACAGCGGCGGGCGCATTGGCCGTCATCGCCGCCAAGCAATTCGCAAAGCCCAGCGTCACGGTCGACGAGACCCCCGCGCTGGCCACCGCCTGATCCACCCCACCACCGAAGGAGAACACCTCATGCCCGCCAAGACCGTCATCGTTGGCTCGGCCATCGGCCTGCACGCCCGACCCGCCGCCATCATCGCCGAAGCCGTCGTCAACGCCGGTGTACCCGTGACGCTTTCCGTGGACGGCGGTGAGCCGGTGGACGCCGGCTCAGCGCTGATGATCATGACCCTTGGGGCGGGCAACGGCGCCGAGGTGACCGTCTTCTCCGAGGACGATCAAGCGCTCAAGACCGTCGCCGAACTGGTCCAGCAAGACCTCGACGCCTAGCTCGGGCTCGCGCGCCGAAACGGTATTCCAGCAGCAAAATCCCGAGAACGGACCTGCTGGAATACCGTTTCGCGGCGCTCGGTAGGCCCGTACCACCCAAAGAAAGCGGAACAGCTACCTCTGGACCCCCGTTACGATTCCGACACACCACGAAGCGCACCATATTGCCACCGCGGTCGCGGCGCCACCAGCGCCCCTCGAGCAACCGATCGGGGCGGCTGAGGGTGTCGACCATGGCGGCGACCTCGGGGTGGGGTTGGCCGAACGCGGTGAGCACT
>NZ_DASSCY010000175.1:0-41515 GCF_035697385.1 Mycobacterium sp. | reverse complement strand
GATCTCGACCTGCCGGCCCGCATCGAGGAGGCCCTGGCCCGCCACGGTGTTCCGCCGGAGTCCCTTACCGTCGAGATCACCGAGGACTTCGTGCTTGGCAACCTCGACCGGGCCCGCACCGTGCTGGACGGATTGCGCGACCTCGGCGTCACCATTGCCATCGACGATTTCGGCAGCGGCTACTCCGCTCTGTACTACCTCCGCGAACTCCCGATCGACGAAGTCAAACTCGATCGTTCATTCATCGCCCCGGTAACCGAAGACCCCCGGGCCGCAGCGATTGTGCGTTCCGTCATCGACCTATCGCACACGCTGGGCCTGCGAACCGTGGCGGAAGGCGTGGAGACCGCCGCGGTCGCCGACGAACTCGCCCGCTACGGATGCGATGTCGCCCAAGGCCATTACTACAGCCACCCACTCAGCACGTCCGACCTTCTGGTCCTGCTGGCGAAGCCGCCCAGGATCAGGCTGACGAGCGGATCACTTCGATGATGGTTTCGGCGAACCGCTCGATGGGCTCGCGGAAGCGCTCGACGTCTCCGGATCCCATGTCGTCCAACCCCGCCCATGGACTGCACATCACCGCGGTGATGCCGACGTCCCGTGCCCGCTTGTACAGGTCCGGCGAGGGCGGTTCGAGCAATGCCAGCATGATGTCGAACGGCTCATTGTCACGGCCGTATTCGCGGCGCAGGGCCTTCAATTTCTGCACGTAGCCCACGGCGTCGTCCCAGCCGTACGCGTAACCGACCCAGCCGTCGCACAGCCGTGCCGCACGCCGCAGCGCGGCCTCGGACTCACCTCCGCACAGGATCGGCACCGGCGTCTGTGGATGCGGCTCGATCATCAGTTCGGGCACGCGGTAATACTGCCCGCTCCACGACACCCAGCCGCCGCGCCACAGCTCGCGCAGCGCCGGGATCATCTCGTTGAGACGCTTTCCGCGGTTGTCGAAGTCCTGGCCCATCAGCTCGTACTCCTCGCGCATCCAGCCGACGCCGACCGCGAGCGCCACGCGTCCGTCCGAGACGACTGACGCGGTTGCGACCTGCTTCGCGACCTCCAGCAGCGGACGGGCAGGGGCGACGTACACGGCATTGGAGAACCGCAGCCGACGGGTCACCGAGGCCATCGCCCCGATGAGCACCCAGGAATCGGGCCATGCGGTGTCGGGAGTCCACATCGGCTTGCCGGTCGGCGAATCTGGATAGGGCGACGACAGCTGGCGCGGATAGATCATGTGATCTGAACACACGATCCCGTCGTAACCGGCTTCGTCGAACATCCGCGCCACTGCGACACACTCCGATGTCTTCATGAACGCCGTGCCGGACCAAAACTCCATTCTGTTTCTCTATCGCGAAACCCGGGCAGCAGCAATGGGTATCTACTTTCGGACGCCCAACCCGGCGTCGACGGGCAATGTGACGCCGGTGATGTATCGGCCCGACTGCCCGCACAGGTAGACCATCGCCTCGCTGACATCGGCTGCTTCGATCAACTCGACGGGCAGCAAGTTCGCCAAGGCGGACCCGGCTTCCGGATGCTCGGTGATGAACCGGTCGACGGGTTCGTTGAGCAGCATGGGGGTCGCCACCCCCGTCGGGTGCACGGTGTTGACCCGAATGTTCTTCTCGGCGAGCGCGGTGGCGTAGTACCGCATCAAACCGACCACGCCGTGCTTGGCGGCCTGATAGCCGGCCAAGCCGTGGCTTCGGACGCTGTAGCTGGGACACAGGCCGTTCAGCCCCGCTGTCGAGCTCGTGATCACGATCGCCCCACCGTCACCGTGCTCCAACAGAGCGGGCAGCGCCGCCTCGATCGTGTAATACACGCCGTTGAGGAGCACATCAACCGAATCCACATAGGCCGAAAGACGTTGGGACATTTCATCAACGATGGACAAGATGCCGGCATTCGCGAGGACGAAGTCGATGCGTCCGAATTCGGCCACACCGCTGGCCACCGCGGCTTTCAATCGCTCGAAATCGCGGACGTCGCCCTGTTCGGCCACGATGCGGCGGCCTGTCTTCTCGACGAGGTTGACCGTCTCATCGAGATCTTCACGTGTCGCGAGCGGATACGCGACGCAGTCCATCTGCTCGCAAAGATCGAACGCGATGATGTCGGCGCCCTCTTCGGCAAATCGAACGGCATGGGAGCGCCCCTGTCCCCGCGCCGCTCCGGTGATAAGTGCAACTTTGCCCTCGAACTGCAGTGCCATGATTGATTCCCCCTTTGTGCGACGACGACGCTACGCCTCACGACATCGCAGATTCAGCAAACTGCAAACCTAGAGGCGTCAGCTGTACGGCGGCGTGTAGTAGACCTATGTCAGAATTGGCCGCAGAGTTCACCAACCGCGAGGAGAAGCCGTGGCCAGCACCGAAGTGGAACGACTCACCGACGTCGACGTCGAGGATGTGCCGTCCGCGCATTGGGGCTGGTCCAAGGAAAACCACCGGCTGATCCACATCGGCGGGTTGCTGGCGGCGGGTTTTTTGCTACTGATGCTGCGGGGTAACCACGTCGGCCACGTCGAGGACTTCTTCCTCATCGGATTCGCCCTGATCATTGTCATCGCGGTCGCACGCGACTGGTGGCTGCGCCGCCGCGGTTGGATCAGGTAGAGAAGCTCACACCGCGTACAGCGGGCGAAACGATCCGGTTCCGATTCGGTACAGCGTCTCGGCCGGCGCGACGGCGTCGCTCGGGACCGCCGCGGCAACAAGGGCACTGGCCTTGAATGCCCGTGCGGCACAGCTCATCTGGTGCTGGACCGGGTCGACCTTGCGGCCGAGTTCGGCAGGCCATTCGTCACCCCAGACGATGACCTCGGTCAGGCCGCGCTTCAACAGCCTCAGCACGTCGTCGCGAACGCGGGTATTGCCGGCCAGTAGTTCGGCGCTGATCGCCAGCGCGCCGCCCCGCGATGCCGGCCTCATGATCGACGCGAACTCGGCGTCACGGGCGAGTGCTGTCGCGCCGAGGATCGACAGCGGACGGGCGTCCTGATTGTCGGCCACCAGCACGGTGACATCCCAGCCCGCCCTTGCGCGGTCGCATAACCATCCCCCGGCCGACTGCACGACGTCAGCCATGCCGGATGCCACGACGTGGAGTTGATACCGGTTGATCCGTGCGCCGGCCTGCGGGCGGCCACCCGGGACTAAGCTCTCAACGCCGTCGTCATCGGTGCTAAAGGGTCGCGTTGCCATGGGGGTCCTATCCGGCTAGTCAGCGAGAGTTTCGACGGGCTGGGTCAACTTGTCGTCCAACGGCGGCACACCAAAGAGCGTGACATTATTGTCGTGATCTGTAAAGCTCTCGTGGAACATCGGCAGTCAAGTCGACACCGTTTTACACAGCGTGACACTTTCGATGTAATCTGTAAAGGCGATGCTCGGCTGACCCGCACTCGGGTGGCGCTCAGCGTCAGCCTCCGCCAACGGCTGCGTCGACTTCAAAGGCGTCAGGCCGCTGGAAAGGCCCTCAGCGCAACTGGTTTCGATGAACGTGTCGCCCGCGCCCGCAACGCGCGAAACTATGGCCGAAGATTGTCAAGCTGACGAGCTGACAGCAGGAATGGAGCCGACATGAGTCTCGTCGCAGGACGTGGTCCGCTCAGCAAGGACCCCGCCGGATGGTTCTCACCTCCGCTGCCCGTCGACGTGGTTTACGTCGAGCCGCATCCGCGGCGCGTACAGGCGCTTCGCGACGGCCACGTGGTGATCGACACCGAGCGGGCGTTGATGGTGCACCGACGGGGGCACCCCCTCACTTACGCCTTCCCTGCAGACGCCGTCGCCGCGCTGCCCAACGCCCCGGTGCTTGAGGCACCGGGCTATGTCGCGGTGCCATGGGACGCGGTCGACACCTGGCTCGAAGAGGGGCGCACGCTGGTCCACTATCCGCCCAACCCGTATCACCGCGTGGACTGCCTGCCCACGAATCGCGGATTGCGCGTCACCGTCGCCGGCACCACATTGGTGGACACCACGGACACGGTCGTCGTCTTCGAAACGTCTCTGGAACCAAGACTTTACGTCGATCCGGCATTCGTGCGCACCGACCTCTTGCGGCGCTCGGACACGTCGAGCTATTGCAACTACAAGGGCTACGCAACGTATTGGTCTGCTGCGGTCGGGGACGTCGTCGTCGCGGACGCCGCGTGGAGTTACGGCGACCCGCCACCGGAAAGCCTTCCCATCAAGGGCTATCTCAGCTTCGACGCCTCCCGAGTCGACGTGCTCACCGAACTTCCCGGCGCCGCCTTCTGAGCGCCCTCAGACCGCCTGGATAACCGACGCGCCGAAGCGCTCGATGCTGTCCAGCACATGCGCCAGGCTGTCACCGGGCAGTGAGACCTGCAGCCACGTCACGCCCACGGCCGCAAGCTTTTCCACGCCCGATAGATAGGCGTCGGCGTTGAAGTCGTCGTCTCCCGGGCTGCCACCGTCGGGGTTGGTGAAGGTGACGTCGATTCCCGACCAGTCCCGGCCCGCGTCGTCGAAACGCCTGCGCAGATCCTCGATGCCGCCGGCAAGGCTTTCCGAGTCCATGGCTGCGGTGCGCGCCGTCTGGGCGAGCACGGCGGGCGCCGGAAACGGGCACCATCCGTCGCCGTATCTGGCCACCCGCTTGCGTGCCGCGGCGGTGTTGCCGCCGATCCATATCGGCGGGTGCGGTGTGCTCACCGGCCGCGGGTGCGCGGTGATTCCCTTGGCACTGAAGTGCCGACCCTCATAGGACAGGTCGTCAGTGGTCCAGATAGCGCGAATCACTTCCAGCGCTTCCTCGAACACAGCAGCGCGCTCGTCGAAGTCCACACCAACGGCGGCGAATTCGCGCTTCAGGTAGCCCACGCCAACGGCGAGTGTGAACCGCCCGTTCGACAACAGATCCAGCGTCGCGCCGGACTTGGCCACCACGAACGGGTTTCGGTACGGCAGCACCACGATATTGGGGATCAGCCGCAGGGTCGACGTCCGGGCCGCCGCGAATCCCATTGCCACGAAAGGATCAAGCGCGTCATGCCCACCCGCCTCCAGCCACCGTTGTGTTGGCGCGGGGTGATCGGTAAAGCCGAACCCGTGAAATCCGGCGGCTTCCGCGGCAGCCGCAACCGTGGCGATACTCGACCCGGTGACCAGCTCCGGGTTATAGGGATGGCTGTGCATCGGATGAGTGAACGCAAACCGCATGTAGCTGCTCCGCCCTAGAACTATCTTCTTGTTTTCTGAGAATGTCGTTACCATGCGAAGCACGGAAAGTACAGGATTCGCCGCAGAAGGGTCACCGAGCATGAGCGAGTTCACGGTGGCCCCTGTCCGGCACGGCCCATTCCGCGGCAGCCTCCAACCGCAGAACATCGCCGCCTACGCTGCAGCGACCGGTGACTCGACCGCCGCAGTACTAAACGGCCATGCTGTGCCCGCGGTGTTTCCGGTGATCCTGGTATTCGCTCCGCAAGAGGCTGCGAGGGCAGATGTGCCCCAGGCGGCGTGGCAGCGCGTTCGCGGTGGGGTGCACGGCGAGCACGACATCGTGTTTCACCGACCGCTGGTACCTGGCGAGAAACTGGATACCTGGTCGTGGATCTCGGCAGTACGGACGGCTCGGGCAGGCACTCAGGTCGTGGTGCAACTCGAGCAGATCGACGCCAACGGCGCCGTCGCCGTTGAACAGTGGTGGACGATGGTGTTGCTCGGTCTGCACGGCATGGCGGATCTCGGAGCGACGCCGGACGGCCATCGGTTCCCTGACGATGCGCGGGCGCACCCACTCGGGTCGGCCAGCCAGCACATCGACAAGGACGTGGCACGCCGTTATGCGGAGGTGTCCGGCGACTGGTCGGCGCATCACTTCGACATCGAGGTGGCGCGCGCGGCCGGTTACGACTTCGTGTTCACGCATGGACTGTGCACGATGGCGATTTGCGCTCACCGCCTTCTCGGTCTGCTCGGCGTCGACGACCCAGCCAGGGTTAGGCGGATCGCCGTGCGGTTCGCGTCACCGACACCGTTGGACTCCGACCTGACGGTGAACGCCTTTGGTATCAACGAGAATTCGTTCGCTTTCGAGGCCGCCGCCAACGGTACGACGACCATCACCCACGGAAGATTGGAACTGCGGTCATGAACAAGCCGGAGATCGGCGTATATCTGCCTCAGATGGGCTTCACCTACGACCAAATCCTGCACCGCACGCGGCGTTGCGAAGAGCTTGGCATCGGCTCGTTGTGGCTATACGACCACGTCTACGGACCCGGCGTTCCCGACTACCCGTCGATGGAGGCCTGGACCTTGGCCGCGGCGCTGCTCAGCCGCACCGAGCGCATCCAGATCGGACATATGGTGTTGTGCAACCAGTTCCGGCATCCTGTGGTGCTGGCCAAGATGGCAACGACTCTCGACCAGATCTCGGCGGGTCGGCTTCGACTCGGCATCGGCAGCGGTTCCATCGAGGATGAACACCGCCGCGCCGGGCTGGACTGGGGAACGTTCGGCGAGCGCTCCGAACGACTGGGTGAGACCTTGGAGATCCTGCACCAGGCCTTCGCCAACGAGGTAATCGATTTCACCGGCAAGCATTTCACCGTCAAGGACATGCCGATCAAGCCAGGGCCGGTCCAACAACCGCGGCCGCCGATCGTGGTCGGCGGTGTCGGTGAGAAGTACACGCTCCCACTCGTGGCGCGGTATGCCGATGTGTGGAACGTACCCACCTACGCCCTGGGTGAACTCGAGCACAAGGTTGCGGTGCTGCGCTCGATCTGCGATGGCATCGGCCGGGATCCCTCGACGATTGTGCTGTCGGTCGAGGCGGTGATGGCGCTGGCGCGAGACGACGCGTCGCTGCCCGGAGTTCGCCAGCTCGCCGAGAAGCGGTTTGGGGTACCCGCATTCGGCCTCAAGGAGGGCGGCCTGATCGGCACGCCACCCGCGATTGTCGACCGTCTCCACGAGCTGACTGAGCTCGGGTTCGGCCAGATCGTGTTGTTCACCCACGATCGCGGATCGGACGAGACGCTTGAACTGCTCGCCTCCGAGGTGATCGCCCGCCTCTAGGTCGGCTGCTTCACCGGCGGCGAGTAATTCGGACGGCCGAGCCCGAGTGCGTGCTGGGCGATCATGTTACGGAACACCTCGAGGGTGCCACCGTAGATGCCTGTGGGCGACGCCAGCCGGAAGATGTACTCTGCTCCCCCGTCATCGACGGCGCCGTTGGTGCCTATCGGCAGCGCCGACGCGGCCCCGAGAATGTCCATCAAATCCGGCGAGACGTCGCGCAAGGCCTGCGCGATGGCGACGCGGCCGAACATCTCTGGAGTGCTCATCGCCGCTTCCATTCTTGCGATGCTGCGGCCTAAGCGGTATCTCACCGATTCGTCGTCGAGAGGCGCTGTCGCCGCGACGGTGTCGACCGCCTCGGCCAACAGCAGGATGTGTTCGGTCATCGTCGCGAGCTTCTGGAGGCCGTGGGCATCGCGCTCGACGGTGCCGTGTTCGGCGTTGAGCGCCTCCCGCAAGACTGCCCAGCCCCCGTTGACCTCGCCGACACGATATCTGTCGTCGACGCGGACGTCGCTGTAGTAGGTGATGTTGGTGCGATCGCCGTCGACGGTGCGGATGGGCTGAATCTCGACGCCGGGTGTATCCAGTGGCACCAGAAACATCGTCAAGCTCTGGTGTTTCGGCGCCTCGGGATCGGTGTTGGTGAGCAAGAAGACGAAGTGTGCGTTGTGTGCGTTGGACGTGAACATCTTGGACCCGTTGATGATCCAGCCGTCCCCGTCACGCACCGCGCGGGTCTTGCACGTTGCGACGTCGGAGCCACCCTCTGGTTCGGTGTAGCCCAGGCAGAGGCGGTAGTGCCCCGACAGCACCTTCGGCAGCACCTCGTCCTTGAGCTGGGCCGAGCCGAACTGGTCAAGAGTGCGCGCAACCATGACCGTTGTCGGCCAATGGAACCACGGCGCGTGTGCCCGGCCGATTTCCAGCTCCCAGAGACGCTGTCGCACCGCGGAAAACCCGCCGTCGGCCTCGGGTTTGTAGTCGGCGGCCAGATAGCCCTTGGCGCCAAGCGCCAAGTGCACGCCCTGGTCGAAATTCTCGCCGGTCTCACGGTCGCGTCGGATCACCTCGTCGGTCACGATGGTGGTCAGTACCGTCCGCACCTCGTCTTGAAACGCCTGCTCCTCGTCGGAGAGCTCTACGCGTGAGAAGTCCACCAGGCGGCCCTTTCCCCGAGACACCGTGACATTTGTGCATACTTTTGTAAAGTACTCATAGTCGACCCGTGGAGAAAGGCAGCACGTTGGGCATCGTCACCACGAGTTCGGAGACCACGTTCAGCCACTCCCCGGAGACCATCTACGACTTCGTGACCAACCCCGCGAACTGGACGAAAACCTATCCGGGCAGTGCACACGTCGGCGAGTTGCCGACGAACCTGCCACTCAAGGTCGGCGATACCTGGACAGAGGCCGGCCCTGACGGCGAGCGGATCTTCACATGGCATCTCGCGATCGCGATGCGCGCGACGCTGTGGGTGTTCAATTCGGTCGGTCGCCTCGGCCATGATCGCGACGGCAACGGCGGGATGGAAGGGCGCATCACCGTCCAGTACCACTTCACCCAGCCCGGCCAAGGAATCACGCTCTTCACCCGAACCATGACGATCGAAGCCTACAAACATGCGCCACTGCCGGACGCCTTCTTCCGCACGGTCAATCCTGCCAACATCGACGCCTACCACGCCGCGATCGCCCGGGAACTCGGGTGATCGTCACTTCGTCTTCCGTGTAGCGCCCGCCGAAGCGCCGAGCCTTGAAGGGCGAACAATTGTTGGCTGATCTCCCACTCCGGGAGCAGGGAATCGAACCCATGGCAAGTGCCCGGGAACACGTGTAGCTCCGTCGCGACGCCCGCCCACATCAGCCGCAACGCGTAGTCCACCGCTTCATCGCGAAGCGGATCCAGTTCCGAACACGTGATCAATGTGCTTGCCACACCTGATAATTCGGCGGCACGACCAGGAACAGCATCGGGCGGAATCGGTTCGCCACCCAGATAGTGCTGCCACATCTGCTCCACCGCGGGCCCGTCGAAGCCCGGGGTGGCGTCGAACTCGTCCTTCGACGGCATCGGCCGATCATCGAGCACCGGCTGGTGCAACAGCTGGAACGCAATCGGCGGCCCCGTACCAGCTGCGGCGCGCTGGGCAAGCAGCGCGGCCAGCGACGCGCCGGCACTACTGCCCGCGACCGCCAACCGGGTTGTGTCGACTCCCAGTTCGGTGCCGTTGTCCGCCGCCCATTGAAGCACGGTGATCGCGTCGTCCAGAGCCGCCGGGTACGGGTCCTCCGGCGCCAGCCGGTAATCGACCGACACGACCGTGCAGGCACCGCGCCTGGCGAACTCGACGCACTGGCGGTGATCGGTATCGAGATTCCCAAGAACGAAAGCACCTGAGTGGCAATAGATCACCGCAGGTGAAGGCGGAGCAGCACCGCGATAGATGCACACCGGTATCGACCGGAAGTTATCGACGTGCACGTCGCGGTGCTCGACTTCGACGCCCGTGGTGTTGACATCCCTGACGGATTCGGCCCGGCGTTGATTCAGTGAATCGCGAACGACCCCCAGCACGCCTGGCGACAAATCGGTGCGCGCCGACACCAGATGGTGCAGCGCAGGATCGAGCCGATGCATCATGGCGGTGCCTATCGATTCGCCGCCGCGCGTGCCTGCACATCGGCCTTGGCCGGTGAGGTGGCAGCGTCGAACGTGTAGTCCGCGGGCCTGAATCGGCGGGTCAGCGTCCAGAACGAACGCGCGCTGCGGGGCCACTGAGTGACCACGCGGCCGTTGGGAGCACGAAAGTAGTTGCTGCATCGCGTCAGCCACACGGTGCCCTTCATCCACTCGTCGATCTTGGCGATGAACTGCGCCATGGTCGCAGGTCGGACCGCTATGTACGAGTTGCGCTTGCGTCGCATGTACTTCAACGCCCGCACGATGTAGTGGGCCTGCGCCTCCAGCATGAAGATCACGCTGTTGGAGCCGACGTTGGTGTTGGGGCCGTAGAGCATGAAGAAGTTCGGAAACCCGGGCACAGCCATCCCCAGATACGCGTACGCCCCGTCGCGCCATGTGTCATGCAGCGTCGCCCCGCCCTCTCCCGATACCTCGATCTGGCCGAGGTAATCGGCCGCGGCATAGCCCGTTGCGCACAACACGACATCCACCGCCAGTTCGCTGCCGTCTTCCGTCACCAGTGACCGGGCGCGCAGCGTCCGCGCCGGACTCGACACCACCTCGACATGTGGTTGTGTCAACGCCCGCAGATAGTCGGTGGCGAACACCAGCCGCTTGCACCCGAAGGGGTGCTCCGGAGTCAGCTTGCGGCGCAACTCTTCATCGTCGACCGTCGACTCGAGCGCGCGCAGAGCGATGCCTTTGAACTCCTGTGTCTTGTCGCTGCCGTTCTCGATCACCGAGATGTTCGACTCGCTGCGGAGCCATAAGCGCGTGCGGTAGACCTTCTTGGCGAACGGGATATGGGCGAAGACCCACTTCTCGCGCTCGGTGTAGGGCCGGTCCGGCTTGGGCAGGATCCACGTCGGTGAGCGCTGAACGGAATAGACCTTCTTGGCCACTTTCGCGACTTCGGGAAGAAGCTGAGATGCGGTTGAGCCGGTGCCGAGCACCGCGACGGTGGCATCGGTGAGATCGACGGAGTGATCCCAGCGCGCCGTGTGCATCAGTGAACCGGTGAAGGGTTCTTCCTCGACGAGGTTCGGAAGCACCGGTTGGGTGAACAGACCGACCGCCGAGACGACGACGTCGAAGGTGTACTGCTCGCCCGTGCTCGCGGTCAGCTGCCAGGTCTTGGTGTCGGCATCCCACCGGGCGGCAGTGATTTCGGTGTGCAGCTTGAGGTTCGGGCCAAGCTCGTAGCGCTGCGCGCAGTCCTCGAAATAATCCAGGATCTCGGGCTGTGCCGACCACAGGCGCGACCAGTTCGCGTTCAGGTCGAAGGAGTACGAGTACAGGTGCGACTTGACGTCGCAGGCCAGCCCCGGATAGGTGTTGATGCGCCACGTTCCGCCGACGCCGTCCTCACGGTCGAAGATCGTGAAGTCGCGAAAACCGGCCTTTCTCAGGAAGATTCCCAGTGCTAGCCCACCAGGGCCTGCACCGATGATTCCCACCGAAAAAGTGTTGGCCATCCACCTCATCCAATCTGCAGGGTCTGCCCGCCGTCGACGACGAGTTCTGAACCGGTGATGAAGGAGGCCTGCTCGGACACCAGGAATGACACCGCGTCGGCGATCTCCATGGGCTTGCCAAGCCGGCCGAGCACGGCCTGCTCGGCAAGGCGGGCCTGGGTGGTCTCGTCGAGCATCGGTGTCGCGACGGGTCCGGGAAACACCGCGTTGACCCTGATACCGGACGGTGCGAGCTCCGCCGCGGCGATCTGGGTCAGACCCCTAAGTGCCCACTTGGACGAGCCGTACGCGGCGTGGTTCGGGAACGCCCGGATGGCTCCGGTGCTGCAGGTGTTGACGATCGCGGCGCCGTCGGCCTGCCGTAGCGCGTCGAGCGACGCCTGGATGCCGAGAAACGGGCCGAGACAGTTGACGCGCCAGCTTCCTTCGAAACCCGCAGGCGTTTCGTCGGCCAACGACGCGCGGTGCAGCACGCCGGCGTTGTTGACCAGGGTCGTCAATGACCCGAACCGCTCGACGGCCTGGCTCACCGCCGCGCTCCACTGATCTTCCGATGTGACATCCAGCGCAATGGCGAGCACCGCGTCGTCGTCGAGCCCGTCGACCGCCACCGTGAGATCGTCGATCAGCAGATCGCAGGCGGCGACACGAAATCCGTCCTTGCGCAGTCGCTCGACGATTGCCGCCCCTTGTCCGCGAGCAGCACCCGTCACCAGGGCGACACGATCGGTCGACGTTGTGCTGTTCAGTGGTAGCCCCTCATCGCCGTTCGGTCGGTGCTCTCGTGATTGCTCGCCGCCGTTGCCTCTGCGAGGTGCTCGGCCGCGCCGCGCCGCAGTGCTTGTGACTCCGAGGCCAGCGTGACGAGCCGAAAGCCTGACTGGGCCATCGCCTTTCCCAGCTTTCCCGCGCCAGCGTGAATGCCGGTGACCAAGCCTGCCGCCGAGGCGGTGGCCTGGATGCGCGTCATCGCGTCACGAACGGCGGGGTGGCTCCATGCGTCTGTCACGCCGTATCCCATCGAGATCGCGAGATCGGCCGGCCCGACATACACACCGGTTAGCCCGGGCACGGCGCAGATCTGCTCGAGCGCCGTTAGGCCGCGGGCGGTTTCCACCATCGCGAACACGCTTGCACGCGCCTCCAGCGTGGCGGGGTCAAGACCGAGGCTTGCCCGCAGCGGCCCGAAGCTGCGCACCCCTGCGGGCGCGTAGCGAGTCGCGGCAACCGCTGCCGCGGCTTGTTCGGCCGACTCGATCATCGCGACGATGACCGCGTCGGCGCCGGCGTCGAGCACCCGACCGATCGGTGCCGGAGCCGGTGAGGGCAGCCGCACCACAGTCGCGATCGGAATGTGCTCCAGCCGGCGAAGCAAAAGGGCGACATCGGCGTCGTCGAGATAGCCGTGCTGAACGTCGAAGCCGACGTAGTCATACCCCGCCGACGCGAATTCTTCCGGGCCGATGATGGTTGGCCCCACCACCCATCCGCCCCATAGCTGTTGCTTGGCAGCGAGGGCTTCCTGCAGTCTGCTCGGCATCACTCGACGATCGCGATCTTGATCCGCTCCGGCGTCGGCCTGCAGGCCAGTTCGAAGGCGGCTTGCACGTCGTCGACACCGAACGTGTGGGTGACGTATGCGGGGAGCAACTCAGGGTGGCCGCGAACGAATTCGTTGGCGGCGCACAGCACTCGCCGGCGATCCAGCGTCACACCCGATTTGAGAGTCAGGTTGTTACGAAGCATGGTGCGCATGCTGATCGGGTAGCTGTCGTCGTCGGGCACTCCGAAATAGAAGACGGTGCCCGATGCTGCGGCCGCTTCGATCGCGTGCCCTAGGGTCGCCACCTGATGGCCGACGGCCTCGATCACGATGTCCGGCCGGTCACGGGGGTCCAGGTGACTCACCCAGCGGTCACTGGTGGCGCGCACAATCGTATCGACGCCGAATTCCTTGCCGATCACGTCGCGGTCGATGGGGTCGACACCGGTGACGTGGCGAGCCCCCAAAGCCTTTGCCGCATAGGAGAACAGCAGCCCGATGGAGCCCTGTCCTATCACCGCGACATGGCTGCCCTTGATTCCGGGGATTTGTTCGAGTGCGTAGAGCACGCATGCCAGCGGCTGCAGCGCGACCGCATGCTGCGGAGTCAGCGACGGATCGAACGGCGCGAGCCCGTCACCGTCGGCGACGACATGTTGCATCAGGCCGTCGAAACCCGACGCC
This sequence comes from Mycobacterium sp., assembly GCF_035697385.1. Taxonomy (GTDB): domain Bacteria; phylum Actinomycetota; class Actinomycetes; order Mycobacteriales; family Mycobacteriaceae; genus Mycobacterium. The sequence goes on along the minus strand of NZ_DASSCY010000175.1, from coordinate 28,052 downwards.
CAGCCGACGACTCGATCCCCGATCCCGTGGCCGCGGTGGCGGCTCGCGATCACCTCGCCGACGACTTCGTGAATCGGAAAGCCGTCCATCTCCGCTGCGCTAACCCCGGTATCACCGGGAAGCCGGCCCTTCGTACCGCGGAATCCGGGCAGGTCGCTCCCGCAGACACCCGCCGCGAGAAAGCGCAGCAGCACCTGGCGGTCGCCTAGGGACTCCGCCGTTTTCTCCGGGATGTCCACTCGTTCAAAGGTGTAGGGCGCAACAAGCCGATAGGCCCACACGTTCATACCTCCACCGGGATGTTGTTCCAGCCCCATTGAAAACTCGACGGCGGCCGCGACGCCGCCTCGCTGACGATGCGGTAGTCGGGCACCCTCTTGAGCCATTCGGACACCATGATCGCAATTTCGAGCCGCGCCAAATGAACGCCAAGGCAAAAGTGTTGTCCGCGACCGAAAGCCAGCAGGCGCTCGATCGGACGATTCCAGACGAAGTCGTCAGGGTCGGGATACTCGCGCTCATCGCGGTTGGCCGACGCGAGCAAAGTGATGATTCGCTGACCCGGCTTGATGGTGGTGCCGTGGATGGTGAAGGGCTTACGCAGCGTCCGTGCGAACCACTGTGCGGGTGCGCAGTAGCGGATCATCTCCTCTCGCGCGACGGGCACGTTGGCATCCAGATCGGCGCGCACCTTCGCCATCTGATCGGGCCGTCGGCCCAGCTCCCACAACCCGTGCGCGACGATCTTCGGGACGGTCTCGGTTCCGCCGATGAACACCCCGAGCATCTGGATGGCGGCCTCGACGTCGGTAAACGCGGATCCGTCGGGCAACCGGTAGCCGAGGAGGTTGTCGACGATCGGCAGCTCCCCGTCGATAGCGTTGGCGCGCCTGCGCTCAACAATCGGGACGAGGTACTCCAGGTAGCCGGGCCGCGCGTTGGCCACCTCAACGCCGCTGCCCGGTTGCGCAAGGCTTCCCGCGTTCACGGTGGCGAGCACATCTGCAGCCAGATCGACTGGCAGGCCCAGTACTTCACACACCACCGAGGCGGCCACGATGCCGCCGTACTCCTGGGTGAGATCGAATTGCCCGCGCGGCAGCAGTTCGTCGAGCCGTTCGTTGGCCAGGGTTCGAATCCGCTCGTGGAGTTTGGAGACGGACTTCGGCCGGAACGGGCTGGACGTGCAGCGACGAACGCTGTCGTAGATCGGCGCGTCGAAGTTTGCGTGGAACGGCATCGGATGCTGCGGCGGATCCGGTACCGGGCCGCCGTTGCGCTGCGCCAAAACCGTTGCGGCGGGCAGGGTTCCCTCCGATGCGACGAACGTGCCGTCGTTGATCTCGAGCACACCCCAGATGTCGGAAAAGCGAGACAATGCGTAGGTGTCCCACTTGTCGACGTAGTACACCGGATGTTCGTCGCGCAACACGCGGTAGTACGGCAGCGGGTCGGCCATCACCGACGGGTCGAATGGATCGTAGGTGAAGTCTTGCATCACAGATGAATTCATCGCAGCGGCGAGGGCGGAAGTGCCTGCAGAATCGAATCTTCCCAACCGTCGCGCAGCGCGGGCGCGACGCTCATCCAGGTGACGATCTCCGCTGGCGGACTGTCCTTCCACGACGGGTAGTGGTTGGCGAAGCAGTCCCAGTCACCGTCCAGCGCCCAGTAGTGGATGACCTCGTTGAACCGGAACGTGGTGATGAACGAACCGAGCCACCGCTTGCCCGTCCGTTCCGACCACGGCACATACAGCCGCTCCAGCTCACGGATGTAGTCGTCCTGGCGGCCGGGTTTGGTCTGCATGATCTCCTGGATCACCAACCCGGCCGTGAAGTTGGTTTCTTGCAGCTGGGCGAGGGGCTTGTTGCTCGCTCCCGCGTACATGATCCGTCCCTCGCCCGATGCCCCGATCTCGGAGAGGAACATCGCCCACTTCGCCGCTGACTCCTCGTGGCTGCCACCACGCGCCTGGGCTTTCCCGATGCGCGCGTAGTCGGAGAACGCGTCGATCTCCCAGATGATCGTGACCTGCGGCCAGTGCCCGTTGTACGGGGTGGCCTCCCAGATGGAGAACAGCCGCGCGCCGAGCTCTTCCATCATCGGGTGGTAGACGTCGCTGAACACTTCCGTAAACCGGTCGCTTCGGCCCGATCCGAGGTCGATCGTCTCGTGCAAGTAAAGAAGCGTGTGGCCGTGGTAGCGCTTCATGTTCACAACCGAACACCGCAGGCAGTTGACAGTGGCACCTAGCGAGCGTGACACTTATGGCGTGTTTTGTAAAGGTGCGGACTTGCTGACGCCGTTGGCCAATAATTTCTGCTTCGGAGAGGGTCCCCGGTGGTTCGAGGGTCTGCTGTGGTTCTCGGACATGCTGGGCGAGGCGGTGCACACCGTCACCCTCCACGGAGCGATGACGACACTGCGCCTTCCCGGCCACGCGCCCTCCGGCTTGGGATTTCGCCCAGACGGGTCGCTGCTGATCGCCTCGACCGAGGACCGGAAGGTGCTGCGCTACGACGGCGAGACCGTCGCGTGCGTCGCCGATCTGTCCGACACAGTGCCCGCGGCCCTCGGCGATATGGTGATCGACGACATCGGCCGTGCGTACGTCGGGTCCCAGGCATACGAGGGCGGCACGATCGTGCGGGTCGATCCCGACGACACGTTCACCGTCGTTGCCGACGATCTCGCCTTCCCGAACGGAATGGTGATCACGCCAGACCGCCGGACGTTGATCGTTGCCGAGTCGATCGGCCGACGGCTGACGGCGTTCACCATCGCAGCCGATGGCTCGCTGTCGGATCGACGGATCTTCGCCGATGGGCTCGACGGGCCACCCGACGGCATCACCCTGGACGCCGAAGGTGGGGTCTGGGCGGCGATGACGCTGGCCAACCAGTTCGAGCGGATTGTCGAGGGCGGCACCGTGACTGACCGCATCGACCTGGGTGAGCGCACCGCGATCGCCTGCACGCTGGGCGGCCCAGAACGGCGCACGCTGTTCCTGCTGTCGAGCACCGACGCCTATCCACAGCGACTGATCGGGACCAAGCTCTCGCGACTCGACGCGGTGACCGTCGACATCCCGGGCGCCGGTCTGCCGTGAGCGACTCGTATTACGAGCTCATCGACGCCGATGACCCGCTGGGCGAGAAGTTCAGGGCAACTGACCTGGTACGCAGCACGTGGTCGGCGGCGATACAGCACGGCGCGCCGGTCTCAGCGCTGCTGGTTCGTGCACTTGAGCGATGTGAAGCCCGCGATGACACCCGCTTGAGCCGAGTGATGATCGACCTGTTGGGCGGTGTCCCCGCCGAGGGCGACCTATGGGTGCGTGCTCGAATCGAGCGCTCCGGCAAGCAAATTGAGTTGACCAGTGCGGAGATGCTGGCCCCGGGAAGGGACGGCGAGCCAAGGCCGGTGGCCCGCGCCAGCGGATGGCGCCTGGCGACCATCGACACCACCGCAGTGGTCCATGCATCGGCGTCGCCGCTGCGCCCCCTGTCTGACGCGCGCGGCCGCGACATGAAGAAGGATTGGGACCGCAATTACGTGCACAGCCTGGACTGGCGCTGGCTGACCAAGCCGCTGAACGAAGGTCCCGGCGAGTCCTGGATCAAGCCGGAGGTCGACCTCGTCAAGGGCGAAACCTTGACGCCGCTGGAACGACTCTTCGCAGTGGCAGACGACGCCAACGGCATCGGAACCAAGCTCGACATTCGCGAGTGGACGTTCATGAACACCGACCTGGTCGTGCACGTGCACCGGATTCCCGATGGCGAATGGATCGGCATCCGCGCGGAAACCAACTACGGGCCTGACGGCATCGGCACGACGATCGGCACGCTGTTCGACGAAAGCGGTGCGGTCGGCGCCATCCAGCAGTCAGTACTGGTGCGTCCAATGCCGGTTTCGCCGAAATAGAATTCCGGGTCGTTACCGCCGCGAATTGGCGACCCGGAATTCTATTTCGGCGCTAATCAACGAGATACAACGCCGCTGCGGGACACTGCGTTACGGCTTGCTGCATTCGGCCGCGGTCCGACTCCGGCCGTTCGTTGGCGTGGATCAGCACGGTGCCGTCGTCCTGCACCTCGAACACATCCTCGGCGATCGATTCGCAGATCCCGTGTCCGGTGCACTTGTCGAGGTCTACTTCGACGCGCATCACGTCTCCCTAAGCCACGTTCGCCGGCACGCGTTTGATGCCGTGCACGAAGTTGCTCAGCAGGTAGTCGGGCTCGCCGAACTCGATCCGCTTCAATCGGGTCAACAACTCACGGAACAGGTTTCGCAGTTCTGCCTTGGCGAGCTGGTTGCCGAGGCAGAAGTGCGGACCGCCACCGCCGAAGCCAAGGTGCGGATTGGGCGAGCGCCGCAGGTTGAAGGTGCCCGGTTCGTCGAAGACACTTTCGTCCCGGTTAGCCGAGCAGTAGAACAGACCGAGCTTGTCGCCGGCCTTGATTTCCTGGCCTGCGATCTCGGTGTCCTCGGTGGCGAACCGCGCGAACTGCAGCACCGGCGTCGCCCATCGCACGAATTCCTCTATCGCCCAAGTGATTCGCCCGTCGAAGTCCTCCATCAGCCAGTCACGCTGCGCCGGGTTGTTCACCAGCGCCAACATCGCATGTGTTGTGGTCTGTTTCGTGGTGTCGTTTCCTGCGGACGCGAGCAGGATCAAGAACGCGCCGATTTCCTCGTCGGTCAACTGGTGACCGTCGACTTCTGCCTCGACGATGCTGGTCATCAAGTCATCACAGGGGTGAGCGCGCCGGTGCTTCGCAAGCTCGATGCCGGTGTTGACCAGCAACATCATCTCGTTGATGGTGTTTTGCGCCCGCTCTTCCAATGAGCTGTACTCGTCGTCGCTCATCGAGAACAGCTTCTCGGCGGCCTTCGCGACCGCCTCACGTTCCGACGGTGCCACACCGAGCATTTCGGAGATCGTCATCATCGGCAGCCGGCCCGAGCACGCTGTCACGAAGTCGACATCGCCGGCACCGACAAGATCGTCGACGACCGCGACGGCGTTCTTCTGAATCTGCTCCTCGATACGGCGCACATTGCGCGGAGTGAACGCCGAGCTGATCAGCCGCCGGTACGTGGTGTGCTGCGGCGGATCCATCGCCAGGAAGAACGTCGCGATTTGCTGCACCTCGAACGGCATCGGGTCCAAAGCGATACCGCGGGCGGAGGTGAACAACTCGGGGTGCTGGCTGACGTGCGCGATGTCGGCGCGCCGAGTGAGCGCCCAGAATCCCGGCTCCTCCACCGGCCACATCGTGGGCAACGGATGATGCCAGCTGAGTCCGTCGCCTGCGCGTAGCTGCGCGAAGGTTTCGTCTCGAACCTCGAAAGGCTGGCTCCAGAATCGTCGCGTCGAGAGATCGTGCGGGCTGTACTCACGAACCTGCGGCGAACTAGCTACAGTCACAAAACTCAGCGTGACACTTCAGCGAAAATTTGTAAAGCTATGACGATGCAGGAACCGGCGACCGTCGCCGCGGACGCTTCGGCAGACGCTGACCACTCGACACGTCAGCGGATCCTGGCGGCCACCGCGGAAGTCCTCGGCCGCAACGGCATGACCAAGCTCAGCCTTTCCGACGTCGCGGTGCAGGCCGGAGTGTCGCGGCCGACGCTGTACCGGTGGTTCGACTCCAAGAGGGATCTGCTCGACGCCTTCGTGGTGTGGGAGCGGCAGTACTACGAGCGGGCGGTGGCCGCTGCGACCTCTGGCCTTCCTGCAAGCGAGAGACTCGACGCGGCGTTACGGGTCATCGTCGAGTACCAACACTCCTATCCGGGGTTGCGCATGATCGACATCGAGCCGGCCCAGGTCATCAGGCGGCTCTCGCGGGTCATTCCGCTCATGCGGGAGCGCCTCGAAAGACTCGCCGTCGGACCCGACGCTCACTTGGCGGTCGCGACGGCGGTCCGCGTAGCGGTTTCTCACTACCTGGTGCGCAGCGACGATGACGACGATTTCCTCGCACAGTTGCGGCACGCAGCAGGAATCAAACCCGGCGCGTCTTGAGTTCGGCGAGGATCTCCTCGGTGTGCTCACCGAGTCCAGGTGCCCGATACCGCGGTTCCAACGGCGTGCCGTGGAAGTCGGCGGGCGTCGCGACCATCGGCATGCTGCCGTCGTCGTCGGGCACGTAGACCACGCCGCCAGCAGCGTGAAACTGGTCGTCGGCCACCACATCGTCGATCGAGTTGATCGGCGACCAGAAGAAATCCGATTCGCCCGCAAAAACTTTCGCCCATTCGTCGAGTGGCTTGGTCGCAAAGATCTCGTCGAGCTCGGCGATGAGTTCTGTCGCGTTGGCGGCACGGGCCTGCGCGGTGTCGAAGCGGGGATCGGTCAGCCAGTCAGCGCGCCCGACGGCCCTGCACAGCGGCGGCCAGTGCCGGCCCGCCTGCAAGCCGACGATCCAGAACCGCCGACCGTCGCCCGCCGAATAGTTGTTCATGCAGGGATTGCCCATCGACTCGCGTTGGCCGATCGCGATGGAATGCCCTGTCAGCAGGAACGTGTTGAGGTCGAAGCTCACGGTGTAGGCGCCTTGTCGATACAGCGACGTGCTGACCAACTGCCCCTTGCCTGTCCTCGCTCGGGCAACCAAGGCAGCGCACACGGCTCCAGCCAGCGTCATGCCCGCCGTGTGGTCGCCCATCCCGCCTCGCTGGAAGGGCGGCGTGTCACCGGGGCGGGTCAGCAGGTGAGCGAGACCCGCCCGTGCCCAGAACGCGGCGACGTCGTAGGCGGGGCGATCGGCATCGGGCCCGGTCTCGCCATACCCGGTGATCAGCCCGTACACCAGACGCGGATTGCGCGCGGCCACCGACTCGAAGTCCAAGCCGATTCGCTTCAGCGCACCGGGCCGCACATTTGTGAGGAAAACGTCTGCAGCGCTCAACAATTCGTGTGCGGCCGCGCGCCCATCCTCGGTCGTCAGGTCGAGCAGGATGCTTCGCTTGCCGCGGTTGTCCATCTCGAATGGCGGGCTCATGCCGCCCTCGATGCCCAGCATCCGGCCGAACATCCGTGCCGGATCGCCGTCCGGCGGTTCGATTTTGACGACATCGGCGCCCCAGTCGGCCAGAATTCCGCCTGCCGCCGGGCCCGCAACCCACACGCCGAGCTCGACGACCCTGACGCCCTCCATCGGCCCGGCCATCGGCCTTCCTTCCGTAGAAGATTACAAACACGCGCGGCTTTGTAAACTCGCCAAGTGCCCCAACTTCCGTGCCGGGCGGCGCCTGTCCTCGGCTTGGCCACGCACCTGGGGCGCGGGTTGCAACGTATCGCAACCGACGCGGTCGTCGGCCGCGTTCGTTCTCTCCCCCGCAAGGTCGAGGATCTCGACGCGACAGCGCTGTCGAAGATCATGGGGCGCACAGTGACCTCGGTGTCGGTGATCGCCGGCGACGCGGGCACCTCGTCGCGCGCTCGGCTGGCGCTCACCGGCGATGGACTGGCAGGCGGTGCGCCGCGGCCACCCCGCTCGCGAACTGGCCTACACGCTGGTCACCGGCATGACACCGCCGATCGCCAGGCTGCCGAGCACGACATGCTCGACCACTATCGACAGACGCTTGCGGCGGGCGGGTGGACCCGAGCTCGACCGCGACGAGTTGTGGGATCGCTACCGCACAGGAGCGCTGTATGCGTACGTGGCGGCGCTGATCACCGCCGGTATGGGCGGCTGCAGGCCGAGCGCATCGCCATGGAAGGCCTGCGGCGAAGCGTCGCGGCGCTCGATGATCTCGGCACAGTGACGCTTCTGAAGGCGTCGCTGTGAACTACGATCTGGTGACCGAGTGACAACGTCGCAATTGCTCACGAGTTTGTAAGGCTTCAGGAGTGGAACAGCAATCGGCCGCACGGCGCGAAGCAGCCGCCGTCGAGGATGACACCTCGACACGACGACGCATCCTCGTGGCCACCTCCGAGGTGCTCAAGCGCAACGGGCAGACCAAGCTCAGCCTGTCCGAGGTCGCGTTGCAGGCCGGCGTTTCGCGACCAACGCTGTATCGGTGGTTTGCGTCCAAAGAGGAGCTTCTCGACGCGTTCGGGCTCTTCGAACGGCACCAGTTCGACAGTGGAATAAGCAAGGCCACCGCGGGACTTCGCGGCACCGACAAACTGGATGCCGCGCTGAGGTTCATCGTCGAGTACCAGCAGTCCTACTCCGGGGTCCGGGTCGTCGACATCGAGCCCGAGGTGACCATCGCCCAGCTGACGGACGTGATTCCGTTGATGCGTGCGCGCCTGGAGCGGCTGTTGACCGGACCAAACGCAGCGGTCAAGGCGGCCACCGCAATTCGCGTTGCCATCTCCCATTACATCGTCCGCAGCGACGACGCCGACCAGTTCCTCTCGCAACTGCGCCACGCCGTGGGGATAAAGCAGCAGGAATGATCGTTCGGCTTCGCCGAAGGGCTCAATCTTTCGGCTTCGCCACAGGGCTCAATCTTTCGGCTTCGCCACAGGGCTCAATCTTTCGGCTTCGCCGAAGTGCTGACACTTAGGCCGTAGTTTGTAAAGCTGTCTCCCATGACGGAAGTGCAGACTGAGACGGGCGTACTAGCCGGTGACGAGCGGATGCTCATCGACGGCGAATTGCAGTTCACCAGCAGCGGCGCCAAATTCGACGTTATCCATCCGGCGAGCGAGGAAGTCGCCGGCCAGGCCACCGACGGCACGATGGCCGACATGGAGCGGGCCGTGGCGGCGGCGCGCCGCGCGTTCGACACGGGCGACTGGTCGCGTGATGTCGAGTTCCGCTACCACTGCGTCAACCAGCTGCACGAGGCGCTGCAGAAGGACAAGGAGCGGCTGCGGCGGATCCTGATCACCGAGGTCGGCTGTCCCGTCACCGTGTCCGGCAGCCAGATCGAGAGCCCCATCGACGAGGTCAAGCACTGGGCCGAGCACGGCCGGAACTTCGAGTACCTCGTCGACACCGGCGTCCACCCCACTCAATTGGGTCCGGCACGGCGCAAGATCCACTACGAGCCGGTCGGCGTGGTCGGCGCGATCACGCCGTGGAATGTACCGTTCTACCTGAACATCGCCGAGACGGTGCCTGCGCTGATGGCAGGCAACACCGTCGTGCTCAAGCCTGCACAGCTCACGCCGTGGTCGGGCACCGAGTACGGGCGCATCGTCGCCGAAGAGACCGACATCCCGCCAGGGGTGTTCAACGTGGTGGTGGCAGGCGCCAACGAGGTCGGGGCGGCGCTGTCGGCCGATCCGCGGGTCGACATGATCACCTTCACCGGGTCGACGGCCACAGGCCGGGCGATCCTGGCGGCAGGCGCGGCGACGGTGAAGAAGACGCTGCTGGAGCTGGGCGGCAAGTCGGCTCACATCGTGCTCGACGACGCCGATTTCAACTCGGCCTTACCGATGGCGGCGATGATGGCATGCGTCATGTCGGGTCAAAGTTGTATCCTGCCGAGCCGAATCCTGTTGCCCCGCATCCGGTATGACGAAGGCATCGAGATCCTCAAGTCCATGATGGAGGGCTTTCCGGTCGGTGATCCGTGGGTTCCTGGCAATATGCAGGGTCCGCAGATCAGCGCGGCCCAGCGGCAGAAGGTGCTGGGCCTGATCAAGAGTGGCATCGATTCCGGGGCCCGGTTGGTCACCGGTGGCGGCGTGCCCGAGAACCTGCCGACGGGCTACTACGTGCAGCCGACCCTGCTGGCCGATGTGGACCCCGACTCGCAGGTCGCCCAGGAGGAGATCTTCGGGCCGGTGCTGACGGTGACGCCGTACGACAGCGACGACGAGGCGATTGCGATCGCCAACAATTCGATCTACGGGCTGTCGGGTGAGGTCAGCAGTGGCGATGTCGACCGCGCGCTGGAGGTGGCCAAGCGGATGCGCACCGGAAACGTCACGATCAACGGCAAGAGCCACTTCGGGATCAGCAGTCCGTTCGGCGGCACCAAGCAAAGTGGCCTGGGCTACCGCAACGGCGAAGAGGGCTACAAGGAGTACCTGGAGGCCAAGACGATCGGCATGCCGGACACGGCGGCGCCGTGAATCAGACTGGAGTGAGCGACGAACGCGAGATCGCCGCGCTGCTCTACCGATACGCGCGCGCGATCGACACCAAGGACTGGGACCTGTATCGGTCGGTGTTCACAGACGACGCGCGCATCGACTACTCGTCGGCGGGAGCTCTTGTGGGTGACCGCGATCAGGTCGTCGAGTGGTTCGCGGCGAACTTCGGGGTGATCCCGTGGAGCATGCACTACATCACGAACATCGAGGCGGACGTCGACGGTGACAGCGCGCGCGTGCGGGCGATGTTCTACAACCCGATGCAGCTGCCGGGAATGACGGAGCCCAGCTACTGCGGCGGCTACTACCACCACGAGCTGGTGCGCACGCCCGGCGGCTGGCGCAGCCGCAACCTTCGCGAGGAGAACGTGTGGTTTGCCAACGCGCCCACCGGGGTTCAGGAAGCGCACACCTGATTTTGCCCGCGTAGCGAGCGACAACGTCGACATGTCGGATGTACATGCCACGGTTCGACTATGGACAGCAGACATCCACTGCAGGGGCTCGAGCTGCGCTACGCGCTGACGATGTACCTGTTGCAACATGGCCCTACCACCGTCGGTGAGCTCGTCGATGCGATGGAGTGGCAGGGATTCGCGATCGGTGGGCGGGCGTCGAAACAAATATCGGACGCCCTGCGCTGGGAAAGAAGACGCGGGAGGGTACGACGACTAGCGCACGGCCTCTACGGTCCGGGATATGTAACGCGCGCGACGGAGTACCGCATTCACCGACACGTGATGGCACTTCGCGCTGCAGCGAAACCCCTGTGGATCGGCGGCATCCGACTGTAGGTGCCAGTTGTCGCTCGCTACGCGGGCAATTCAGACATCGGTCCGGCCGCGGCGATGGTGGCCGTGTTGCCGCCGATGACCCGGTTCGCGCTGTTTGGGAAACCAGGTGGCAAGGGTGACGTCTCCTTCGCACTCTTCAAGAAGAGAACCTGGCGAAAGCTCGGCAATCAGGCGTGCGAAGTCCGCGCGTAACTGGTCGGCGGCTTCCGTGCCAGGCGAGAGAACTATGGCGTCGAAGAACCACAATGTGCCCGACGCAGGGTCCCGCGACTCGAAGTCGATGCGAGCGGCGAAGACCCGAGGTGTGTCCTGGTTTCCGTACAGGAGAATGACTTGTTGCTCTGCGATCGTACTTTCGATGTAAAAATCCCGTGGGCCCTTTGGCACGGGGCGGTCCCAGCGCTTTTCGATCGCGTCGATCACCTGCTGCGCCGATGACGCCGTCGTGAATCTGTACGCCTTCTCGAAGACATCCCGCGCTGCCAGCACCTCACGCACCTTCTTGACGACCGCGGCAACGCCCGGTGGCCGGAAGACGATGCGCACGACCAATGCGACCACGAACATGAGCGCGATGAAGACGCCAACGCCTATGAAGATTGCGATGGGGTCCACCGGTCGCTCCTCTCTCCGGCCCGGGTCAGCCCTCCGCGGCCAATTGCCCACAGGCCGCAGCGATCTCGCGGCCGCGGGTGTCGCGCACCGTGCAAGACACCCCGCGCTCGCGCACGCGTCGGACGAACTCGCGTTCGGCGGGTTTGGGGCTGGCATCCCATTTACTGCCAGGCGTCGGGTTCAGCGGGATCACGTTGACGTGCACCAACGGGCCAAGTGCGCCGTGCAGCCGCTTACCGAGAAGGTCGGCCCGCCACGGCTGGTCGTTGATGTCACGGATCAACGCGTATTCGATCGACACCCGCCGGCCAGTCACGTCGGCGTAATACCTTGCCGCATCCAGTGTTTCGGAAACCTTCCATCGACTGTTGACCGGGACCAGTGTGTCTCGCAGCTCGTCGTCGGGTGCATGCAGCGACAACGCCAGCGTGACACCGAGTCGTTCGTCGGCCAGTTTGCGGATCGCAGGCGCCAGCCCCACTGTCGACACCGTGACCGAACGCGCCGAGATGCCGAACCCCTGCGGTGGAGGCGCGATGATGCGGCGCACCGCGGCGAGCACCCGGTTGTAGTTGGCCAGCGGTTCACCCATGCCCATGAACACGATGTTGGACAACCGGCCACCGCGCGCGGGGCGTGCCATCCCGTCCCCGTCGCGGTCGCGCAATTCCACGGCGGCTGACCGCACCTGCTCGAGGATTTCCGCCGTCGACAGATTGCGCTTGAGCCCGCCTTGGCCGGTCGCGCAGAACGGGCACGCCATCCCGCAGCCGGCCTGCGACGAAATGCACACCGTGTTGCGCTCCGGATAGCGCATCAACACCGATTCGAATGTCGTGCCGTCAACCGCGCGCCACAACATCTTGCGGGTCTCGCCCGCGTCGCACTCGATCTCACGAACGGCGTCAAGCAGCTTCGGGAACAGCGCGTCGGCGACCTGATCGCGCACGCCGGCAGGCAGGTCGGTCATCTGGCGCGGGTCGGCGATCAACCGTCCGTAGTACTGATTGGCCAGTTGCTTACCGCGAAATGCGGGCAGCCCGAGTTCCGCGACGGCGTCAGCGCGGCCCGCCTCGTCGAGGTCGGCGAGGTGGCGCGGCGGCATCGCACGTCGCGGCGGATCGAATACCAGGGGCAGGGAGATGGCCATGATTCTCCGTCAGTATCTCACCTGTGCATGGCGGAAATTGATTGGCGATGACGGGCGTTGGTCGCAACTATGGAGCGTATGCCCATGCGGACGATGCCCTTCGGTGCCGCGTCGGCTCTGACGTTCTTCTATGCGTTGGGCTATCCGATTGGCGCACTTGCGGTTTCGGTGATGTCGCCGATGGCGGTGCTCGTCTTCCGGTTCGGGCTGGCTGGTGCGATCCTGGCCGGCTGGGCGTTGATAGCCCGGGTGACATGGCCCACTGGTCGCACGTTTGCGCACGTGATGGTCACCGGGTTGCTCACCCAGGTGTTGCAGTTCGTCTGCTTGTACCTGGCGCTGATGCACGGCGCGCCGGCGGTGCTCGCCGCAGTCGTCATCTCGATGAACCCAGTGGTCACCGCGCTGCTTGCGGCCGTGTTCCTCCGCGAGGGGCTGACCTGGACGCGGGTCGGCGCATTGGTCCTCGGGGTCCTCGCGGTGCTGGCGGCGTGCGCGGGACGCCTGATGACGATCGGCGGAGTCGACATGGTTGTGCTGCTTCTGCTGGCGGCGCTTGTCAGCGTCGCCGCGGGCGGGGTGTATCAGCAGCGGTTCTGCTCCGGTGTGGACTTTCGCGCCTCGGCGGCGCTGCAGAACGGCGTGGCCCTGCTGCCGGTGGCGGCGCTGGCCACAGTCATGCCGTGGCACGTGACCGACCCGTGGAAGGCGGCGGGCGCGCTGGCCGCCGTCGTTCTGCTCAACGCCACCTTGTGCATGGCGATGTACGTGCGCGCGATCAACAACTACGGCGCGGCAGCGGTTGCGATGCTTTTCGCGGTCATCCCTGCGGTCGCGGGCCTTTTGTCGTGGCTGATCCTGAGCCAGCGGCCCGACATCGGGATCGCCGTAGGCCTGGTGGTCGGCGCGGCCGCCTGTTGGCTCAACGCCAAGGGGTCACGCCAGCAGCGTCAGGACAATCCAGCCGGCGACGGCCGAGGGCAGCATCGCGTCGATCCGGTCCATCACTCCCCCGTGACCGGGTAACAGCCTGCCCATGTCCTTGACCCCGAGGTCGCGCTTGACCTGCGACTCGACCAGATCGCCGAGCACACCGGTGATCACCAGCATCAGCCCCAACGGCACGCCGACCCATGCGGGCTTGTCCAGCAAGAACGTCACCGTCAACACGGCTGCGGTGATGCCGAACAGCATCGAGCCGCCCAGCCCCTCCCACGACTTCTTCGGGCTGATCGCCGGCGCCATCAGATGCTTGCCGAACAACACCCCTGCGACGTAACCGCCGATATCGGCGAAGACGACGGTCACGATCACCGTGAACGTTCGGATGCCACCGTCGTCCTGGAAGATCAGCAGCGAACTGAAGCTGGCGAACAGCGGAACCCACGTCGCAAGCAGCACGGCGGCAGAAATATCGCGCAGATAGTTCACCGGCTGCTCGCGAAGACCCTGCCCCACCAGGCGCCAGACCATGCACACGACGATCGTGGCCCCGTAGGCCCCCAAAACGCCTGCAACGCCGTACGGCCACGCCAGCCAGATCATGGCCTGGCCGCCGACCAACAGCGGAATCACCGGCAGCGCGTAGCCGGCCTCTCGGAGCCTGCGAATGACCTCGTGCGTGGCGATCGGAATCGCCACCGCCAGCATGGGCAGCCATCCGATCGGTGCGAACAGCAGGACGCCGATCGCCATCGCGCCGAGGACGACGCCGACGCCTATCGCGGCCGGGAGATTCCGGCCGGCCCGGGAAGCCTTCTTCGACGGCTCCGTTGTTTCGGCCACAGGACTTGCTTGCTGATCGGCCACTAGACCTCCAGCAGCTCGCCTTCTTTGTGTTTGACCAACTCGTCGATCTGGGTCGTGTACTGGTGGGTGGACTTGTCGAGATCCTTCTCGGCGCGCGCGACCTCGTCCTCGCCTGCTTCGCCGTCCTTCTTGATGCGGTGCAGCTCCTCCATCGCCTTACGGCGGATGTTGCGCACCGAGACGCGCGCGTCCTCGCCCTTGGCCTTGGCCTGCTTGACCAGGTCGCGACGACGCTCCTCGGTCAGCTGCGGGATGGCGACGCGGATGACGTTGCCGTCGTTGGTGGGGTTGAGCCCGAGATCGGAGTTGCGGATCGCGTCCTCGATGTTGCGCAGCTGACTCGCCTCATACGGCTTGATCACGACGAGCCGCGCCTCGGGAACGTTGATGCTGGACAGCTGCGTGATCGGGGTGGCCGAGCCGTAGTAGTCGACGTTGACGCGCGCGAACATGCCGGGGTTGGCGCGGCCGGTGCGAATGGACGCCAAGTCGTCGCGCGCCACCGACACCGCCTTCTCCATCTTCTCCTCGGCGTCGAAGAGCGTTTCGTCGATCACGGTGCTTTCTCCCGTCGCTATCGCCCGGCCCGATACCACCCGTCAGGTGGTGACCAGTGTTCCGATCTTCTCACCTGCGACCGCCCGCGCGATATTGCCGTCGATCAGGAGATTGAACACGAGGATCGGCATGCCGTTGTCCATGCACAGGCTGAACGCGGTCGCATCGGCGACTTTCAGCCCGCGGTCGATGACCTCGCGGTGACTGATCGCGGTGAGCAATTCGGCGTCGGGGTGCACGCGCGGGTCGGCGGTGAAGACACCGTCGACAGCCTTGGCCATCAGCACCACCTCGGCGCCGATCTCCAGCGCGCGTTGCGCGGCGGTGGTGTCGGTGGAGAAGTACGGCAGGCCCATGCCTGCGCCGAAGATCACCACCCGGCCCTTTTCCAGGTGCCTGCGTGCCCGCAGCGGAATGTACGGTTCGGCGACCTGGCCCATGGTGATCGCGGTCTGCACCCGCGTCGCAATCCCTTCCTTCTCCAGAAAGTCTTGCAGCGCAAGGCTATTCATCACGGTCCCGAGCATCCCCATGTAATCCGACCGGGTGCGTTCCATGCCGCGCTGCTGAAGTTGCGCGCCGCGGAAGAAGTTGCCGCCGCCGATGACGACGGCAACCTGCACACCGCTGCGAACCACTTCGGCGATTTGCCGCGCCACCAGATGCACCACGTCGGGATCGAGGCCCACTTGCCCGCCGCCGAACATCTCGCCGCCGAGCTTGAGCAGCACGCGGGAGTACATCGGACGGATCGGCGTAGAGGAAGCCTCGTCACCGTTGGGGCTGGTTGGCTCCGCCATCCGACTCCTTCGGGGTCCTCGCTGAGATCCCCTTAATCCTGCCTTATGGGGGCCGCGCAGCCGCTACGGGGTCCGTCTCTCGCGGATTAGCCAGGCAAGTGCGCGGTCAGCAGCCAGGCCGGAACCGACTTGCGACCCTTCGGCTCGTCGCGCACGTCGCCGAACGGCATGGGCAATCCCTCGATGTTTTCGGGCAGGTTGGCGTGGATGCGTGCCGGCCTGATCTCGTCGATGGCCCAGTACTTGGCGACCACGTCGCGCAGCTCCTGTTCGGTGACGGGGTTGGCCGGGCCGTCGGGCAGGCCGGCGCGGTCGAACACCAGGGCGAAGTAAGACGCACCGGGGGCGACGGCGCGCACGATCGACTGCTGGTAGCCCTCGCGCAGCTCTACCGGGATGGAGTGGAACAGCGTGGAGTCGACGATCGTGCCGAACCGGCCGTCGTAGCCGGAGAACGCGCTGATATCGGCGACTTCGAAGCTGGCGTTGGACAGGCCGCGCCTGGCCGCCTCCGCGCGGGCGAGGTCGATGGCGGTGGGCGACAGATCCAGCCCGACGGTGGTGAACCCCCGCTCAGCCAGATACAGCGAAATCGCGGCCTCGCCGCAGCCCACATCGAGCACATCACCGCGGAATTTGCCCTGCTCGATCAGCGCAGCGAGCTCCGGCTGAGGTTCGCCGATGCTCCAAGGCGGCCGGGTTCCGAGACCCATCTCGACGGCTTCGCCCTTGTATGCGGAATCGAAGAGATTTTCTGGCATAGTCATGACTCGTGTATATCAACCTCATTGATATGTGTCAATATGCTTGATATGAGCGAGTCGTTTGAGGACCAGCCGCTGGGCTATCTGCTGAGCCGGGTGATGTTTGCACTGAAGGCAGATGTGACGGCGACCGTCCTGGACCCGCTGGAAGTGGCGTTTCCCGAATACCTCTGTATGCGGGTGCTGTCCAAGTACCCGGGACAGTCCAACGCCGATCTGGCCCGCGCCCAGAACGTCTCACCGCAGGCGATGAACATGGTCCTGCGCGGTCTCGAGGATCGTGGACTCGTCACTCGGCCGGCAACCGTGTCGTCGGGCCGATCACTGCCCGCTCAGCTGACCCGCGAAGGCGAGCAGCTGCTGAAGCGCACAGATGCCGGTGTGCAGGCAGCCGAGCGCCGGCTGATGGCCAATCTGTCAGACCGGGAGCGCTACGACTTCAAGCGCATCCTGGCCGCCCTCGGCACAGATCTCGTCTAGCGCGAGCTGGGGGCACTCCCCCTCGCAAGCTGGGGGTACCCCCACCCCGCGTGCAACGGGGAACGCACAAGCCCCAATTTCGTTGCGAAATTGGGCCTTCTGCGTTCCCCAGCCCCCCAGCTTGCGCGCGGGCCCATGGGCGGGGGCCCCGCTCAGCGTGAAATTCAGACCCGTCGGATCGGCTCGACCTTCTTGATGAGGAGTCCGAAGCACAACGCGCCGGCTACGACGATCACGCCGGTCAACAGCAGCGGCACCTCGAACGATCCGGTCGCACCGTAGAGAGCACCAATCACAATCGGGCTCAAGGCACTTCCGATGTTGGAGAAGAAGTTCTGCGTGCCGCCCAAAGTCGCGACGGTACTGGAGTCGACGACATCGGAGGGCAGGCACCAGATCGTCACGATCGTGAACGCTGATGCCGCATAGGAAATCGACATCAGAGCCAGCGCCTGCCACGCCTCAGGCGCTATGGCTGCCAGCGCGATCACCGAGCACACGAGCATGCCGCCGACGAGGCAGGTCTTGCGGACCTTGTTCAGTGACCACCCTCGGTTGAGTAGGTAGTCGCCGGTGATACCGCCGAGCCAACTGCCCAAAATCGCCGCCAGCGGAGGGATCATGCCGAACAGACCGAGCTTGAGTAGATCAAACCCGCGCTCCTTCACGAGATACGACGGAAACCAGGTGAGGAAGAACGTGATCATGAAGTTCAAGCAGAAGAAGCCGATCATCATGCCCCAGACCGTTCGCTTCTTGAACAAGTCGACAACGCGCGTCGGCTCGGCGTCTGGGTTGAGATTCGTGGCGGCCTGCTCCTTGTGGCTTTCGTGGATGATCGCCATCTCCGCCTCGTTGACAGCGGCATGGAGCTCGGGGCGTCGGTACCACGCCCACCACCCGATGGCCCACAGCACGCCTAGCGCGCCTGCGAACAGGAACGCTGCCCGCCAACCCCACAGGCCGATGATCAAAGCGATGAGCGGGGTAGCCGCTGCACTGCCGATGCGCGCACCACTGTCGTACACCGACGTGGCTCGGCTGCGCAGCCGCAACGGGAACCAGTGCGAGACGGTCTTGGCCGATGCTGGATACGCGCCTGCTTCGCCGATGCCCAGGCCGAGCCGCAGCCCGAGCAGGGCGCCGAAACTCGAGACCAAACCGGTAGCGGCGGTGAAAAGCGACCAGGCCAGCACCGAGGCTCCGTACATCAGCCGCTCGCCGAACCGGTCGATGAGCCGGCCGGCTGGGATCTGCATTAGCGCGTAGGTCCACGAGAACGCGCTCAGGCTCACCCCGCTGACGCCGGAAACTCATCACCTGATCGACACCGCTGCACTGGCCGCGATGAAACCGACGGCATACCTGATCAATACGGCCCGCGGCGGCGTCGTCGACGAAGCAGCGCTGATCGAGGCCCTTCAGTCGGGCCAGATTCATGGCGCGGCCCTCGACGTCTTCGAGAACGAACCGCATGTCAACCCGGCCCTGCTCGACGCGCCCAACCTGCTACTCACCCCGCACATCGCCAGTGCCGGCGAGGCGACGCGCGACGCGATGGGCATTCTGGCGATCGACAACGCCGCGGCCGTGCTCGCCGGCAATCCACCGCTGACGCCGGTGCGCTGACGCACCTGCGTCAAAATCAGTGGTGGTGGCAGGCCGCCGGCGGTGATGGCGGGATGTCCAGGGCCGGATTACCGTCGAAGAAGCCCACCGGCTTGAGGTGGAATCCCGTATACGCGCATGGCATCACCGGCCAGTCCTCCGGCCGCACCACGTGGTGAGCGCCGACCGTGTACCACAGCACCACGTCGGTGTTCGCCAGCGGCGCATCGTCGGCGATGAACTCCGGTAGACCCTGCGCGTCGGGTGACTGGTACATGTAATCGCCCGCGGCGAACTTCTCGTCGGCGTCGTACTTGGTCACCCACAGGTTGTGCTGCACGAACCGCGCGCGGTCGTAGATGTAGGAACCCTCCTGCACCATCACCGGCACCACTTCGCGCGGCGTGAGCTTGTAGGCCACCGGGCTACCAAGCTCGTTGACCTTCGACGGGTTGGCGATCTTCCAGTAGCGGCCCTTCGTCCAGTCCCAGTCCCGCGCCCCTTCTGCTTCCGACGCCACCAGCGTGTCCTGGGTGATCCACGCATTGTGGTGCGGGTTGAGCTTCGGGTCGGGCTCGGGAATCGAGTCCACCTCGTAGACGCTGTTGGCCGCGCCGTCGACGCTCATGTCGAGCCGGAAGTTGAAGAAGTGCTGGTGATTGGGGCCGTATATGTTGGGCGCGACCAGCTTTCCCCATCGCGGCTCCTCGCCGTCGGGCACGGCGCCGGTGGTGAGCACGCCGGAGAGCTTGACCTCCACCTCCATCGACGCGTCGTTGTAGAAGTACCAGAAGAATCCATACTCGTAGTTGCCGACGGTGCAGATCATCGAGATCACCAGCCGCCGAGCCCGTCGCACTTCCACTTCACCGGTTCTGAAATCGGTGTGCTTCCAGGAGATTCCGTAGTCCTCTTCGTGCATGCAGATCGCGTTCGGAATGGTGACCGCGTTGCCCGAGGAGTCGTTGACGGTGCCGTCGAAGTAGAAGATCTCGCCGAGGCAGTCGCAGCCGAGGGTTAATGGGTTGGCCGAAAAGCCCATTCCCACTTCGCCCATGTCGAACACATTCTTGTTCCAGTGCGTCGGCTCGGTATCCCCGTACGGCACAACCATTTCCGAAAGCGATGCCCGGTAGACGATGGGTCGGGTCTCGCCGCGGTCGGTGTAGGTGATCTCGTGCAGGGTGATGCCCTCGCGTGGATTGAAGCCCACTCGCATCGACCACTTCTGCCATTGCACCTTCCAGCCGTCGACGGTGAAGCTCGGCCCGTCGGGCTGAGTGATCTCGATGGTCTTGACGTCGTCGCGGAATTCGGTGAACGCGGGCCGGTTGTTCTCGTCGAACATGAACTTCTCGGCGTAGTTGCCCGCCGTCGGCGGCAGCGGCACGACCCCGTGATCCTCGACGTCGATGACCTTCATCGCATCCAGGTCGAACGTGACGATCAACCCCTCGATCGGTCGCGCGTAGCCGTGCTCCGACGGCGCTGCCCGCATGAATGTCAACGGCCGGCAGACCAGCGGCGCGTTGTCGTAGTGGTCCTGCGGGCCGTAATAGCCTGCGGGCCAGGGGTCGATCATGGCGAGATCGAAGTCGGTGACGCCGCGCTTGCGCATGGCCTCCTGCCATCTCGGGTCTTGACGGACCACCTCCTCCACTCCGGTCATGTGCTCGACGAGGTACGACGGGAAGCGACCGGGCACCGCCTTCCACGAGTCGATGACCCTCGCGCCGAGGTCCACGACGGCTTCGTAGATGAGCTTGGCCGCACCGTCGTACATGGTGACGAATGCCCTCCTGGGCACCTCCATCGCGGCGTCGAACGTCAGCGTCGGCGTCTTGTCCGGTTCGGCCAACTGGATCATCACGAATCTCAGTGTGGGCGTGGAGTATTCCGAATCCACGATGACGGCCGCCGCTGCCTCGATCTCCGCGCCGTTCAGCGGGTCCAGCGGGTAGGAGATCTTGTCGTCGGTCGCTTCCGTGCTCAGCACGGTGCTATCCATTGTCATCGAGCTAAACCACCTCAGGACTTGTCGATTCGGGTTTCTTCAGATCCAGAACCGCCAGATGTGCCAGCGCGTCCTCCTGACTGACCTTGGCCGCCGAGCGCCTGCCGAAGAAGTACACGATCGCGCCGAGAACGAACATGCCCGCCGCGATGCCGCCCACCCACGTCATCCACGTGGCAACGGGAACGTCGATCCACGGCGAGGCGAATGAGTAGTAGACGCCTGCGCAGGTCGCGACCACGCCGACCGCAACGGTGGCCCACACCGCCGGCATTCCGCCAGGGATTCTCCAGAAGTCCTCGCTGGCATAGCGATCGGCGTACTTGAAGCGGGCGATGATCAACGGGATGAAGAAGAAGAAGCCCGAGATCAGCCAAACCACACTGAGGCCGCCCTGCAGATACACGGTGACGTTGGCCATGCTGCTCTGTGAGTACAGCGCGACGATGATCAGCGACGACAACGTGCCCTGCACGAGCAACGCGGTGACCGGGTTGCGGGTACGGGGATTGAGGTGCGTGAAGATTCGCGGGAGATGACGTTCCAGGCCTGAGACGAAGATGAGCCGCGAGTAGGCCACCTGGTAGGTCACCAGAGCGACGAAGATGATCAGCGCCATCACGATCGCCGCGATCTCCATCAGTCCCGGGAAGCCGGAGACGTCGAGGTTGCCGACGACGCCCGTGACCGGGTCGATCTCCTCCGAAGGCAGCACCATCATGGTGCCAACTGTCGTCAGTAGGTAGATGGCCACCAATGCGGCCGAGCCCCAAGCGATCATCTTGGTGGCGCTGCGCTTCACCGACAGGAACTCGGCACCCATGTTGAACGGCGTCTCCACACCGACCAGGTACAGCAGCACAGTGCCGTACAGGAAGCCGGCTCCGGCGAAATCGGGAACAATCGAGTCGTGGAGGCTAAACGGGGTGGCGGGGCCACCGTTGCCGAACGCATAGATCACGCCGGCGATGAAGATCGTCATGGTCAATACGCCGTACACGAGGAACGTGACGTTCATGATGCGCTGGTTGGCAGCAAGTTTCGCCATCGCCAGTCCGATGACCGTCCACAGCACGACAAGTTGCAGGGTGATGCTCAACGTCAGCCCGATCTCGGCGTGGAATGCCAACAACATCAGCTGAATGAAGATCGCCGGCGATGAGGCGGCGTTGAGGACCACCGGCACCCACGACAGGTAGCCGCCCAGGAACGCCATTTTGTCGCCCATCGTGCGGTAGGCCCAGATGTACACACCACCCTGGCCGGGCCATAGGTTGCCCAGTTCTGCGACGGCCAAGCCGGCAGGCACCAGGAAGGTGAGGATGCCAAGAACCCACATCGGGATTGCCGTCCAGCCGCCGGTGGCCATCACCGATGAGCCGGTGATCCAGCAGATGATGAACACGTAGGTTGCCGTGAGACCGAAGGTGCCAAGAACCTTCGGCAGGATCTGCTCCGGGACCAGCTCAGTGGTCATGAGCGTGTCACGCTCTGACGGTCTTGCCGCTTCGAGTTCTTGAGTCATGCTGCTCCCAAAGTTGTTGGATATCGCCGGGATTCAGATCAGTTGACGATTTGTCCGTCTTTCATCCGGACAACACGGCTCGCTTCGTCGGCCACCGTGGGATCATGCGTGCTGGCGACAACTGTGACGCCAAGCTCGGAACACAGGTCGCGCAGCATGCGCACCACCGTCTCCCCCGTGCGGTGGTCGAGGTTCGCCGTCGGCTCGTCGGCCAGCACCAGCGTCGGGTTGCTGATCAGCGACCGCGCGATCGCGGTGCGCTGCTGTTCACCACCCGACATCTTGGTCGGCTGATGGTGCACGCGATGCCCGAGTCCGACGAGTTCGAGCAGCTCTAACGCCCTCTTGCGCAACGACTTCCGATCATACGGCTCGAACATAAGCGGCAACTCGACATTTTCTACGGCCGAGAGGAACGGAATCAAGTTGTAGCTCTGGAAGATGAAGCCGATGGTGTCGTGGCGCAACGCCGCGAACTGGCTTTCGGTCAGCGTCGCCGTGTCGCGGCCCGCGACCTTCACCGTCCCTTTGGTCGGCCGGTCGAGTCCTCCGATGATGTTCAACAGCGTCGACTTTCCGCTGCCGCTCGGCCCCATCAGGCAGACGAATTCACCGGGCATCACCGTGAGTTCGGCAGCGACGAGTGCCTTGACGACCTCGTCGCCAAGCTTGTGCAACTTCCACGCATCGGAGATCTCGATGACAGGTGCGGACCGGTCGGCGTCGAGCACGACGTCCGGAGTGGATACTTCGACTGCGGTCATCGCTTAGCCTCCTGCTGTCAGGGAACGAATCGGTGGTCGCGAGGCGGCGTTCCAGGTGGGCACGATGCTGGTGACGAACGCCGCGACGATGCTCACGCCGATCGCGATCGCCGCGCCGAACATCAGCCCGTTTCCGGACATGCCCGTCGCCACCAAACCGACTGCGCCGAGCATGATTCCGGTCAACGCGGCCAGCACCGCGCCCGCCAGCGCTCCGAGCACCGCCGCGATCACCGGCTCGACGAGCAATGCGGCCACCACGGGTTTGCGAGGCACCCCGTTGGCGCCGAGGACACCGAGTTCACGGGTGCGGTGGCCGACGGTGCGGGTGGTCGCCACCGCGACCTCCACGACACCGACCAACAGCACGGTCACCGCGATCAGCACAACCGCACGCCCGATCTCCTCGGCGTGACCCAGAGTCGCCGACTGCGCACGGATCCCGTCGGACATGCCGAAGACGATCACCACCAGGAATGCGCCCGTAGCGGTCGTGATGACGGGTAGGACCATCTCGCGGATTCGCCGCCGCGCGGCCAGCCATCCGTAGGCCAAACCCTTGCGCAACATTAGTGCTCTCTCTTCTTCGCACAAGCGCTCATCAGCGGTCCCCCAGCAGCGAAACGGGTCGTTGTTGCAGCAGCCGATGTACTGGAACGAGCGCGCCGACGATCGCCATCGCGGGCAGGAATCCGGCGACCATGCCGGCCCCCTGCAGCCACGCCGTGGGCGTCGCAATGCCGGGGATCACCAGCGCCACGGCCGCACCTGCGCTGATCACGCCGACCAGGTAGGCGGCGATGAAGACGATGGCCGACTCGACGAGAAAGAAGTACAGCACCTCGTCGGCCAGTCCGATGCTGGACATGATGCCGAATTCGCGGCGGCGTTCCTGGACGGCAGCGAGGAAGGACGACACTGCGATGATGAAACCCAGGCCGAGTCCAATGGTGGAGATCAGGCCAAGGGTTGAGCTAGTCACCTTGCCGGAGAACAGCGCAGAAAACTTCTGTTCGAATGTCAGCGGACCGGAACCGCCGACTGTGTCGTAGATCAGACCGCCGCCGCTCGGGTCCGGCGTGACCGACGGGTCGGATGTCGACTCGAGGCCAACCGCACTTCCGAAAACCTGCGCCAGGTCGCGGCGCTTCTCGTCTCCGGGCGGAGCGAAGATCGTCCACCAGCCGTTGTCGCCGACGATCGACTGCGCCAGCGTCGTCGCAACGGTGATCGATTGGCCTCCTCCGGCAATGCTGACGACGAGGCTGCGCCCGCCGACCACCACGCTATCGCCGGCGTGCAGCCCCAGCCTCTCCGCCAGCGCGGCGCCCAAAATCGCTTGACCGCTGGGGGTTTCGTCGTTTCCGCGCAACGACACCGTTGTGCCGTCGATGGTGGTGATCCCCGACAAGGTGCGGGTGGCCGTCCAGCCGGCCGGGATGGTGATCACGGGCGCGTCACCGTCAGCGACGAGCGCCTGTGCGTTGGCGTCGTAGTGCACCCCGGCGGCCGGCACCGCCCACAGCTGCGCGCCGCCAAGGACGTCGGTGACCGAATCAGCTCCGGTGATCGCGAAGCTCGACGAGATCGTGCGGACGACCGTCACGCAGGCGATCGCAAGCGCGATTCCGAGCACGGACAGCACAAACCGTTCGGGGCGGCGACGGATGTTGGCCAACGCGAACCGGACGAGGCACACGAAGGTGTTCCCGGATGCAGTGGCGATCGCCGGCGATCGAACGGTTGTGGGCGCTTTACTGACCTGACTGGTCTCCACAACAGGGATGGTGGGATCGGAAAGTTTCACCCACGGCCGCGTGGAATGTCGGCGGCGTTAACTCATCCGATGTCGAGTTACGGCGCTATTGCGCGCACGCAACGGATTTCGTTGTCCCGTCAGACCTTGGTCGTAGACGTAGTAGCGACTCATGCGTTGATGCGCGGCCAGGGCCGCGCCTCTTCGAGTTCGTACGCCAGCTCGAGCAGCCTGGCCTCCTGGCCGTGCGGCGCGGCGAACATCATGCCGACCGGGACTCCGGATGCGGATTCCGCAAGGGGCAGCGAGATGGCGGGTTCGCCGGTGGCGTTCTGCAACGGGGTGAACGCCACCCATTCGATGAGCCGGTCGATGATCTGCTGGTAGTCCGCGGTGGGGTCGAGATGACCGATGCGCGGCGGCACCTCGGCCAGCGTCGGCGTCAGCACCACATCGTGAATGCTGGTGAGCCGCGACGTGATCCGGCGCACCCGCGAGAGCCGGGCGATCGCCAGTGGCAGCTTGTGCAGATTGCGCGCAGCGTGGCGCTCCAGTCCCAGCGTCAGATTGTCGAGTCGGGTCCGATCGAAACTCGCACCGAACGAGCGGCGCCCCCCGCGGACAAGCGCGAACGCCAAAAACGACCAATACAAGAGGAAGTCGTTCATGAACTGCGGCGGCACCGGGTTGTCGATCGCGGTGACCTTGTGACCCAGCTCCTCGAGCAGCGCGGCGGTCTTGAGGGTGAGTTCGCGAACCTCGGGGCTGGCCTCGCGCGAAATCGACTGCGTGCATACCGCGATCCGCAGACGTTGCTTGCCCGGATGTGTCACGTCTCCGATCGCCGGCAGCTTCGGGTTGCGCGACACCCGCTCCATCTCCCGGTAGAACGCCGCCGTGTCGCGCACCGACCGGGTCACCACGCCGTTGGCGACGATGCGCAGCGGCATCTGACGCATCTCCTTGTCAAGCGGGAGCCGGCCGCGCGACGGCTTGAGGCCGACTAATCCATTGCAGGACGCAGGAATTCGGATGGACCCGCCGCCGTCGTTGGCGTGGGCGATCGGCACCACGCCCGCCGCAACGAATGCGCCCGATCCCGACGACGAGGCGCCTGCGGTGTGGTCGGGGTTCCATGGGTTGCGCACCGGGCCGAGCCGGGGGTGTTCGGCCGACGCGCTGAACCCGAACTCGGAAAGCCTCGTCTTGCCCAGCGGCAGCATGCCCGTCGCCAGATACGCGCGCGCGAAGTCGCCGTCGATCGAAGCTGGGTGCGCGTCCCATGCGTCGGTGCCCTGCATCGTCGGCATGTCCCCGACTGCGACGTTGTCTTTGATGTAGGACGGCACGCTATCGAAGAAGCCGCCGTAGGGCCGCGTCGACTTCGCCCGCGTCCGCGCCCGGTCGAACGCCTCGTATGCCAGCCCGTTAAGGGTTGGGTTGACGGCCTCGGTGCGGGCGATGGCGGCTTCGACAAGTTCGGCGGCCGAAACCTGACCGGCCCGCAGCGCGTCAACCAGACCAACAGCATCAAGGTCGCCAAGGGCGTCGTCGCCGAAGGCATGAATTTGCGATGTCACGCACCGACGGTACCAAGTCGTACCGCCGTTTCGGTCAGCCAACGCGAAAGGCCCCCAGAATCTGGGGGCCTTTGCGTGTGCTTGCGGCTGTCAGGCCTGGCCGACCTCGAACCGGACGAACCGGGTGACGGTCACGCCCGCCTCGTCGAGCAGCGCCTTGACGGACTTCTTGTTGTCGGACACCGACGGCTGATCCAGCAGCACGACGTCCTTGTAGAAGCCGGTCACGCGACCCTCGACAATCTTGGACAGCGCCTGCTCCGGCTTGCCCTCGTTGCGGGCGGTCTCCTCGGCGATGCGGCGCTCGTTGGCCACCAAGTCCTCGGGCACGTCGTCCCGGGTCAGGTACTTGGCCTTCAGCGCGGCGATCTGCAGAGCGACGGCGTGTGCCGCCTCTTTGTTCGATCCGGTGTACTCGACCAGAACGCCGACAGCCGGCGGCAGGTCAGCGGCCCGCTTGTGCAGGTAGGTCTCGACGGTGCCGTCGAAGTACGCGACACGGCGCAGCTCGAGCTTCTCGCCGATCTTGGCGCTGAGGTCCGCGATCGTCTGCTCGACGGTGGTGTCACCGATTTTGGCGGCCTTCAGCGCGTCGACGTCAGCGGCCTTGGCAGCCGCGGCGGCCGCCACGATCTGATCGGCCACCGACTGGAACTCGGCGTTCTTCGCGACGAAGTCGGTCTCGGAGTTCAGCTCGATCAGCGCGCCGTCCTTGGCGGCAACCAGGCCCTCTGCGGTGGCCCGCTCGGCGCGCTTGCCGACGTCCTTGGCGCCCTTGATACGCAGCAGCTCGACGGCCTTGTCGAAGTCACCCTCGGCCTCGACCAGCGCGTTCTTCGAGTCCAGCATGCCGGCACCGGTCAGCTCCCGAAGTCGTTTGACGTCGGCAGCGGTGTAATTCGCCAATGTTCAGCCTTTCCTACGAAGCGTCTGTCTTCGGTTCGGTTTGAATGTCCGCCTCGGGGGTGCCGGGCTCTGCACCCGCGGCGGTCGGGCTGGCGGTCGCCGTGGCGCCAGCGAGCAGCTCCTGCTCCCACTCGGCGAGCGGCTCGGCGCCCTCGGACTCGGGCTTGTCGCCGTTGCCGCCAATGCCGGCGCGGGCCTGAAGGCCCTCGGCGACCGCGGAGGCGATCACCCGGGTCAGCAGCGCGGCCGACCGGATCGCATCGTCGTTGCCCGGGATCGGGTAGTCGACCAGATCGGGGTCGCAGTTGGTGTCCAGGATCGCGATGATCGGGATGTTCAGCTTGCGAGCCTCCGCGACCGCGAGGTGCTCCTTATTGGTGTCGACAACCCAGATCGCCGACGGAATCTTCTGCATGTCGCGGATACCGCCGAGGCTGCGCTCGAGCTTGTTCTTCTCGCGCGTCAGCATCAGGATTTCCTTCTTGGTGCGACCCTCGAAACCACCGGTCTGCTCCATGGCCTCGAGCTCCTTGAGGCGCTGCAGGCGCTTGTGCACGGTCGAGAAGTTGGTGAGCATGCCGCCCAGCCAGCGCTGGTTCACGAACGGCATGCCGACGCGGGTGGCCTCGTCGGCGATGGATTCCTGCGCCTGCTTCTTGGTGCCGACGAACATGATGCTGCCGCCATGGGCGACAGTCTCTTTGACGAACTCGTACGCCTTGTCGATGTAGGTCAGCGTCTGCTGCAGGTCGATGATGTAGATGCCGTTGCGGTCGGTGAAGATGAACCGCTTCATCTTGGGATTCCAGCGACGGGTCTGATGCCCGAAGTGGGTGCCGCTG
>NZ_DASSCY010000174.1:0-9334 GCF_035697385.1 Mycobacterium sp. | reverse complement strand
AACTCCAGCACCGCCTTGCCTTCGGTCAGCTCGGCGTCCCACGTCCGCGACGCGTCGCGGGCCTGGATCAACGCGGCCTCGGCATCCGCGGGACCGGCATTGCGGACGTGCAGCGCCACACTGGCCGGTTTGAGTTCGACGGTGACGCCTTGACGTTCGGCGGCGATCGCGTTCAGCGTGTCGAAGATCGTGCTCAGCATCGATTCGTCGATGTCGTGGGAGAAGCCGGAGGTGAACTCGGCGCCGTGGCTGCCGACCAGGTGAACGGAGTCGGGCATCGACGACAGCGAGCGAAGGGTGTCCAGCGCGCGCCCGGAGATCAAGGCGGCAGCGGTCGACGGCAGGTCGGCCAATCCGACGAGCGCGGCGGCCGCATCGGCGAGCGGCCGGGCGTCGGCTGGGTTGTTGACGATCGGCGCAAGCGTGCCGTCGAAGTCGGAGGTGACCAGCAGCCGCGGCGTCTGTGCGGCCGAGGCGAGCGCTTTCGTCAGATCAGCCGGTAAGCCCACCGGTCAGATCTTAGGGTGCTCCCCGTCGCCGATCAGCAGCCGCACGGCGAGATCCAGACGCTTGCTGACGTCGGTCGCCGAGGCCCGCCGGGTAAGCCAGGCCAGCAGGTTGGACAGCCACACGTCCGAGATCACCCTTGCGATGTGGTACTGATCCTCGGTCGGCTCGCCGTCACTCATCGCGCGCGCGAACATCGAATCCATCAGCTTGCCGACGTGATCAACCTCACCGGCGGCCGAGGCGTCGGCGAATACGAATGCCCGGGTCATGGCCTCGGTCAGCAGGGGATTGCGTTGCATCGCCCGGTTGAGCTTGCCGACCATCAGATTCAGCCGCTGGTACGGGGTTCCGCCGGCCAGCGACGCGCGATCGGTCTTGGCATCGATGCGCTCGAACTCCCTGCCGAGAGCGGACACGAGCAGGTGCACCTTCGACGGGAAGTAGCGGTACAGCGTGCCGACCGCGACGTCGGCGCGTTCGGCAACGGCGCGCATCTGAACTGCCTCGTAGCCGCCCTTTGACGCGATGGCCAGGGTGGCGTCGAGAATGCGCTTACGGCGCTCACGCTGGGCTTCGGAACCGAGTTCGGACTCGGTGAGTACGGCCACGTTCATCACCTGGCGCGGTCGAGAGTCTGACCCGGACGGCGGGTTGGTGTGTGCTGGCATCGACGTCGCGGACATGCGGCAGGCAGCTCCTTCATCTTGCGCTCTCGGTGAAAACGATACGCATGCCGATCGCTGATTTCTCACCTCCGCGCCCGTTACGACACCGATGTGTCCTGCTGTAACGACGGTCGACTTGACGGTCGAACGCTGGCACTATTAGAACACGTTCTAGTGAGGCGCACGCTTTTCTCACCCAAACGCTAGGAGTCACGGTGTCGGTATCACCCCCGGGGACCATCGCCGCGGAGCAGTTTGCCGTACGCGAACTGATCCGCAGCTGGGCCGCGAGCTCTGGCGCCGTCGCGGCCGCGAGAGACGTGGAACAGGGCCAGCCCGATGCGTGGCGGGCGCCCTACGCGAGCCTGGCCCAACTGGGGATTTTCGGCGTCGCAATTGCCGAGGAGCACGGCGGCGCCGGCGGCACGGTGGAGGACCTGAGCGCGATGGTCGACGAGGCCGCTGCCGCCCTGGTGCCCGGCCCGGTTGCCACCACCGCACTGGCCACCCTCGTCATCGGGGAATCGCATTCCGATCTTCTTGAGTCCTTGGCATCCGGCGAGCGCACCGCGGGCGTCGCACTGGCCGCCGACCTGCGCTACGACGGTGGCAGGGCGTCCGGCACCGCCGAGTATGTCCTTGGCGCCGACGCTTCCGGCGTGCTGCTGCTGCCCGCAGGTGAGACGTTCCTGCTGATCGACGCGGCCGCCGACGGCGTCTCCGTCGAGCCGCTCAAGGCCACCGACTTCTCGTGCCCGCTGGCACGCGTCGTCCTCGACTCCGCGCCCGCGGAGGCCCTGCCTGTATCCGCGCAACGGGTCGCCGATCTGGCGGCGACGGTGCTGGCCGCCGAGGCCGCCGGGCTGGCCCGCTGGCTGCTTACGACCGCCACCGAGTACGCGAAGGTGCGCGAGCAGTTCGGCAAGCCGATCGGCAGCTTCCAGGCGATCAAACACATGTGCGCCGAGATGCTGCTGCGCTCAGAGCAGGCCTCCGTTGCCGCCGCCGACGCCGCAAGGGCCGTAGCGGACCCCGACGAGCGACAGCTGTCCATCGCCGCCGCGGTCGCCGCCTCGGCCGGCATCGACGCCGCTAGGGCGAACGCCAAGGACTGCATCCAGGTGCTCGGCGGCATCGGCATCACCTGGGAGCACGACGCACATCTGTATCTGCGCCGGGCGTACGGGATCGCACACTTCCTCGGTGGCGGACCGCGCTGGCTGCGCCGGGTCGCGACGCTGACACAGCAGAGCGTTCGCAGGAACCTGCACATCGCTCTGGATTCGGTGGAACACCTTCGGCCCGAAATCGCTTCTGCCGTGGCCGAAGTCGCCGCACTTCCCGCCGAGAAGCAGCAAATCGCACTGGCCGACGCCGGACTTCTGGCACCGCACTGGCCGCGGCCGTACGGCAGGGAGGCCGGACCCGCCGAGCAGTTGCTGATCGACCAGGAGTTGGCGGCGGCCGGCGTGACGCGTCCGGATCTGGTGATCGGATGGTGGGCCGTCCCAACGATTCTCGAGCACGGCAGCCGCGAGCAGGTCGAGCAGTTCGTGCCGGCCACGCTGCGCGGCGAGTTCATCTGGTGTCAGCTGTTCTCTGAGCCGGGGGCGGGCTCGGACCTTGCGTCACTGCGCACCAAAGCAGTTCGCGCCGAAGGCGGTTGGAAGCTCACCGGTCAGAAGGTGTGGACGTCAGCCGCGCACAAGGCGGCGTGGGGCGTCTGCCTTGCTCGTACGGACCCGGACGCGCCTAAGCACAAGGGCATCACGTACTTCCTCGTCGACATGTCCTCACCGGGCCTCGAGATCAGGCCGCTGCGCGAGATCACCGGCGACAACCTGTTTAACGAGGTGTTTTTCGACGACGTCTTCGTGCCCGACGAGATGGTCGTCGGACAGGTCAACGACGGCTGGCGGCTCGCCCGCACGACGCTCGCGAACGAGCGCGTCGCGATGGCGCACGGCACCGCGCTCGGCAACCCGATGGAAGAGCTGTTGCGCACGGTGGCCGACCTCGATCTCGACGCGGCAGGGCAGGACCAGCTGGGTGCACTGATCGTGTCGGCCCAGGTGGGTTCGCTTCTGGACCAAAAAATCGCCGAGCTGGCGGTCGGCGGTCAGGATCCCGGCCCGCAGGCCAGCACGCGCAAGCTGATCGGTGTGCGGTATCGGCAGGCATTGTCCGAATTGCGGATGGAGCTCTCCGAGGGTGCGGGCGTCGTCGAGAACAAGACCGTCCACGACTTCCTCAACACCCGCTGCCTCACCATCGCGGGCGGCACCGAGCAGATCCTGCTGACGCTGGCAGGCGAGCGGCTACTTGGCCTGCCCCGCTAGTTAGCTAGCTGAAACTCGCCTGCGCGCAGGCGTCCGGCGAGGTGACGTTCACGCCCGCGTAGACAACCTGGATGTGGCTGCACACGATCAGCGGGACGTCTGTTCTTCGTCCTCCGGTGCGCCAATCGGTGGGCCAGGTGTTGCCGCGCAACGTGAACTTCTCCGGAGGTCCGCCTCCGAAGTAGACGGTCGACAATTCGACCGAGGTCATGGCCTTGAACAGACGAGTGTTTGGCGCGTCGAAGTCTGATTCCACCCAGACGCTGCGGTCCATGGTGCGCACCGTCGTCGTCTGGCGGGCATACAGATCGCCGGGGAATCCGGTCACGCCTTCTGGAGTACGCAGGTTCGCAGCCGTGTTCCACAGGCAATTACCTTCGGCCGCAATGCAATTGGCGGTGACATGCATCTCGAGTGTGGTCACCGGATCGACTGGGATCGACGCATCACCCGTGTCTACAGCCGCCGACGACATGGGCATCGGTGTGACGAGTGCGAGCGTCAACCACGTCGCCGAGATCGCCGCGAGAATGCCGGCCAACCGCTTGGTCACAATTGCTTCCCTCCAGTGCGGCGAATGGTAGCCCGCGCGTTATTCGTCGTAGGTGACTTCCACCGAATCGGATCGCGGCTTGGCCTGGCAACCGAGGATCAGGCCCTCGTCGAGATCCTGCTGTTCGAGCACATCGTTGATGTCCATCTCGACGTCGCCGCTCTTCTTGAGCACCGCGCACGCACCGCAATGGCCTTCGCGGCAGGAGAATGGAGCGTCCAGACCTTTGTCGAGCAGCACGTCGAGCAGGTTGGCGTTGCGCGGCCAGCGGATTTCGTGCTTCTCCCCGTCGAGCGTGACGATCGCGGTGGCCGGCCCCTCGTCGCTGTCGTCTGAGTCATCGGCCGCAATGACGACTCTCGCGAACGGATCCGACTCCAACGACTTGAACACCTCGATGTGGATGCGCTCGGCTGGCAAGCCCGAATTCTTCAGCGCCTCCTCGGCGGCCGCCATGAACGGCCCCGGGCCGCAGATGTATGCGTCGTGCCCGCTGTACGGCGCGGCCAGGCCGGCCAACGCCGCGGCGCTCGGAAGCCCCTGCACGGTCTCCAGCCAGTGCACGACGGTGAGCCGGTCGGGGTACTTGGCAGCGAGCTCGCGCAGCGCGCCGCTGAAAATCACCGAGTTCTCGTCGCGGTTGGCGTAGATCAGAACCACCTTGCCGCTGCCTTCGGCGAGCGCCGACTTACAGATCGCGAGCATCGGCGTGATGCCGCTACCCGCGGCCATCAGCAGGAAGTCGGCTTCGAGTGTCTTGGGGACGAAGGTGCCCGACGGAGCGAGCACGTGCATTTTCATGCCGGCGTGAGCGTGGTCGCACAGCCAGTTCGACGCGTATCCGTCCGCGGTGCGCTTGACGGTGACGGTCATCGGGTCGCCGGTGAACGGTGAGCTGCACAGCGAGTAGCAGCGGGCGACCGAGCCGGTCCGGTCGCTCGGCACGCGCAGCGTCAGGAACTGACCGGGCGCGTAGCGAAGTCGTTCGGCTGGGATTTCGGCTCCGTCAGGCACGGTGAACACCAACGAGCGCGCGTCCTCGGTCTCCTCCACGACGGCGGCCACCTGCAGCTCGAGCACATGGCTACCGAGCGGCTCGTCGGTCACGATCGCGTACCCTTTCGTCGGTGATAACTAGAACAGGTTACAGAAATGCATGTGCCCAGGTCCAGCTGCTGCAGGAATGCGCTGCTCGACACAAATCGTAACGTGTTCTAATCTCTTTTCAGGTCCGTATACCCGGGAGGCAAAGCAGTGACGTCCATTGAACAGCGTGACGTGCAGTCGGTCCTAGCCGGCATCGACGATCTACTGCCGTTGATCGCGAAGCGCGCGCAGGCAACCGAAGATCTGCGCCGCCTCCCCGATGAGACCGTCAGCGAACTCGACGAGGTGGGCTTCTTCAAGCTGCTGCAGCCCGAGCAGTGGGGCGGCCTGCAGTGCGACCCGACCGTCTTCTACGAAGCGGTGCGCAGGATCGCCACCGCGTGCGGCTCCACCGGCTGGGTCAGCTCGATCATCGGTGTCCACAACTGGCACCTTGCGCTGTTCGATCAGCAGGCCCAGGAAGAAGTCTGGGGCGAGGATCCGTCCGTGCGGATCTCGTCGTCGTACGCGCCGATGGGTGCGGGCACCGTGGTCGACGGCGGTTACCTCGTCAGCGGATCGTGGAACTGGTCGTCGGGTTGTGACCACGCCACCTGGGCCTTCCTCGGCGGCCCGGTCATCAAGGACGGCAGGCCCGTCGACTTCGGCAGCTTCCTGATCCCGCGCACCGAGTACAAGATCGACGACGTGTGGCACGTGGTCGGCCTGCGCGGTACCGGCAGCAACACCGTCGTGGTCAAGGACGTGTTCGTGCCGAGGCACCGGTTCCTGTCGTACAAGTCGATGAACGATCGCACCGCGGGCGGGCTGCAGACGAACACCGCGCCGGTCTACAAGATGCCGTGGGGCACAGTGCATCCCACCACCATCTCTGCGCCGATTGTCGGTATGGCGTACGGCGCCTACGACGCGCACGTCGAGCATCAGGGCAAGCGGGTGCGTGCGGCGTTCGCGGGCGAGAAGGCCAAGGACGACCCGTTCGCGAAGGTCCGCATCGCCGAAGCCGCCAGTGACATCGACGCCGCGTGGCGCCAATTGATCGGCAACGTCGGCGACGAGTACGAGCTGCTGAAGGCGGACAAGGAGATTCCGTTCGAGCTGCGGGCCCGCGCCCGTCGCGACCAGGTCCGTGCCACCGGCAGGGCCATCTCGTCCATCGACCGGCTCTTCGAAGCCTCCGGCGCCACCGCGCTGAACAACGATGCTCCGGTGCAACGGTTCTGGCGCGACGCGCACGCAGGCCGCGTGCATGCCGCCAACGATCCGGAACGCGCCTACCTGATCTTCGGTAACAACGAGTTCGGTCTTCCGCCTCAGGACACAATGGTCTGATGACGTCTTTCGCCGCCGAAACCGCTCAACAGCAAGAGATCACCTTCGAGTCGACGTCCCGCTATGCGCAGGTTCGCGATGACATGCGGCTGCACTACCACGAGGCCGGCGTCGGCAACGACAAGACCGTCGTGCTGCTGCACGGCGGCGGCCCCGGTGCGTCGAGCTGGTCGAACTTCGGGCGCAATATATCGGTATTGGCCAAGCACTTTCACGTGCTGGCCGTTGACCAGCCGGGCTACGGACATTCGGACAAGCACACCGAGCACGAGCAGTACAACCGCTACAGCGCCACCGCCCTGCTCAACCTGTTCGACCATCTCGGCATCGAAAGCGCTGACCTGGTTGGCAATTCGCTCGGCGGCGGCACCGCGGTCCGGTTCGCGTTGGACAATGGCAGGCGGGCAGGCCGGCTGGTGCTGATGGGCCCTGGCGGGCTCTCGGTGAATCTGTTCGCACCCGACCCCACCGAGGGTGTCAAGCTGCTCGGCAAGTTCTCCGTCGAGCCGACGCGGGAGAATCTGGAGAAGTTCCTCCGGATCATGGTGTTCGACCAGAATCTGATCACCCCCGAGCTGATCGACGAGCGCTTCGCGATCGCCAGCACGCCCGAATCGTTGGCCGCCACCCGGGCGATGGGAAAGTCGTTCGCGGGCCCCGACTTCGAGCTCGGAATGATGTGGCGCGAGGTGTACAAGCTGCGCCAACGGGTACTTCTCATCTGGGGTCGCGAAGATCGGGTCAACCCGCTCGACGGCGCGTTGGTGGCGCTCAAGCAGATACCGAAGATGCAGTTGCACGTCTTCGGGCAGTGTGGTCACTGGGCGCAGCTGGAGAAGTTCGACGAGTTCAACAAGCTGACGATTGATTTCCTGGGAGGCTGATGATGAGCATCCGGTCACTGGGCTATCTGCGCATCGAGTCGACAGACGTCGCCGCCTGGCGCGAGTACGGCCTCAAGGTCCTCGGAATGGTCGAGGGCAAGGGGCTCACCGACGGTGCGCTATACCTGCGGATGGACGAGTTCCCTGCCCGCCTGGTCATCGTCCCAGGTGAGCATGACCGGCTGCAGGTTTCCGGCTGGGAGACTGCGAATGCCGCGGGACTGCAGGACATTCGCAATCGGCTCGACGTTGAGGGCACGCCCTACAAAGAAGCTTCAGCGGCCGAGTTGGCCGAACGCCGCGTTGACGAGATGATCAGGTTCGACGACCCGTCCGGCAACACCCTCGAGGTGTTCCACGGCGCCGCCCTCGAACACCGCCGGGTCGTGAGTCCGTACGGTCACAAGTTCGTCACCGAGGAGCAGGGCCTCGGCCACGTCGTGCTGACCACCCGCGACGACATGGAGTCATTGCACTTCTACCGCGACGTGCTCGGCTTCAAGCTGCGCGACTCGATGCGGCTGCCACCGCAACTCGTAGGCAGGCCCGCCGACGGGCCTCCGGCGTGGCTGCGCTTCTTCGGCGTGAACCCGCGTCATCACAGCCTGGCCTTCATGCCGGGTGAGACACCAAGCGGCATCGTCCATCTCATGATGGAGGTGGGAGAGGCCGATGACGTCGGCCTGTGCCTGGACCGCGCGCTGCGCCGCAAGGTGCCGATGTCGGCGACCCTTGGCCGCCACGTCAACGACAAGATGCTGTCGTTCTACATGAAGACCCCTGGTGGCTTCGACATCGAATTCGGTTGTGAGGGACTCGAGGTCGAAGACGACGGCTGGGTGGCAAGGGAGAGCACCGCAGTCAGCCTGTGGGGTCACGACTTCAGCGTCGGCTTCAAGTAATAGTGGCCGCCGAGTCGTTGGACCCGCGCACATTCCGAAATGTGCTCGGGCAGTTCTGCACTGGCATCACGGTCATCACCACCATGCACGATGGCGCGCCGGTAGGGTTCGCATGCCAGTCGTTCGCGGCGCTGTCATTGGATCCGCCACTGGTGCTGTTCTGCCCGACCAAGGTGTCGCGGTCGTGGCAGGCCATCGAGTCCAGTGGCAAGTTCTGTGTGAACGTGCTGCACGAGAAGCAGAAGGACGTGTCGGCGCGCTTCGGCTCAAAGGAACCGGACAAGTTCGCCGAAATCGATTGGAACCCTTCGAAACTGGGGTCGCCGATCATCGAAGGCACGCTGGCGCACATCGACTGCACGGTGGATTCGGTGCATGACGGCGGCGACCACTACGTGGTCTTCGGCGCAGTGCATTCGCTGTCGGATGTGCCTCACAAGAAGCCGCGGCCGCTGCTGTTCTACCGCGGTGATTACACGGGGATCGAGCCGGACAAGACCACGCCCGCGCATTGGCGCGACGACCTGGAGGCGTTCCTCACCGCCACCACCGACGACACCTGGCTCTAGCGCAAAGTCAGGAAGTTCCGCCGTCTGCGCCTGGGGTGCCGGTTGCGCCGGTGCTGCCGCCCGTACCCGTAGAGCCGGTGGCTCCTGATTCCCCTCCGAGGCTGCCGGTACCGCCCGCTCCGCCCTGGCCGCCTGCACCGCCGGCGCCACCTGCACCGCCGGCGCCACCCTCTCCGTCTCGACCGGAGCCGCCGCCAACGAGAACAGTGTCAAGGGAATCGCTGCTGGCAGCGCCTCCACGGCCCCCGTTGCCGCCCGTGGCGCCCGTACCGCCGGTGCCACCGGTGCCACCGCTACCGCCCGCGCCGCCGGTGCCGCCGAGCAGTCCGGCGTTGCCGCCTATACCGCCCTGTCCGGCGGCGCCACCGTTGCCTCCCTGCGCGCCCTGGCCGCCGTCACCGCCGTCGCCGCCGTCGCCGCCGATGGCAATGCCGTCTCCGTGTGATGAGCCGCCGCCGCCGCCGTCGCCGCCG
>NZ_DASSCY010000173.1:0-38148 GCF_035697385.1 Mycobacterium sp. | reverse complement strand
ACGGGTTGCAAGGCCATGGACCGAGCATGCCAGGCTGCTGGCCAGAGGTCAAGTGGTAAGACCAGTGACTATGAGGGCGTGAGCTGCGCCTTCATCGCATCGGCGAGCGCAAGGGCGGCAGAAAGTGGGCGCACCATGACGGTCAGCACGCTGATCGCGCCATCATCGTCGAGCTGGATGAAGTCGCACCCTTCCAGATGCTTATCACCGACCCGGGCCTCGAAAACCAGGGCGTGATCGCGCGCGTCGTCGGCGCCGATCTCGCGGATGTACCGGAAGTCCTCGAACACCGTGATAACCGCCTCGAGGATCCGCCGAAGCGCCTCCCTGCCCTGATACGGCGTGAAAACTACCGGGCTGCGAAAGACCACGTCTTCGCGGAGCAGCGCGACGGCCGCGTCGACATCACGGGCTTCGATCGCGCTCCGGAACGGATGCACCACGTGAAGACCTCCGGTCAGCAGTTCGCTTCGATCCTGAACGTCGCGGTGACAGCGTTGCTTGGATTGTCGGTGAAGGAGCCGTCCGCGGACCCGTCGATCGTGTAGGTACCGCCTGCGCTCTTCACTTCCGCCTCACCGATGTTGCCCTTCCAGAAGCTGCCCGTGAAGCCGCCGAGATCGCGGAAGTCGACCGACTGGGCGGTGACCGCGTCGCCGGTGTCGACGACGGCCTTGAAACCTTTCGCGTCGCCGGGGGTCTCGATGGTCCACGACCATCCCGTCTGCGAGCAGCGGACCGGGTGCGGGCCCCCTGTGCTCTGGCCGTTGATGGTCACCTTGGCGGTGGTGCCGCCGAGGGCCTGCGGCGGTGAGGAGCAGCCGGCGACACCGACAACGAGCACACCCACGGCCACCGCAATGAGTCGGTTCTCCATGTCGGCCGACTCTATTGGAGTTCGCCCCTTCGCCTTGACGTTTCTCTCGGACCGGCGAACTCAACCGCTCGCGAAGCCGTCAGCGCGCAGCGCCGCGGCGGTGGTCTCGTCGGCTGGCAGGAACGCTTCAATCGACAGCTCGGCGGCGGTGAGGTCAAGTGCGGTGCCGAAGGTCGTCACCGTGCTCAGGAACGTCAGCAATTGGCCCTGCGATGTTTCCAGCTCCAACGGAACCGCGACTCCGCCCAGATCGCGCGTTTCCTCGAAACCGCCCGGGTACGACTCGATCTCGGTCAGTAGCTCCGACAATTCGGCCGACCCGCTGACCGAGGCTTCGCGACGAAGCCGTTCGATCAGATGGTGCCGCCATTGCGCCAGATTTCGGATGCGCGGCGCCATACCTTCCGGATGCAGGGTGATGCGCAGCGCGTTTGGTCGCGCAAGCAGATGTGGCGCGACACCGTCGAGAAGCACGGCGGCGCCCGCGTTGGCCTGCACCAGCTGCCAGCCCCGGTCTACCACCACGCAGGGAAAGGGGTTGTAGGCGCCCAGAACCCGCTCGATTCCCTCCCGCACGGCGGCCATGTCCGGATCGTCGAGCGGGCGCTCGCCGTAAACCGGAGCGAGACCCGCTGCCATCAACAACCGGTTCTGGTCGCGCAGAGGCACATCGAGCACCGCGGCGAGGCGCAACACCATGGCCCGGCTGGGAGTCGACCGGCCGGTCTCGATGAAGCTGACATGGCGAGGTGATACGTCGGCTTCGATCGCCAGGTCGAGCTGGGATACACGGCGCCGTTGTCGCCACTCTCGCATCAGCGAGCCAAAGGCCGGTGTCTGAAGTCCAACGCTGGTCACCGGGCCAGTGTTGCTCATGGTTCGGACCAGGACCACTACGTCTGGGGTAATTGCGGCCTTTACCCCGGGCGGGCACCGTGGAGGCATGAGCGGGCAGACGATTCCGCGGTGGTTGCGCTTTGTGCTGATCGCCGACCGCGCCGGTTCCGCCTGGTACATCGGCGGCGGATTCTTCTTCGCGCCGGTGCTCGTGGTGCTGTCGCCGTGGCCGACGGTTACGGCCGTGGCATGGGCGATCATTGGCCTGGCCGGGCTATGGCTGGGACTGCTCGGCATCGCGATGGCCACCGGCCTGGCGATGGTCCTGCGGTCCGGCGGCGAGATCCCCGACGACTACTGGCGTTCCATCATCGACTACTAGCGGCCTAGCGCGAAGCCCCGGTGTAGTCCACCTGCCAGTGCTTGATCCCGTTGAGCCAACCCGACCGTAGCCGCTCGGGCGGGGCGACCGGTTTGAGGTCCGGCATCTGATCGGCGATGGCGTTGAAAATCAGGTCAATGGTCATTCTCGCCAGGTTGGCTCCGATGCAGAAATGGGCGCCCGTGCCGCCAAATCCCACGTGCGGGTTGGGGTCTCGCAGGATATTGAACGTGAAGGGGTCGTCGAAGACGTCCTCGTCGAAGTTGGCCGAGCGGTAGAACATCACCACCCGCTGGCCTTTTTTGATCTTCACCCCGGACAGCTCGGTGTCCTCCATTGCCGTGCGCTGGAATGACGTGACCGGCGTGGCCCAGCGGACGATCTCGTCGGCGGCGGTCACCGGACGCTGCCTCTTGAACAACTCCCACTGATCGGGGAAGTCGGTGAACGCCATCATGCCCTGGGTGATGGAATTGCGAGTCGTCTCGTTGCCCGCTACAGCCAGCAGGATGACGAAGAAGCCGAACTCGTCGTCGGAGAGCTTGTGTCCTTCGACGTCGGCTTGCACCAGCTTCGTGACGAGATCGTCGCCGGGGTTCTTGGTCCGTTCGGCGGCCATCTGCATGCCGTACATGATCAGTTCGATCGACGCGGCCATTGGGTCATTGCTGGCGAACTCCGGGTCTTGGTCACCCACCATCTGATTCGACCAATCGAAGAGCTTCTTGCGGTCTTCCTGGGGCACGCCCATGAGGCCGGCGATCGCCTGCAGCGGAAGCTCACAGGACACCTGCTCGACAAAGTCGCCCGAGCCTTCGGCCGCTGCCACCTTGACGATGTTCTGCGCTCGCTGATCAAGCTCGTCGCGCAGATGCTCGATGGCACGCGGCGTGAACGCACGCGAGATGATCTTGCGCAGGTGGGTGTGGTGCGGGGCGTCCTGGTTGAGCAGCACGACCTTGCCCCGCTCGAGCGACTCGGGGTCGGCGCCATCGCGATAGCGCGGCAGTGCGGTCTTTGCATTGCTGGAGAAGACGTCGCTGCGCCGGGACACCTCCTTGACGTCCTTGTGCTTGGTCACCACCCAGTAGCCGCCGTCGTCGAAACAGCCGACGCCCTTCGGCTGCTCGTTCCACCAGATTGGCGCGACCTTGCGCATCTCGGCGAGTTCCTCGACCGGCAGCCGTTCGGCGTAGATGTCGGGATCGGTGAAGTCGAACCCGGGCGGAAGGTTGGGAGACGGCATCGATGCCCTCCTGATATGACGTTGTCTAGTGGCCGTACCGCATTGCTACACCACAGTTGGGGCCAGGTGAGGCGGGTTTGGGAAACTCGGCGCAAGTCCGAGAAACACCGAAGTGAAACGTGTTCTGACTCGATGCGCACAAATTGACTGCTTGGCCACAGGCGGCACAGGTGTAACAATTTCGAGGGCCAGGCTGAAGCATCCAGTAGCACCGCGCCATGGCGGTGGACCGGAAGGGGGCATCGGTGAGGATCGATCTTCGAGCAACGGCGCTGTCCGCGGCAATGGGCGCCCTCGGCGCTGTCGCCGCGGTGACGCTCGCGGCACCGGCGATGGCCGAACCGCTGATCCCCGTCCCACCACCGCCGCCCCCGGCGCAGGACGCCGCCATCCAGGCCACCGCGGCCGATCCGGCGGCGCCTCCCGCGCAGGGAGTGCCACATCTGGTGAGCCCGGAAAACCTGCCTCCCGGCACCGTCGACGATCCAGTCGCCCCGAGCCAGCCGCGCCTGACGTATCTGCGCGAGCTATGGCATGCCATGCAGACACAGGAGGTGAGCGGAAGCGACGCGCTGCTCCTGCTGACGCAGCGCGGGCTCGACGCCAACGCCACGCCACCTCCGGGCATGCCGGCAGGCCCACAGGCGCCGCTGCCCCCGGCGCCGCCGCCCGCGCCCTAACTCGTGACTGGCCGCAGCCGTCGGCCGGCTTGATCGAGGATCTGACGCACCATCCGGACATGCGCCTTCTCGGTCATCGCCCACACCGCGCGGGCGAGCATATTGCGTTGGCACACGAACGAGGCGAAGAGCAATGTGTCGCCTTCCCGCAGGAACAACAACTCACCCGGCATCCCGATGCGGGACTCGGCACCGAGCAGAATCAACTCCGGCGTGCTCTGACGCACGTTCCAGCCGAGCACCGAGTGTTCCGACGAGCCGGTGCCGATCTTCAACCCGATCGACGTCCACCCTGACTGAAGCTGAGCCCGGATGGCCAGCGGAGCGCCTTCCAAGGTCTCGCGGGCGCATCGTTCGGCCGTGTGTGGTACCGGTCCGAGTTCAACGAGAAATGCGTCGGCATAATCGATTCGGGTCAAGGTGCTCATTGCTAGTACGGATGGTGGGACTTCTATCTGACGAACCCGGTCCGCCGACCCGGTCACTTCAGCGCTCATTGTTACCTCCCGACACAGGCTGGCGCCACGCCCAGCCGATTTCCCGCAGCATCACGGGGTAGACGGCCAAGTGGCGAAACGGTGCGATCGCCGCCATGTACATCGAGCCCATCAATCCATTCGGCTTGACCAGAACGGCCATCTGACCGCGGTACCCGCCCGCTTCGTCGGCGACCCAGCCGACGTGCAGCACGCCGTGCACGGTCTGGTTGGCGATCTCCATCGCGAACTCGTCGTCTGTCACGTACAGCGGGATGAAGGGGTCGGCGTCGGCGCCGAAATCGGTTGCGGTGCCGGCCAAATCGGACGGCAGCCGATCACGAAGCGTGCCGACCCGTGCTCCAAGGCCGGCCTCCGGGCGGTCGATCCCGAGTACGCGCCCCAGCGCGAAGCGGATGGCGAACAGGCTCCGCACCACGATCGAGGATCGCCCCGGCTCATACTCCGCCATCAATTGCACCAGTCGCGGGAAGTCGCCGGGCCCACCCGGCGTGGGCAGTGCCCAGACGTCGAGCAGTCGAAAATCCTTGGCTACTTCGTGGATTCGCCACGGCCGCGACGTGTGCTCGGCCTTGTCCAATGGGCCAGAATCAAACATACACTACTGTATGCTTGGCTGGATCACGCCGTCAATACCCGCGAGATATGGAGACACGATGGTCGCTCAAACCCGCACACCGAAGAGTGCGTGGATCGACGCGGGATTGCGGGCACTCGCCAATGGCGGGCCCGATGCGGTGCGCGTGGAGCTGATCGCCACCGAACTCGGTGTCACCCGGGGTGGCTTTTACTGGCACTTTCCCAACCGCCAGGCATTCGTGGAGGAGATGCTGAACACGTGGGAACTCCGAAGCATCGATGAAACGCTCGAACGCGTCGAGAAGGAAGGCGGCGACGCGCGGGCCAAGGTCCGCCGGGCGGGCATGCTCACCTTCTCCGAGGCATTACTTCCGATCGACCTCGCCATTCGTGACTGGGCTCGGCGCGACTCCTCCGTTGCCACGCGTCTGCGCCGGGTCGACAACCGACGCATGGACTATCTGCGCACCTTGATCGGCACATTCATCGACGACGCCGACGACGTCGAGGCCCGCGGCATGCTGGCCTTCTCGCTGGCCATCGGCAGTCATTTCATCGCAGCCGATCACGGCGCCCGCAGCCGCAAGCAGGTACTGGACCGGGCGACTCAGCGACTGCTGGGCTGAAGTACCGGCGTGCTGTCCGCGAAAGAATCGGCGGCGGCCAGATCGAACACGCCATGATCGCTTCCGAGGCCCTGTGCCACCAAAGCCGCTGCGGCACAACCGAGTCGGGCCGAGACCGACAGGTCGCGCCCGAGGCCTGTGCCGCGCAGAAATCCGGCTGAGAACGCGTCGCCACATCCGGTTGTGTCGACCACATCGACGGCGAAGGCCGGCACCTGCACCGTCTCATCGGCGGTGACGACCAGCGCTCCGTCGGCGCCACGCGTCGCCGCCACGCACGTCACTCCGCGTGCGATCAGTTCGCGGCAACCCTGCTCGAGCGTCGCGGCACCGGTCAGACCGAGGACCTGCTCGTCGTTGGGCAGCAGGTAGTCCAGGTGCGGCAACGCCGGCGCGATCCACGCCAGCACGCCTGGGTCAGCGGTGGTGAGGATGTCCGCCGACGTCACGACACCGGCACTCTTGGCTCGGGACAGAATCGCCGCGGCCGCTTCGCCGCCCATCAGCTCGGGTCCGCCGACATGCAGATGGCTGGCCGCGGCGATGTGATCGTGCGGTGCGTCGTCAGATCCGTAGGTGAGGGTCGCGCCGGGGACGTGAAATGCCGGCCGGCTGCCGTCGGGACGGATGGGAAGCACGGACGACGACGTCTGCACACCGTCGCGGCGCAGCAGCAGCGATGTGTCGACGCCGTATCGCGCCAGCATGCTCACAAACAGATCACCGATCGGGTCCGCGCCTATCGCGCCTGCGCTGCGCACGGTGGCGCCGAGCTTGGCCAGGGTGAGCGCTGTGCCTCCCGCGGCTCCGGCGGGGCTGAAGCGGATCTGCTCGACGAGAGCGACGCCTTGGCCTTCGGGGATCGCATCGACGGGCCGCAGCTGGACGTCGAACACGTGAGCGCCGAGGCAGACGACGGTCTGGTTCATGAGTCGGTTCCAGCACTGCGCGTGGCGGTGAAGGCCACCGTGACGGTGTCGACGACCTTC
Source organism: Mycobacterium sp. (assembly GCF_035697385.1). GTDB lineage: Bacteria > Actinomycetota > Actinomycetes > Mycobacteriales > Mycobacteriaceae > Mycobacterium. The sequence goes on along the minus strand of NZ_DASSCY010000173.1, from coordinate 31,435 downwards.
ATGGCACCCATCAGCATCGAATAGGGCTTGACGCCGAATTCGGTCTGGCGAACCTCGGCTTCGCAGGACATATGCCAGCCGTCGCCGAGGTCCTTCACGCGCAGATCGACCTCGTGTCGGCGGCTCTTGCCGTGGATCTCGAGCGTGCCGCGCAGCCGGTAGCCGTCGCCGGTCTGTTCGATGCGATTCGCAGAAAAGCGGATTCGCGGGAACCTGCCTGCGTCGAGAGCTTTCAGGGCGTGTGAGCGTGCCAGCGCCTTCTCCGGCGCGGACAGGGCCATCAATCCACCCTCGCCCGCGGACACTTGCAGTGAGTCCACGTCGACGGTCAGCTCCGCCGCGATCGGTTGTCCGTCGGCCCACTGCACCGTCGCATGCCAGGAGTTCATCGTGATGGTCAGGCGATGTCCCATCTTCGCGGCCCTGCCGGTGACGCCGGTACGAACAAGCAGTTCACCGTCGGCTGCGTCAAGGCTCCACTGCGTGTCTGCCACGGGCCAGACTGTACCTAGGCTCCGACGACGGAAGGGAATACCGATGCTCGACGCGCACAGTGTTGCCACCCGCCTTCCTGCGCGGGATCTGAACCGCGCAAGGGCGTTCTATGCCGACAAGCTAGGGCTCGAGCCCAGCGAGGAACGGCCCGGCGGCTTGCTCTATCGCTGCGCGGGCGCAGAGTTCGGCGTGTTCGAATCCGCGGGCGCCTCACCGGGCACCTTCACCCAGATGGCGTGGACGGTTGATGACATCGAGGCGACGGTCGTCGAGTTACGCAGGCGTGGTGTGGTTTTCGAGGAGTATGACCTGCCGGGGCTGACGACCGTGAACGGTATCGCCGAGATCGCAGGCAACTACCCGAGCAAGGGATCCGGTGAGCGGGCCGCCTGGTTCCGGGACAGTGAAGGCAACATGCTTGGCATCGGCCAACCGATTCCCTGAAATCAGGTCGCGGCCACCGCGACGGACACGGCCTCGATCCGGGCAGGAACGTGCTTGTGCCATGGGGTGCCGGCATACTCGTCGCGCCACTCGGTCGACGTGAGCGAATTGGGCGCAACCCCGGGAGTCTGTGCTTCACCGTCGCCGTCCGCGAAGTCGAGGCCGAAGCCGTTGGGCAATGACGCATGTCCTGGCAGCATCGCCTCGCTGATCTCGACGCTTGCCTCGGCGCTGCCCGCCGCGGTGGTGATGCGCGCGCGGCCGCCGTCGGCCAGGCCCAGCGCCTCGGCATCCTCGATGCTGATGCGCAGTGCGCCGTCGGCATCGCGTTTGCGCCACGACGGGTCGCGGAAGATGTCGTTGGCCGTGTAGGCGCGACGCTCACCGGCCGAGAGCACGATGGGGAACTCCGGTGTCGTCAACCCGGGGCGGCTGTCGGTCAGCGCGCGTATCTCGTGGAGCATCTCGGGCATGTCCAGCGCGATCTTGTGATCGGCGTGAGTGATCAAACTGAAGTCGTCGTCGTACTCGTGGACGGTAAACGTCACCCCCGACCGGCTCTCGAGAATGGCGTCGAACAACGCGTTGCCGTCGGCATAGCCCGCGCGGCGCACCGCCTCCGGATAGGTCATCGCCGCCTTCTGGGCGAGCCCCCACAATGCTGCAGCACCGGAAAGCCCTTCGGGCAGAGTCGGTCCCAATGTCTCGTATAGGACGAATGGCAACACCTTGCCGAGCATCGGAGTGGTACTGACTGCTTGCAGGAACGCCTCTGTGAACGCCTGGCGGCTCTCGCCGGCGGCGCGGCGCAGCGGCTCCAGATCGGCATCGTCGACGACGCCGAGCGCCCGCACCAGCCGCGCCCAGATCTCAGGCTCGGGCAGTGTGCCCTCCAGCGGCTCCATCAGCCGATGACGGAGATGGAAATCGTTGTGCGGGAACTCGAGATTGAAGAACGTCGCCTCGGCCTTCTCGAACTGACTGGCCGCGGGCAGCACATAGTGTGCGAGCCGAGCCGTCTCGGTCATCGCGACGTCAATGACCACCATCAACTCCAGCGATTCGAATGCCGCGCGGCATGCCGCGGAGTCGGCCAGCGAGTGGGCGGGGTTGCTGCTCTCGACGACCATCGCCCGGAATCGATCGGGATGGTCGGTCAGAATCTCCTGGGGCACAACATTGCTCGGTATCAGCCCACCGATGATGGGAGCGCCGGTGACAGGCGTGCGCCCGACATCGGCGGTGTGGCGGAACAGTGGCCCGAACGACGAATGCAGGTGCTGGCCACCGCGTTTGGCGAAGTTTCCGGTCAATATCCACAGGAGCTTGTTCAGGTATGAGCACAACGTGCTGTTCGGCGCCTGTTGGATGCCCAGGTCCTCGAACACCGCGACGCTGTCGGCGCCGCCGATCCTGCGGGCAGCGGTGCGCACCAGTTCCTCGTCGACGCCGCAGCGCTGTGCGTAGTCGCCGACCGGAACATCGTGCAGAACATCGCGAACAAGCTCGGCTCCGTTGACATGCTCGGCGATGAACGACTCGTCGCACAGATCCTCTTGCACCAGAACGGCGGCCAGTGCCGCCAGGCACCACGCATCTGTTCCCGGGCGGACCCGAAGATGAATATCGGCCATCTTGGCGGTGTCGGTAATCACGGGATCGATGACGATCATCGAGCGTTCGGGATCCTTGGCGATCTCGTTGAGTACGGTACGGGCGCGCGGAAAGCTCTGCGACATCCAGGGGTTCTTTCCGATGAACACCGAGACCTGGGCGTGTTCGAATTCTCCCCGGGTATGGCCACCGTAAAGATACGCGTCGACCCATGCCTCGCCGGTCTTCTCCTGGGCCAGCGCATTGGACCGGTAATGCGAGCCGAGCGCCTTGAGGAACGCGCCGCTGTAGGCGCCGCCGAGGTGGTTACCTTGCCCGCCGCCGCCGTAGTAGAAGATCTTGTCGCCGCCGTGGGTGTCGGCGACGCGTTTGAAACCGGCGGCCACTTCGGCAATCGCTGTGTCCCAATCGATTTCCTCATAGGAACCGTCGGGTCGACGGCGCATTGGCGAGGTGAGGCGGGCGCGGTTGTTCTGGTAGTGGTCCAGGCGCAGCGCTTTGTTGCAGGTATAGCCCTGCGACGCAGGGTGTTCCTTGTCGCCGCGGATCTTCGCCAGCTTGCGGCCGTCCAGTTGCACGACGATGCCGCAGTTGCACTCACACAAGATGCATGCGGTCGACTGCCATTCACCAATCATCGCGGTTTCCTTTCCGACGTCTCGGCCTGCAGGAGAGTGCGCAGCTGGCCATGGACAAGGTCGAGCGGCTTGATGTCGCGTGAGGCGCGCGCGACGACGATGGCGCCCTCCATTGCGGTGGTCGTCAGCATCGCGAGCTCCTCGGCGCGTTCGGTAGACACGCCGTCCGCGATGAGCCGTTGCGCGATGAGGTCGGTCCATCGGGCGAAGACGGCCCCCGCGCGGTCGATCACCGGAGCCTGATCCTGTTTGGTGGGGTCGCCGGCTTCGACAGCCACAGCGACAACCGGACATCCTGCTCGATAGTCCGTGTGGATCAGCTGATTTCGATAGTCCGCGATGAGGTCGTCGAGGACCTCGACGCCGGTGCGACCCTTTGCGATGCGGCTGGCGATGAACTCGCCGGCGTAATCGATTGCCTCACAGAGGAGTTGAGTCCGGCCGCCGGGGAAGTAGTGATAGGCCGACCCGCGTGGAGCGCCGCTGTGTTCGAGGACGTCGGCGATGGCGGTCGGGTGTGCGCCGCGCTCGCGGATCAGCAGCGCGGCGGATATCACCATCCGTTCGCGGGGGCTGGCCATACCAGTGTCGATCCCTTCAGCCGAAGGCTATGTATGTCACCTTACATAATCGACTCGCGTGGTTCTAGCCCCTGGCCCAAGTCGGCGTTAGCAGTCGCCCGGCAGCCTCGGGGGACCGGCGCGCACGCGGTCATTCATCTGATCAATCGGCCACGGGCCGTCCCACTGCCAACCGAACGCCCACGGGCTGACGTCTTCGAGCCACCACGTCGCACCAACATCGTCGTAGCTCTGCACGGTTGCTGTGGCGTCGTCGGTGTCGTCGGCGCTGGTATGGCCGGCCACCACGACGTCGAAAGATTCGGCGCTGCTTCGGTTTTCGCCGACGAAGGCGACGACGTCGCGCACGTCGTCGGGGGACAGGTAGCTGACCATATCGGCGCTGCGCCCCACGGGCACGACGCCGTCCCACCGCGCGGCGCGCCGAAACGGCGGCCGACCGGGCCAGGTGCCGGCGACCCAGATCGGCACGCGTGGCTGCTGCACCGGGGTCGGCAGGAACGGCGTCGGCAGTGGCTCGGGACTGCCGGGACCTCCGTCGCCGCGAAACGCGTAAAACCGTCCGTCGTGGAGCACCGGCTCACCGCTGAACAGTTTCGTCAGAAGCTCGAGCCCTTCGTCGAGCATCGCGCCGCGCGTGCGCAGGTCGGTCTCCTCGCCCAGGTAGTCCCATTCCCATGGGCCTGCGCCGATACCGACACCGAGGATCATCCGCCCGTTCGACAGGTGATCAAGCGAGACGACCTCACGGGCAAGCTTGGTCGGCCGGCGGCGGGGCAGCGGCGTGACCAGTGGCCCGATGCGGATCCGTTTGGTGGCGATGGCGATCGCCGACAATGCGATCAACGGGTCGACGATCGCCGTCGGCCAGGCGACGGTGTGGTCCCAGAGAAAGAAACCGTCCCAGCCCGCGCGCTCGGCGTCGCTGGCAAGTGCCGCCAGAACGCGCGGGTCGAAGTACTCGCCGAAGTTGGGCACCGTCAGGCCGTAGCGCACGCCGCGACCATACGGCGAGCGTCCGACAATGCAGGCGCCCCGGCGTCAGACGGTGGCGGCCTCGTTGAGCTCGTTGAGGGTGTTGGTCGCCTCCAGGTACTCCTGCACCCACCGCTCGATCACGGTCGAGGTCTTCTCGACCTTGGTGAACTGGCCGACGACCTGACCGATCGGGTTGAACGCGACGTCCACACTCTCGTTGGGGTACTTGTGCGTGGCGGCGACGGCCATGCCGGACACCATGTACTGCAGCGGCATGCCGAGCGGCTTGGGGTTATTCGGGTCTTCCCATGCCTCGGTCCAGTCGTTTTTCAGCATGCGTGCCGGCTTACCGGTGAACGACCGGCTGCGGACGGTGTCGCGACTGGAGGCCTTGGCGTACGCGGCGTGCTGCACCGGAGTGTGCTCGGACTCCTCGACCATGACCCATTGCGAACCGGTCCACGCGCCCTGGGCCCCGAGTGCCAGGGCAGCGGCGATCTGCTGGCCGCTGCCGATGCCGCCGGCTGCCAGCACGGGAACCGGCGCGACCTCCTTGACGACCTGCGGCCACAGCACGATCGAGCCCACCTCGCCGCAGTGACCGCCGGCCTCGCCGCCCTGAGCGATGATGATGTCGACACCGGCGTCGGCATGCTTGCGCGCCTGCGACGGCGATCCGCACAGCGCAGCGACCTTGCGACCTTCGTCGTGGATGTGCTTGATCATGTCCGGCGGCGGTGTGCCGAGCGCATTGGCGATCAGCGTGCACTTCGGATGCTGCAGCGCCACCTCCACCTGCGGCGTCGCGGTCGCCTCGGTCCAGCCCAGCAGCTGCATCGCGTCGTCGTCGCTGTGGTCGACCGGCACGCCGTGGTCGGCGAGGATCTTGCGGGCGAATTCCACATGCTCTTCGGGCACGAGGTCGTTGAGCGTCTTCTTGAGCACCTCCGGGGACAGATCGGCGGAGTCCATGCCCTCGTATTTGTTCGGGATGACGATGTCGACGCCATAGGGGTGATCGCCGATGTTCTCGTCGATCCACTTCAGCTCGATCTCGAGCTGTTCCGGGGTGAAGCCGACCGCGCCGAGCACTCCGAAGCCGCCGGCCTTGCTGACGGCGACGACGACGTCACGGCAGTGGGTGAAGGCGAAGATCGGGAACTCGATATTGAGCTCGTCGCAGATGGGGGTGTGCATGCTGCTCCTCGGGTGGGGCGGTCGCCGAACTGAAACGTGTTCTAGTTTAGCTTAGGCGCCGCACCGTCATGCGGGAAGGGGCTCGCCTGCAGCGGCTTGGACGGCCTGCAAACTACGCCTCGTTGGACTGGTCGAGCACGTAGACGGCGTTGCCGTGCGGATCTTCGAACCCGGCCCACCATCCGCCGGGAATCTCGAGGGGTTCGAGCCACACCGTCAGCTCACCCCGTCGTTGGTCGATCCATTGGCGGGCGTCGTCGACAACGAGAATCGGCCCCGGCCGGCCGACGCGTTCGGTGTCGACATCGATCATGAGCTGGACGTTGACGCCGGGCATCGCGAGCGTCACGGTGTGGTCGCCTTCGCGCCAGCCTTCGTCCCAACCGAGCGTGTCGCGGTAGAACGCCAGGGCGGGCGCCAACTCGGGTACCGGTAGATAAAGAAACTCTGCGGTCGTCATAACTGAAACATAATCTAATTATGTAATCCAGACAACCAGTTATGATCGCGGCATGCCGGAATGGATCCCGTCGGAAAGCTCGTCGAAGGGACGCCTGGTTCTGCGCGCCGTGGATGCGTTCAGCGCCGAGGCATTTGACGACGTCAACGTCGTCGCGCTGTGCGCAGCAGCAGACGTCACGACGGGCACGCTCTACCACCACTTCGGGACCAAGCTGGGGCTGTACGAGGTGGTCCGGCTCGAGGTGGAGCGGCGGACCGCCGACCGGATCGCGGGCGCGCTGGCCGCCCGCGCGGACGATCCGCCAGCCGTTGCGGTGCGGGCGGCGCTACTCGTGGCGTTCGACTATGTCGTCGGCGCCGGTCGTGTGCGCCTGATGGGCGCGCCGGTTCCGCCGGGGCATGACGACGGACTGGAGGCCGCGGTGCGTTCGGCGCTCGACCCGCAATCCGCTGTCGCGAAGGTGTGGCTGGCGGCGTGGCGGGCGGCGCTGATGTGCACGCTCGACGGTGAGAGCGTTGAGGCGGCGCGGTCGGCGCTGGCGAGATTCAGCCTCGACGAGCGCTAGGCGGTGGCCAGCCGCACCGCGAGGAACGCGAGAATGCAGCCAAGGCACACGAGGTGATCCCGCAAGACCGAGCGTGCGAGTCGCGTCTGGCCCGCAGGACCGTCGAGGCGGGCGCCGAGCCGAACCGCATTCGGAACGGTACGCAGCGCCGCCAGCAGAATCGGAAACCCGGCGAGGATCGCCGATGTGAGGAGCAGCCAGGCTGGGTCGCCGCCACGGATGGCCTCAAAACCCAACGCCGCCAACAAGATCGCCATTACGAGCGCAATCAGGTAGCTCATCGGCCGCGACGAGGTCGTCGCGCGCCGGTAGTACGAAGCGATGGAGACCAGCACCGGCTCGGGCAGCTCCGCCCGCTTGCCGTGGCCGAGAACCTGAACATCGAACATGAGGTCCATCCACAAGACGGCCAGCAAGAACCCGCCGCATGCCGTCAGCAGGAGCGCCGCGGCGCCCATACGCTCGTCATTTCGATTGGGGTTCGATCAGGACACTGAACGCGGTTGCGTCGCCACTGCCAAACAACCGCTCGTAGGCGTCGAGTGTGCGCGCCGATGCGAGGCCGAGCCGCTGCAACGTCGCACAGGCGAACTGCACGGGGGACTGCGGGCCTGCTGTGATCAGGTCGCCGTCGACGACTGCGCGTTGGTCGATGTACCGGCCGTCACCTCGATAACCGGTCGCCGCAAGGTATTCGAGGGCGGCGCTGGTGTGTTCCCGATCGTCGAGCAAGCCGGCGCGGGCCAGGCCTGCGGTGGCACCGCAGATGGCGGCGACCGGTACACCCGCTTCGAGGAATCGGCGGGCCGCGTCGGCGAAGGCCTCACCGCCGCCGATGTCCCACATCTCCCCGCCGGGCAGGATCAGCAAGTCGCTGTCAGCTGGGTCGAGTTCGGCGATCAGTGCGTCCGGAATCATGTGCACGCCGCCCATCGTGGTGATCTGGTCCAGCGACTCGGCCACCGCGACGATGTCGAACCGAATGCCGGTAAACCTGCCCGTGCGCAACTCCGCCAGGAGGTGTCCGACCTCCCAATCGGCAAGCGTGTCGTAGAGGCCCAGATGTGCGGTCCCGTTGCGGCTAGACATCGCCGTCAGTCTAGAAGCTGCCCGCAGGAACTCAGCCGCGCCGCATCATTCCGCGCCGACGACGCACCCCCGCGATGCGAAGCACCGGCCAGCCGTTCTCGAGCGCGATCGCGGCGAGGCCGGGACGAGGGTTAACCGGTCGCGGATGGCCGACCAGCTTCATCAACGCGGCGTCTTCGTTGCCGTCGGCGTAGAAGTAACTGCGTTGAAGGTCAACACCGTTGTCGTCACAGAACTGTTCGACGGCGCTGGCCTTCCTGGTGCCCCAGATGACTGGCCGCTCGATCCGGCCGGTCAGCAGACCGTCGTCGTCGAGCTCGAAGTGGTTGCACAGCACATGGGTTATCTCGAGGAAGAGGGCTACCGGCTCGGCGTGGATTGTCAGCGCAGACGAGCTGAGCACCACGGTGTGGCCGCGCTGTTGATGCGCCTGCACGATTTCGTGCATGAACGGAAAAACCCACGACGCAACACGTTCCACAAACAACCGCTCACCGATCTCGTCGAGTTCGGCAAGCGACTCGCCCCGCAGATAGCCAGCCGCCCGCGTCATCAGCCGCTCGAAGTGCATCCTGCCGAATCGGTACCGCATCGAGGCTTCGATGACGCCCAGCACCTCGCCGATTCGCGCTTGCCTTCGGCGAATGCGATCACCGGCATGGGCTGTCGCGGTGAACCCATCGACGAGAGTGCCGTCGAGATCGAAAAAGGCACCGACCTGGGGCCCCGTAGGGCTCGCACCGATCTCCGCGATCGGATCGGGCGTCGAGGGCGGCGAGCTCACGTTGTCCAGCCTAACTACGTGGCGTATAGCCCTTTTCCGGTAACCAGCGGCAGGTCCAGGGTGGTTCGGATACCCGGGGCGGCGGCGACGACGTCGGGAATTGCGTTCACGATCCGGCCCGCCGCGCCGAGGATGGCCGCATAGTTGTGGTCGCCGTTGCGGCTCGACGGGCAGATGTCCATGGTGTACGACGGTTCGCCGATGATCTCCACGCGATACGAGCCGCCGGGTGCGGCGGGCTGTGCCCAGTCCGGTCGCAGGTCACCCCGCAGCCGGGTGACGTGCTCGACGACAATTGCCGGCTTGCCGTTGACGATGCCTTCGATCTGGAATCGCAGCGCCGCCACAGTGCCCTTGGCGATGCGGCCCACGGCGACGTCGAAATCTTCCGGCGCCGGCTCCTGTTCGACGGAGTCTCTGATCTCGTCGACCTCGATCCCAAGACCGGCCGCTAACTGACGGATGGCCGTGCCCCAGGCGATGCTGAGCACGCCCGGCTGGAACAACAGCGGGAAGTCGCCGAGCTGATTGCCGAAGCCCATGACGTCGAACATCACGGTCGCCCCGTCGTAGGTCGCGTAGTCCGCGATCTCCATTGTGCGCACCTGTTCGATGCTCTGACACGTGCCGGCCAGCGCGAACGGAAGCAAATCAGTCGCGAATCCTGGATCGACCCCCGTCATGAACACCGTCGAATTACCTTCTCGTGCAGCGTCTTCGACGCGTTCTATGTACTTGTCGGGGATCACTTGCCACGGGTACTGCAGGACTCCGAGCGCCGAGCCCACGACGTTGATACCCGCGGCGAGGATGCGCCGGACATCAGCCATCGCCTCCGCCAGCCGGGTGTCGCCCATCGCGCAGTACACGACGGCGTCGGGTTTGGCCGCGATGATGGCGTCAAGGTCGTCGGTCGCGGCGATCCCGGTCGCCACCCCCAGCCCGGCCAGTTCGCCTGCGTCCTTGCCCACCTTGGCGGCGGTGGACACGCAAACGCCGGTCAGGTCGAAACGCGCGTCGTTCACCAATTGCTTCAGTGCGAGGCTGCCACAATTGCCGGTGCCGATCAGCGCGACGCGGATAGTCATGACAACTCCTACCTGAAGGAACTGGAACAGGTTCTACTTGTAGCACGTGGCGCTTGGTAGCCTGACCCGTCATGGGACGCGTGGATGGAAAAGTTGCACTGATTAGTGGCGGCGCGCAGGGAATGGGCGCAGCCGACGCGCGGGCGCTGGTCGCGGAGGGCGCCAAGGTGGTGATCGGCGACATCCTCGACGACAAGGGCAAGGCCCTGGCCGACGAGATTGGCGAGTCCGCACGTTACGTCCACCTCGACGTCACGCAGGCAGATGACTGGGAGGCCGCCGTCACCACCGCGGTCAACGACTTCGGCAAGCTCAACGTGCTCGTCAACAACGCCGGAACCGTGGCACTGGGCCAGATCGGTCAGTTCGACATGGCCAAATGGCAGAGGGTCATCGACGTCAACCTCACCGGGACATTCCTCGGCATGCAGGCTTCGGTCGAGGCGATGAAGGCAGACGGCGGCGGATCCATCATCAACATCTCCTCGATCGAAGGCTTACGCGGTGCTGTCATGGTGCACCCGTACGTGGCGTCGAAGTGGGCTGTGCGCGGCCTGACGAAGTCGGCGGCACTTGAACTCGGCCCGTTCAACATCCGCGTGAACTCGGTGCACCCCGGCTTTATCCGCACCCCGATGACAAAGCACTTCCCGGACAACATGCTGCGGATTCCATTGGGCCGACCCGGTCAGCCCGAAGAGGTGGCTACGTTCATTGTGTTTCTCGCCAGCGACGAATCGCGGTACTCGACGGGATCGGAGTACGTGATGGACGGCGGACTCGTCAACGACGTACCGCACAAATAACCTCAGAGGTAATCGACCTGCGGCGCAGGGGCCGACATAATGGCATATGTCCGAACAGATTCCGGCCTATGCGGTGGGTTACTTGCGCGATGTGGCTTTCGGCGACGACATCATGCGCTATATGCGCGAGATCGACGCCACGCTTGAACCGTTCGGCGGCGAGTTCATCGTGCACGGCGGTCACATCGAACCTGTGGAGGGCACGTGGGGTGGGGACCTGGTGATCATCCGCTTCCCCGACCGGGCGTCCGCGATGGGTTGGTATGAGTCAGCCGACTACCAGCGAATTCTTCCTCTTCGCTTGGAGAACTCCCGGTCGATGGCTGCCATCGTGGACGGCGTCAAGCCGGGACATACCGGTGCCGCGAAGGTCGCCGAACTACTGGCGCAATAGCCTTCGACTGCCACACCGAAACGGTCGGCGGCGGCGACAACCTCTGCACCGGTAGGGTTACTTGGTGCATCGGCACATCCTCCTGCGAGTCGTCGTCTGCTTGGCGTTGTTGCTGGTGGTGTGCGCGGCTGACTTCCCGGATTTCGCGCGGCCCGGCCCGCCGCCGGGGAAGATCGAGCTGGCACAGGGCTGGAAACTGCTGTCCGCCAGGGGCTTGTCGGCCGACGGCGCCGCTCTGTCCCGGCCCGACTTCAAGGACTCGGGCTGGCACACGATCCCCCGAATGCCGGCCACCGTTCTGCAGACCCTGCAGGCCGACGGCACCTACCCGAACCTGTACTTCGGCACGAATATGCGCGATGCAGTCCCGCAAGACCTCTACAAGCAGGATTGGTGGTATCGCACCACGTTCAGCGCGCCTGCGGGCCACTCGACGTATGTCTTGGAGTTTCCAGGCATCAATTACCGCGCCGAGATCTGGCTCAACGGTCACCTGATTGCGGGCAGCAAGCAGATCGTGGGCATGCATACCGCCCATGAACTCGACGTGTCGCAATGGATCAACCGCGGCGAATCCAACACGCTGGCAGTGAAAATCACGCCGGAGCAGGCGCTGCAGGACATCAACGGGGTGGAACTCGCCGATAGCTGGTATGACTGGATCAACTGGAATTACCTGGGCTACCAAGGTCCGCAGAAGAACCCGGCTAACGGCAATTCCTTTGTGGCGGATCGCAATGCCGGAATCTGGAAACCCGTCTTCTTGAGGGTCTCTGGTGCTGTGGTGATCGGCCCATCCGTGGTGAACACCGAGCTGCCGTTACCGCGTACCGTTTCGGCTCGCCTGACGATCTATTCGAGCCTTCGCAATTCATCCGCGGCGCAGGTGCGTGGTGTTCTGAGGGCAACGGTCACGAGAGACGGCAAGCCGGGCATCCAGATCGAACAACCGGTCACGCTTGCCGCGGGCGAACAACGCGAGATCAGCTTCACCCCAAACGAATTCGCGGCTTTGACCGTCCAGGATCCCGACCTTTGGTGGCCCTACACGCTCGGCGAGCCCAATCTCTATGACCTTCGGCTGGAGTTCCGGCAGTTCAACCGGGAGACCGACGCCAGCCAACAACGATTCGGCATCCGCACCGTTTCGCAGCACCGTGATCGAGACCAGCAGTTCCCCGAACTCGGCAAGGGCGGCAACTTCTACCTGATGGTCAACGGGAAGGACTTCCTGGTGCGCGGCGCCGCGTACGCCCCCGACCTGTTGTTCGCCGATGACCCCTCGCGCGATGAAGCGGTGCTTCAGTACGTCAAGGATCTCGGCCTCAACATGATTCGCTTCGAGGGCAAGTTCCCCGGCGAGCGCCTCGTGGAGAGGGCCGACGAACTGGGCATCCCACTGATGTTCGGCTGGATGTGTTGCAACCAGTGGGAGAAGTGGCCGCAATGGGATGACGAGGACAACCGAGTCGCGCAGGACAGCCTGCGTTCGCAGATCGAAATGATCCGTCGGCACGCGTCGGCGTTCGTGTGGGCCAACGGCAGTGACGGCAAGCCGCCGCCAGCTGTGCTCGGGCGCTACCACGCCAACCTAGCCGATTTGCACTGGCAGAACGCCGTCGTCGACACCGTATCCTCGATGACCAGAGATGCTGCGGGAGAACGTGTTTGGGATGGCATCCACATGGCGGGTCCGTACAGCTGGCGTCCACCCAGCTACTGGTTCAGCGGACGCTATGCGGCCACTCGCGGTGCCACTGCCGAACAGGGTGACAACGAGCACGTCCCGCCGTTCGCGAGCCTGAAGAAGTTCATCCCAGCCGACAAGCTGTGGCCGATCAACGACGCCTGGTTCTTCCATGCCGGCTCGAACGCGAAAAACGCTGCGCTGACAAGTATTCGGCGCGCCGTCGATCGCCGCTACGGTGCGTCCGACAGCGCTGAGGAGTTCGCGCGCAAGGCGCAGGTCGCGCACTACGAAGCGACCCGAGCCCAGTTCGAGGCCTTCGCCGCGAACGGCTGGAACAACCACAAGATGACGATCTATTGGATGCTCAACAACCATTGGCCGTCGTTTTTCGGGCACCTCTTCGACTACTACCTGCGTCCCGGCGGAGGGTATTTCGGCGCCAAGAAGGGCCTGCGGCCGATGTCTGTGGTGTTCGACTCGTATGCGACGGGCGATCACAACACGGCCAACATCACCGTCGTCAACCAGACACCGAGCCAGCAGCAGGGGCTGCGGGCGCGCGTGCGGGTCTATGACCTACAGGGCCGGGTGCGTGATGACCGCACCGCTGACAACATCAGCGTGGCGTCCGGGGGAGCGGTGCGGGCGTTGACGCTCCCCCGAGTCGCTTGGGACTCAAGGGTTTTCTTCGTGCGCTGTGAGCTGTTCGACCAATCCGGCAACGTTGTCGGCGAGAACGTCTACTGGCAGTCACAGCAGCTCGACGACGTCGGGGATCCGCGCAACGACGCCGCGTTCGAACTCAAGCAGACCAGTTGGGCCGATATGACCGCGCTCGATTACATGGCGCGGGTGCCGCTGCAAGTGAGTGCGCGGCGCGTGGGCGACAACCGCGTGGCGGTGCGGCTGCACAACCCGTCGCGGCAGATCGGTTTCTTCGAGCGCGCAGAGATCACGTCGACCCGCGACGGCGACGAGATCCTGCCGATCGAGTACAGCGACAACTACGTAACGGTGTTCCCGGGTGAGACGGTTGACCTCGAAGGGGTGATCCCGACGCCGGGTGTCGACGCCAACTGGGTGAGGGTGACGGGATACAACTCACCGCCCGTGGTGGTGCCGGTCACCTAAGCGATTTGTGTGCGTTTGTTGCGCTCACCGCATTGCGCTCACCGCTCCTGAACGCACACAAATCGCGCCTACCGCCGTGTGTAGGCTCGTATCCCGTGGGCGCACGCGCGGGAATCGTGGTCACTGGAACCGAAGTCCTCACCGGACGCGTGCAAGACCGCAACGGCCCGTGGATCGCCGACCGGCTTCTCGAGCTGGGCGTTGAACTGGCACACATCACGATCTGCGGGGACCGCCCACAGGACATCGAGGCCCAACTGCGGTTCCTCGCCGACGAGGGTGTGGACCTGATAGTCACCAGCGGTGGGTTGGGGCCGACGGCCGACGACATGACGGTTGCGACGGTCGCTCGCTTCTGCGGTCGCGAACTCGTACTCGACGCGACCCTCGAAGCCACGATCGGCGACATCATCAAGCGCTTGACGGCGCGCTACGACAATGTCGATCTCGAGGCTGTGCAGGCTTCCAACCGTAAGCAGGCCCTGATTCCGGCGGGGGCGCATGTGATCGACCCTGTCGGAACCGCGCCAGGAGTCGTCGTCCCAGGAAAGCCAGCAGTCATCGTGTTGCCGGGGCCTCCGCGCGAACTGCAGCCGATGTGGCCGATCGCCGTGGCGACCAGCGCCGTGCAGGAGGCGATCGCCGGCCGAACGACATACCGCCAGCAGATGGTCCGGATGTTCGGTCTACCCGAGTCCGGCCTGGCCGACACCCTGCGCGACGCCGAGAAGCAAGTCGAGGGATTCGAACGCCTCGAGATCACCACGTGCCTGCGGCGCGGAGAAATCGAGATGGTGACGCGCTACGAGCCGGATGCGGCCGACATCTACGCCGATCTGATGACACTGCTGCGGGACCGGCACCGGCGCGAGATCTTCTCCGAAGATGGTGCGAGCGTGGACGATCTGGTCGCGGGGCTACTCGCCGGACGACGGATCGCGACCGCGGAGTCGTGCACAGCGGGCATGCTCGCCGCGCGGCTCACCGAGCTTGCCGGTTCGTCGGCCTACGTTGCGGGCGGCGTGGTGGCCTACGCCAACGAGGCGAAGACCGACGTGCTCGGCGTCGACTCCGCACTCATCGAGACGCACGGCGCGGTGTCCGAGCCGGTGGCCGAAGCGATGGCCGATGGCGCGCTCAGCCAGTTCGGTGCGGACACCGCAGTCGCAATCACCGGCGTCGCAGGGCCTGGCGGTGGCACCGACGAAAAGCCGGTCGGCACGGTCTGTTTCAGCGTGAAGCTCGCCGGCGGTCCCGCCGACACCCGCACGATGCGGCTGCCGGGCAACCGCACCGACATCCGCGAGCGGTCGACAACCGTCGCGATGCACCTGCTGCGACGCGCGCTTTTAGGCGACCGCGTTTAACCACCTCGACTAGCAGGTACTCAGGTCGCCATGGCGGCCACAACAGACCTCGATCCGGTCGAGATCGCCAAGGACCGGCTCACATCGGTGGGCGCGTGGCTGATGCCGCCCGCGGAGCTCAACATGTGCCTCGGCGTCCACGACGACGAGTGGGCACGCTTCTCCTCACACTGGGATGAGCTGGCGCCGGACAACTACGCCGCCGAACTTGGTACCAGGCGGCTGCGCCGATACGGCCACTTCGTGTACACGCCGGCCGATGGTGTTGCCAGGCCGATGCCGCACCGCGCGTTCGTGCAGCCGCAGGACTCCAACCCGCTTTACGTCGCGACGGACCGCTACTTCGACCCGCTGACCGATGCATTCACGAAAGACCCACTGCTGCATGGCATTCTGCGGCTTCTGGGCCAGCTGACCAATGCGCTCGATGATGTCGCGGAGTGGAGCGCGAAGGTCACCCCGTTCCGAGTTCTCGCATCGGGCGACGACGCAGGGCAACCGACGCCCGAGGGCATGCACCGCGACGGCGTCACGCTGGTCACCTCGCTGCTGATCCGTAGGCACAACGCCACCGGCGGCGAAAGTTCGGTGTCCGACAACGACGGCAGGCACGTCCTCACGACGACACTGTCCGAGCCAGGCACACTGCTGCTGGGCGACGACCGTCGCACCCTGCACGGCGTCTCGCCGATCCGGCCGCTCGACCCCGCCCAGCCCGCACAGCGCGATGTCCTCGTCATCACCTTCGCGCCGTAAGCGCGATGAGGTCGTCGACGACGCCCGACAACGCCCCATGCCGCGCCGCGGATGCCCGCTGCAGCTCCGCGCCGGTGCCGCGAGCCTCGAGCCGGCGCACGAAGCCCCGCACGATCTCGCCGTCGCCGTGGTGTTCCAGCGCAGATCCGACGTGGTCGACCAGCCGCGATGCCTGCACAGTAGCAGGCAGCAGCTGCCCCGAGAGCGCGTCGACACCGCAGCCCGACCAGCCATCGCGGGCAGCGCGCCAGTACGCCGCCCGCAACACCTCGGAGGACGGGCGGGGCCCGGGGTCACCCGCCAGCGCTCTTTCCCTTGCCGTCGTCACGAGCGCTCTCACGAGCACAGTCAGCGCGACGGCGTCGTCGACGTCGGCCACCACATCGGCGGCGCGAATCTCCACCGTCGGCGAACGAGGGTTCGGCCGGATGTCCCAGAACGGCAGGTCCGCCTTCAGCATCGCGCCGGATTGCGCCATCGCCGCGGCGAGTTCCTCGTGGTGCTGAAGGGATTCGGCGTAGGGAGGGGGACCGAGGCAAGGGAACCGGCTTCGAATCATCGCCCGCCAGTCGGCGTATCCGGTGTCTTTGCCTTGGTGGAACGGCGAATTGGCGCTCATGGTCAGCAGCAGCGGCAACCATGGCCGCAGATGGTTGCTCACGAGGACGGCCAGCCCGCGCTCGGGCAGATGGACGTGCATGTGCAGCGAGCAGACCGCGAAGTCGTCGATCATCGCGCGGTACTGCTCGACCCCCGCGCGGTATCGCGGATGATCACCGACCGGAGGTGGCCAGCCATCGGTGAGGACGGGAGTGCCGGACGCACAGATGCGTAAGCCTTCCGCCTCCGCGGCGGCACACGCGGACGCCCGCAGCCGCACCAGTTCTGCGCGCAATTGATCGGAGTCGACGCACGGCGGTGTCTTGATCTCGACCTGGTAGCGGGTGAATTCACCGGAGATCAAGTCGCCCAGCTCAGCGGCGGCCCGCGCGACCACCTGCTGCCCGGCAGGCCGCGGAGTCCTGGTCACGGGATCGACGACGAAGTACTCCTCTTCGACACCCACCGTCGGGGCGGTTGATCTAGTCACGTTCGACGGCCGCACGAAACGCCTGTTCTGCCTCGTCGCCGTGCACGGCGAACACCACGCGTTGCAGCGAACCGGCTGAGTGGTCACGGACCGCGCCGACCATCAGGCGAGCGGCATCCTCCAGCGGGAAGCCCCCGACGCCGGTGCCGAACGCCACCAGCGCCAGCGAGCGGCAGCCGAGGTCGTCGGCCTTCGCCAGCGTGGCCCGTGTGCTCCGTTCAATGATCTCCGCGGATGTCGGCCCGCCGAGCTCCATCGTCGCGGCATGGATGACATAGCGCGCCGGCATATCTCCTGCCGTGGTCTCGACCGCCTCACCGAGGCCGATCGGGGCTTTCTCGTCCGACTCCCGTCGCACCTGCGGACCGCCGGCGCGGGCGATCGCGGCGGCCACCCCGCCGCCGTGCTTGAGCTGAGTATTGGCTGCGTTCGCGATCGCGTCGACCTCGAGTTTGGTCACGTCGGCCTGAACAACCTCTACCTCGACCACCGCTGTATCGTCTCTCGCCAAGCCATACAGAAGGAAGACGATGACTGAAACCGACGAGCGGGAGGCGTTATCAGAATTCGCCGTGCAGGCCGGATGGGACCGACGGGACTCTGACCGCGCCGACTATTACACGCGGCCTCCCGTTCGCGTCCACGTCGTGTGGCAGGGCAACAGCGCGATCAGCGGGGGCGCGCTGTACCACGACGACGTGATGATGGCTTATTCGAGGGACCTGTCCACGGTCAAAGGCTGGCTGAAGCGATAACGATCAGCTGAGCGCGGACTTCGCCGCAGCGAGGTTGTCGGCGGCGAGCACCAAACGGGTATTGGTCGCCAGGTAGGCGGTGGTCACGTTGACCTTCGCGTCCCCGAGCTTGCGGGCCACCTCGCCGAGCGATCCGGGCCGGTCCTCGATCTCGAGAACCATCACCTCTTCTTCGGCCGCGATCGTGATCGCCGCCGCCTCGAGCGCTTCGAAAGCGGGCGTCGGGTCGTCGACCAGAATGTGAACTTCGGCTCGCCCGCCGCCGCTGGTGACCGCACACAGGCCGACGATATTGGCGCCCGCCTTACCGAGCACGTCGCCGACCCGGGCCAACTCACCGGGCTGGTCGTCGAGGTAGAGCGTCAGATCGGTCGCCATGGCGAGCGCTCCTTTCGTGCCCACTCCACGCTATCGGGTGGCGGCGAAAATCGAATGCGCTCTGGCATGCCAATGTGGCACCGTCGGGTTCTGTGATCGACCCCGCCGCATCGACCTCCCTGGAACTTCGGTCCGCCACCGACTCGGATTGGCCGGCGATGTCGTTGTTGGCCGCCACCAGTTTCGGCGGCTTCCAGCATGAGGATTCGATAGCCGCATGGCGGACGCTGATGGGCACCGACAGCACCGTGGTGGCGTGCGACGGCGACGACATCGTGGGCATGGCCCATTATCTGGACCTGCGGTTGACGGTGCCCGGCGGCGCGGTCGTTCCGGTCGCGGGCGTCACCTTGGTGGGCGTCGCGCCGACGCACCGCCGACGGGGGATATTGCGCGCGATGTACACCGAGCTACACCGCCGTATCGCCGATGCCCGGTATCCGATCGCAGCACTGACCGCCAGCGAAGGCGGCATCTATGGTCGCTTCGGGTACGGCCCGGCGACCACCGAGGTGGAGTTGACCGTCGACCGTCGATTCGCGCAGTTTCACCGGGATGTCCCCAACCCCGGCGGCGTCCGGCTGGTCAAGCCGGCCGAGCATCGCGACGAATTCTCAGCGATATACGAACGGTGGCGGCAACGCACACCAGGCGGACTGCTGCGTCCTCAGGCCCTGTGGGAAGACGTACTGGCCGACCATGAAAACCACCGTCGCGGCGGAACCGCGTGGTTCGCCATGCTGCACCCAGATGGGTACGCGTTGTACCGGGTATTCGGGGACGACCCGATGATTGCGCGAGTTGGCGAGTTCACCGCGGTGACCACCGACGCTTACATCGCGCTATGCCGGGCACTGCTCGGCCTCGACCTGATGGAGAAGGTCGTCTTCGGCACACACCCCGCCGATCCGCTGCCGTACCTACTGACGGATTCTCGGTTGGCCCGTATCACCCATCATGAAGACGACGCCTGGCTGCGCATCATGGACATCCCGGCCGCCCTAGAGGCACGCAGTTACCAGGCAGAGCTATCGACCGTGCTCGAGGTTTCCGACGGATTCCGCAGCGACGGAGGACGATTCGCGGTCGAGATCCACGACGGTCGTGCCCGTTGTGCGCCGACGAACGCGCCGGCCGATCTGTCCATGGATCTCGACGTGTTGGGCAGCCTGTACCTGGGCGCACACCGAGCGTCGGCGTTTGCGATAGCAAAGCGGTTGCGGACTACAGACTCTCGTCTGGTGCAGCGCCTTGACGCAGCGTTTCACAGCGATGTGCCCGCCCAGCTCGGTTACGGCTTCTAGCACAAGTTCGTTGGGATCAATTGTCCCCGCAGCGATCCCACAGCTCGATCATCGTGCCGAGAATCTCCTCGGCTCGCCCGAGACCGGCGAGGTGGCTCTCGCCCGGCAGGTGATACAACTCGGCGTCGGGCAACCGGGACACCACATGTTGCCCATGTTCGAAGGGAACGATGTGGTCGCGGTCGCCGTGCCACCAGCGCACCGGAACCTTCACCTCGTCGAGGCGAAAGCCCCAATCGCGCGCGAACACGACGATGTCCGCGAACGGAGCGGCGAGTTGCTTGCGGCTGCCGTTGAGCAGGTCGTCGAGGAACATCGCCCTGAACTCGGGCCGGACCAGCAGCCGGCGGTCGGCCTCTGGCGAGATGCGTGCGTACGCGTAGAGCACCGGCTCGGCGAGGGGCCGAATGAGACGGACCAAGCTGACGGCCGCCAACCTGATGGGGTAGCCCGCCACCTGAAGCAGCGGCGCGACAACCGAACCCAGCGCCATCACCCCTCCGCCGATGGCGTCGGCGCCCTGTGCCGGCGCGACACCACCGAGCACACCGGCGGCCACCACGCGGTCGGGCATCGCCGCAGCGCACGCGAGCGCGTACGGGCCGCCGCCCGACAGGCCGATCACCTCCATCTTGTCGATGCCCAGTGTGTCGGCAATGGTGCGCAGGTCGTCGGCGAACGCGAAGACGGTGTCGTACTGGTACGGCGTCGACGAGCCAATGCCCGGCCGGTCGATTCCGATCAGGCGGATCTTCTGTTGTTCGGCGTAGACGCGTGCTTCCATCGGGATCTGCCTGCGGGCCCCAGGGGTGCCGTGCAGCCAGAAAACCGCGCGTCCCTGCGGGTCTCCGAATTCGGCGAACCCGATCTGCCGGTCATCGCCGACGGCGATGTTGCCTTCGAGCTTGGGACGTGCAATCGAGACAGCCATGCCCAGAGTGTCGCATGCAGCTCGAGCGGCTCCGTGACGTCTACGCGGAACGGAACAGGTATGACCCCACGGTGGTCACGCGATCGCCGGCACCCTCGTCGTACATGACGGTGCGGACGGCGACGGTTCCGTCGGCGCCGACGAGCGGCTCGGCTTCGACCCGGAATGGACCGGCCTTGCCGCGGGCAACGAACATGACATGCGATGACACACCGTGAAGACGGGCGGTGCCCGCGATTGCGGCGGCATTCTCGGCTGCCGCTGTTTCGAGGATGACGAACTGGGGCCCGATATGCAGGGCGGCATCAGGTGAGGCAACCTCGATCGCCAATTCCGGCAGCCCCCAATGCCCGTCGGGTCTGCGGTGCCCGCCGAAGACCTGCCACAGCGGCGGCAGATCGGGGGAGTCGGCCACCTCGAGCGGGTTGGCTTCCATCCGCTCGAGCCCCTGCGGCGGCGTGCCGATGCTGATGCCCTGGCCCTGGGTCAAAGCCAGGACCCGGGTCGGGTTGTCGGCATCGACGATTTTCGAGCGGCTGTAGCCCATCTGCCGACCGCGTTTCAACTCCTCCGACACCATCTCGATGCGGCGGACATCGAGGCCGGGGTCGAGGATCTGGCACGAGTGGATGACCGGGTTGGGCACCGCCTCGAGATCAGACATGTGGCCGCCTTCCGGCGAGGCGATGCCAAGGACGGCGAGCAGCAGCCCACCTGCCGGGTTACGCATGTCGCGTCGCAGTGTGACGGTGTTGTCCTCTGGGCCGAGATCCATCGACGCGTAGCTGCGGCCGATGTAGCGGTAGCTCAAGAGCCCGCCCCACCGCCTGCGTAGCTCCGCGGCGTAGGCGTCCGGCGAATCGGTCAGCTCACGAATGTCTCGCACTATGTGGCGACATTACATAGCAGGCCGTCGCTGTAACCACGGAGCAGCCGATTCCAGCTGGGCGGCGAGCGACAGCAGTATCGTCTCGTCAGGCGCCATGAGCTGGACGCCGATCGGCAGGCCATCGGAGGTGACGCCGAGCGGAAGCGAGATCGCCGCCCAGCCAGTGACATTCGCCAGCGACGTCCAACCCGTGGTGGCGAACTCGACGTCGAAAAACGCTCGGGTGGTGCCGCGGGGCTGGTCCAGATGCGCATACGGCGGTGGGGGCGTCAGCAGCGTGGGCACCAGCAGTACATCGTGCTCACCCATGCCCGAGACGAAGCGGCGCGTCTGGGCGTGAACGGCTGCGATCGCCTCTGCGTACGCGACACCGCTGGTGGTGAAGCCCTCGCGGATCATCACCCAGGTGCTCGGCTCGAACTCGTCCTCGCGGGGTTCGCGTCCGAGATGTTGGGTCGCGAGGGCGTGAAGCTGCGCATTGCTGACGGTGTGCAGCACGGCGATCGCCCGCGCGACGGCGTCCGCGTCGATGGTCGGGGCGCCAGGCTCGACGACGTGGCCCAGGCCCTCGAGCAGGCTGCCGGTGCGCTCAACAGCGGCGACGACGTCGGGGTCGGTGGTGGGCCCTGGAAATGGTGAGGCGGTGGCGATCAGGATCCGCTGAGGCGACACAGGTTGCGTAATGGCCTGCAGGAACGTCACTTTCGATGTCGGCGCGGTATACGGATCGCCAGGGGCGGTGCCAGCGACCGCATCGAGCAGGGCCGCACTGTCGCGGACGGTCCGCGTGAGCGCATGCTCGTTGACCAGACCTTCGAGCCCATGGCCTGCGCCCGGCGCGAACGACGTACGCCCGCGGCGCGGCTTGAGTCCCACCAGCCCGCAACAGGACGCCGGGACGCGGATCGAGCCGGTGCCGTCCCCGCCGGACGCCGCAGGGACGACGCCCGCCGCTACCGCGGCCGCGGATCCGCCGCTGGACCCGCCAGGAGTGATCGACGGCGACCAGGGATTGACGGTCGGCCCGAACAGCGACGGTTCGGTGGTGCAGTGGTTACCCCATTCGGGGGTGTTCGTCTTGCCGAAGATCACCAGGTTCGCGTCGAGGTAGCGCTCGACGATCCAGGCCGACTCGGCGGCGACATGCGTGCGCAGGGCGCGCGAGCCCATCGCCTCGGGTGCGCCTGCCAGCGACGCGCCGAGATCCTTGAGCAGGAACGGAACCCCGGCGAGAGGACCTGCCTTCCCGGTGCGCAATGCTCCGGAGGAGTCGAGCGCCGCCGCATGCTGCCGTCCCCTGTCGAACAGGTCGGTAATCACCGCGTTCAGATAGCGGGCCGCCTCGACCCGTGTGATCGCCGCATCGAGAAGTTCTGTTGCCGACAGCTCGCCCGAGGCGACCAATTCGGCCTGCCCGATCGCGTCGAGGCTTGCCAGTTCAACCGCCAGATTCGAGTTCATTGAGACGGATCCTTCAGCGCCTTCGGATGTCCGGCAACTCGGGTGACCGAGCTGTCGTAGCGTCGCGAACATGTCGACCTGGAAATCGTTCACCGAATCCGCCCCGCGCATCGCTGCCATCTTCGACCGTCGGTACGAGGCGACAGGAAACTTATGCATGCTCGCGACAATCCGGTCGGACGGCTTTCCGCGGATCAGCCCGATCGAGCCGCAGATCTTCGAGGACCAGTTGTTGATCGTGGGCATGCCGGGCACGCTGAAGTTCCGTGACCTCGAACGCGATCCACGTTTTTGCCTACACACCGCCACGGTGGACACCTATGTCACCGACGGCGACGTGAAGCTATGGGGAACGGTCACCGACATCACCGACAAGGACACTCATCAGCGGTTCGCCACCGCACTGTTCGAGAAGTCAGGGATGGACCTTCGCGGCCAGGGGTTCGACCACCTCTATGCGGCCGAACTGGTGGGAGCGTCCTCGATCGAGTCGGGCGGCGACCATTTGGAGATCACGATCTGGCGGCCCGGTGAACCGGAGCGCGTCGTCCGCAAGGGTCCATAGTTTCACTGCTGCGTGATCCGCAGCGACAGCTCGGTGCCCATGAACGACTCGATGCACCCGCCAAGCAAGGAGGTTGTCCCACACCAACTTCGGCGGCTCAGCCATACTTTTCTTGAAGTTGTTCCATAGACGTCGCGCCGTCGACAATCTCGTCGAGAGCGGCCGTCATGACCGGGCAGTCGCGCGTCGGATGAGTATGTCGACAGTTCACTGCGTGGCTCAGGAAGGTTTGCGCCGCCTGCGCCTGCTTGATCAGGTCATCCAACGCGGCGATTTGGTCGCGGACGGTCTCGCGCCATTGTTCGTCTGGCGCGTCGAGGACGGCGGCGGCCGTCTCCAGCGGTATGCCAAGACGATGGGCGATCTTGATGAACGCCAGTCGCCGTAATTCCTCGCGGCCGTAGAGCCGCTGGCCTGCCTGGCGGTTCTGCACCGGGACCAGGCCCCGCTCGTCGTAGTAGCGCAGGGCGGAGGTGTTGAGACCGAGCCGGGCCGCGGCCTCTCCGATCGGGATGAGGTCCATGTGACCATCTTGACTTCAAGTTGGCTTGAACCGCCAGAGTGCGGTCATGGCCTCGCCGGCTTTCACGACTGACGTACCGGTCCTGGCTCTGCTGATCGCGGCATGGTTGACCGTCCCCGTGTCTTGGGCCCACGTGCTCACAGGACTGGCGCTGATCGCGGTGATCGGGATTCACCTGTTGACGCGCCGGCGCGTGCCGAGGCGTTGCGGGCGGGCCCGACGCCGCTTCACATATGGCGCGTTTCTGGTTGCCGCGACCGCGATGGCCGCGACCGGACTATTGCGCTGGGCCGGGATACCGCCGGAGTACCTCTGGCACGGCGGAATCAGTTACCTCGTCGTGGGACTGGCGTCGGTGCACGTTTGGTCGGTTCGCCGACGGCTGTGCGCGCGGATTCGGTCCCGGAGCCCACAGAAAGGAGTACGCAATGAGCACTGAGCGGTTCGACACCGTCGTCATCGGCGGCGGCCAAGCAGGGTTGGCCGTGGGCTACTACCTCGCCCGGCGCCACGCCGAGTTCGTCATCCTCGACGCCGGCGAGCGCATCGGCCAGTCGTGGGAGGCCCGTTGGGACTCACTGCGGCTGTTCAGTCCGGCGCACTTCACCAACCTGCCCGGCATGAGATTTCCCAGCCCTCGCCGACATCTGCCGTCGAAAGATGAGATGGCCGCTTATCTGCGGTCATACGCCGCCCGATTTGAGCTTCCGGTGCGGCTGGGCTGGCGCGTCGACCACCTCGGTCGCGATGCCGACGACCGCTTCGTGCTCTCGTCGGATAGCCAGGTCTTGCTGGCCGACACCGTGGTGGTCGCCAGCGGGCCGGCGATACGTCCTCGGCTACCCGATGTCGCCACCCAGCTGGATCCTGGCATCCGGGCGTTGCACTCTGTCGATTACCGCAATCCGGAGCAATTGCGCGACGGCGCGGTGCTCATCGTCGGTGCCGGCAACTCGGGTGCGGAGATAGCGCTGGACGTGGCGCCGACACACGAGGTCGTGCTCGCCGGGCACGACACCGGCCGGCTGCCGATTTCCCTTGGGGGACCGGCATATCGGGTGATGAACCATTTTCTGACGGCCGACACCCGTCTTGGCCGCCGGTTCGCGGGCAGTGTCAACGCGGGCAAGGGCACTCCACTGGTGCGCGTGCGCCCATCGGATCTGATCGAAGCCGGAGTGGTCCGCGCACCGCGCGTGGCGGGGCAGGTGAACGGGCGGCCGCAGCTCGCCGACGGGCGAGTCCTCCACATCGCGAACGTCATCTGGTGCACGGGGTATCGGCCCGACTACTCGTTGATAGCACTGCCGCAATTCCCGCACGACCGGCTACCTGTCCATCACCGGGGCGCTGTCGTGGATCACCCGGGGCTGTATGTCGTCGGGCTGCCGTTCCTGTTCCGGATGGCATCGTCGTTGGTGGGCGGTGTCGGCCCTGACGCACGGCACATCGCCAAGGCAATTGCGAAAGAGGTCGATTCGGGTGTTGCTCAGTCGTCTCAGGTACAGAGGCATGGAACGACACGGAAGGACTGATCATGACCAAGTACCCCCAGCCGCTGGACGGACAGTTCACGGCGACGCTGCAGAAGAGCGACGCCAAGGGCGGATGGACCTACGTGGTGATGCCCGACTCGGCGGCCTACTTCGGTACCCGCGGGTTGGTCAAGGTCCGCGGCACGATCGACGGGCACCCGTTTCAAAGTTCGTTCATGGCCCTTGGCGACGGCACTCACAAACTGCCTGTGAAGACCGACCTGCGTCGTCTCATCGGCAAGGACGCCGGCGAGGACGTGACCGTGCAGCTGGAGGAACGGGTCGGCTGAGGCGCATCACAAAATGCGACGCGGTGACCTGCCCATTTCATAGCCGCTTGGGAACGACGCCTCGATCACCCGAATCTGATCATTGGCCTTGGACTCCAGCTCCAGAACCACGCAGCCCTCACCGAGGACCTTGGACTCCAGAACGATGTAATGCTGACCGCCACCATTGACGTCTGTGATCGTGTCCCCCGATCGAAGTGCCTCGACCGGCACCAGCTCGGGAGCTTTCGAATGGTGTGTCTCCACGCTTGCAACGGTAGGCCAAGACGCTCGGCCGAGGGCCGGTTTCAAACCGAGCGCTATGCGCCGACGGCCATCGCGTAGCCCACGCCGCCCAGGAACACCGCAAGTGTGCAGAGCACAAGGGTCGCCACGGCGAAGGGCCATCCCCGTTTGCGCCGAAAAAGCTGGATCACCGTCGCCACCAAACCCACCACTCCGACGGCGAACGCGATGAGCAACGCCGTCCCGACCGCGGTAACCGCTCCATCCACACTGCAGCTCTCCGGCGGGCAATGGTCCAGGAAGGCAAGCGAAAACAGCCCGAACACCGCAGCCACCGCGCCGAGCAGCACGGTGATGATTAGTGCGGTGATTGAAATGGCAAGGTCGGCACCGGACACCGGCGGTTTGGGCGGTCGATAGCTGGGGTGGACCACGAGTGGATGCTAGCGCCAACTGCCTCTTTCGCGGTTTACCGCCGATCGGCTGCTGGAACGACGAATATGGGCCCCAGCCACTCTGGGGGTGAAGATGCACAGCACGATGCAAGACTTCCCGCTGACCATCACCGGGATACTGCGGCACGGTGTCAGCTGGAAGTCCGAACGCAAGGTAGTGACGGCGACACCCGATGGCTACCGCGAAATCAGCTTCGGCGAGCTCGGTGCGCGGGTCGCTCGGCTGGCCCATGGGTTGCGCCAACTCGGCGTGGACGTTGGACAACGGGTCGCCACATTCATGTGGAACAACCAGGAACACCTGGAGGCCTACTTCGCTGCGCCGTGCATGGGAGCGGTGCTGCACACGTTGAACATTCGACTGGCCGGCGAACAGATCGCGTTCATCGCCAACCAGGCAGAGGACCGCGTTGTGCTGGTGGACATGTCGCTGGCGCCGCTGCTTGCGGCCGTGCTTCCGCAGCTGAACTCGGTGCACACCGTGGTGGCCGTCGGGCCGGGAGATCTGGATCCGCTCACCGACTCCGGCAAGACGGTGATCCGCTACGACGACTTGCTCGACGGGCAGCCGATCGAGTTCGACTGGCCGGACCTCGACGAGAAGAGTGCGGCCGCAATGTGTTACACCAGCGGCACGACAGGAAACCCGAAGGGTGTCGTCTACAGCCACCGCTCGAGCTATCTGCACTCCATGGCGGTGTGTGCCGCCAACGCCGTTGGCCTCGCCGACGGTGACCGCGTGCTGCCGATCGTGCCGATGTTCCACGCCAATGCCTGGGGTATGCCTTATGCGGCGATGATGGCCGGTGCCGACATGCTGATGCCGGACCGCTTTCTGCAGGCCCCGCGACTGGTGGAGATGATCGAACAGCAGCGTCCCACTATCGCCGCTGCCGTTCCGACGATTTGGAACGATGTGCTGCAGTATCTGCACGCCAACCCGGGCCGAGACATCTCATCGTTGCGGCTTGTTCCGTGCGGCGGTTCGGCTGTCCCGCTGGGGATGATGAAGGAGTTCGAACAGCGCTACGGCGTTCACATCCGTCAGGGTTGGGGTATGACGGAGACCTCACCGCTGGCCGCGCTGGCGACACCGCTGCCGGATGTGAACGAAGAGGAGCACTGGATGCTGCGCAGCACGGCGGGCAGGGTGCTGTGCGGCGTGGAGGTTCGTCTGGTCGACGACGACGGCAACGTTTTATCCAGTGACGGTAAGGCCGTGGGAGAGATCGAGATTCGTGGCCCGTGGATCACCGGGTCGTACTATCAGAACGCCGACCCGTCGAAGTTCGACGCGGGCTGGCTGCGCACCGGCGACGTCGGCCGCATCGACCCGCAGGGGTTCATCACGCTCACCGACCGCGCAAAAGACGTCATCAAGTCCGGCGGTGAATGGATCTCATCGGTCGAATTGGAACTGTGCATCATGGACCACCCGGCCGTGCTCGAGGCGGCCGTGGTGGCTGTGCCCGACGACCGCTGGCAGGAGCGACCGCTGGCGGCCGTCGTGGTCAAGAACGACACTTCCACCACACCTGAAGAACTGCGAAAGCACCTGTGTGACAAGGTTGCTCGTTTCTGGTTGCCAGAGCGGTGGACGTTCATCGACGAAGTGCCGAAGACGAGCGTCGGAAAGTTCGACAAGAAACTCATCCGCTCTCGCTACGCCGACGACGCCTACGACGTCATCGAGTGCCGGGACTGACGCCTCAGCGGTCGGCCGTCATGGCCCAGCGAATGCCACCGACGAGCGCGCGGCCTGCCACCCGGATGACGGTGGCCTCCACGGGCGGAAAGTAGGGCAGTAGCAAGGGCATTCGCGCCCATGCAGGCAGCATGGCGACCGACGTCGCCGCCAGCAAGCCGTACGGCGCGCGCACCGCGATCGGCAGCGGGGGAGTCAGAAGCAGAAACCGGGCGGCCTCACGCGCGGCGGGCGTGCCGGTCAACTCGGGCCGGAATCTTTCGATGCGTTCAGCGAGTTCCTGCTCGGTGCGCGGTGGGTCGGGCACGCCGAGCGCCGTGGCCACGCGGGCGGTGTCGGCCACATATCCGTCGCGGTCGCTCTGATCGAGTGGGGAAGCGCCGTAGAGCCGATGGGCCAGCAGGAAGCTGTCCACCTCGGCGATATGCACCCATTCGAGGAGGTGGGGATCCGCTGCGTGATAGTGCCTGCCGTCGGACGCGACGCCGCGCACACGCTGATGAATTCCGCGGACCTTGTCGACGGCGCGCTGCGCATCGGTGGCTGGACCGAAGGTTGTCACAGCAAGGAAGGTGCTGGTTCGCTGCAGCCGGCCCCATGGATCGCCGCGATAGTCCGAGTGCTCCGCGACGCCGGCCATGGCCAACGGATGCAGCGATTGCAACAGCAGGGCTCGCAACCCGCCGACGAACATCGAGGCATCTCCGTGCACCCTGCGAATCGGCCGATCGTCGCCGAACCATCGTGGCCCGGGAGTGTCGTGGATGCGGGCACGGTTCGAAGGGCCTTCTGGTCCGGCAACCATGCCGAACAAGCTGCGCCCGAGGTGCTCGCGCACGGCGCCCAGGTCTGGCAACACCGTCATGCCTTCAACGGTACGGCCAGCTGTCAGCCCCACCAAACATCGGTCAGCTAATAACCGCGATGCCGGTGGTGAACATCCTCGCCGCAGTATGCCGGACCGCACCCGGACTTCTGGTTCCACGGGATCTGCCGCGATATTTGACGCGCAAGTAATGCTGCCGTTGTGCATCTTCTGGGGGCCCGTGAACTCATAATGCGGGTAGGACCCGTCGCGAGAGCAAACAGATAGGTCGTGACACGATGCGCCAGCTGACACGCTTTCTGACCACCGCGGCGGCCATCGTCGTGGCAACCCCGGCCGCACTGACGGTCGGCACCGGCACGGCGGGTGCCGACACACTGATGTCGTTCGCCCAGATGTACCGGCGGTGCGACTTCAGTACGAACACCTTCACCTACCCATCTGGATATGCGAGGCCATTCGCGGTTGTCCGGACGACGGGATCGAACGAAGTGGTCGCGGACATCACTATTGCGACGGCGATTCCGTTCACCCATTACGACGTCAGGCTGATCCAGATGCCCCGCCCATCGTCGAACCCGTGCGGCCGAGGAGATCCAGGCGTGGACGTCGGCGCGCTCGTCACCGACGCGGCGGGCGCGGCAGCCACAACCGTTCGCGGCAACATCGAGCCGGGCGCGACGGGCGTGTGGCTCTTCATCAGCCGCCCGGACGCCTTCAAGCAGACGCCTGCCGAGTTCTACACGACCGACTTTGTCGCAGACGTCTAGCAACGGCTGCGCTATCGAAAAGCGGGATCCGCGGCTTGCGAGCCGTGGAATTCGATCATGGGCTCTTGCTTGATCACCGAATCACCTTCCGTAACAAGAAGTTCAGTCGCAGAAACGGCATAGGTGACGCTGGCGTTGTGCGCTACGAACCCATGGCTCGGCGTGGTTTCGGCCAAAGCTCTCATTACCGCGTCGTCGCTCAATCGGACCCCGAGATATTCATATCGGCCGTCGTCGCCGGCGCATATCACCACAACGGACCGTTCGGTTCGGCCGATGGCGGCGGCCCTCTTCGTCCCGTCACACCGGGCGGTCGAGTTGACGAATCCCTTGTCGTCCGTGGCGAATAGGCCCCCGGGCCGGCTGGTCGTTTCGGCTTTGTCAGGTTCGCTGGGCGCGACCGGCTCGGCTGCGGCAGGGCCATGGGAGGGCGGTGGCTGGGGACCCGCCATAGGCTCAGGAGCTTCCTGCATCGACTTCACTGCAAGGCCGATGAATAGGCCGAAAGTCGCCAGTAGTGCCGCAAACATGCCGAGTACTGTTCGCTTGCTGTTGGAGATCCAGCGACGTGACGACTGTTTGCGATGTCGGCCCCGGGTAGAGCCTTGTCGTGACGAAGTCGCTTGGATTACCAAGGTAGCTCCCGTCATTGGGCGTCATGCACTTGTTGTTTGGAACGTGTTCCTATTCTGCACGACCGCAATTCGGACGACTGTCAGGTGACCACACGGCGTGGGCGATCACCCTCAGGCGGGCACGACAACGGTCAGTTTGTTGCCTTTGCGTTCCACGCGCAGGCCGGCGCGTCGAGCGATCGTTGCCACGGCGGCAGTGTCGTCGGGTTCGGATCTCGTCGTCGCCAGCACGCGAGCAAGTCGACCCTTGTGTGCCTTGTTGAAATGGCTGACGACTGAGCGGCTGCCGTCGGAGTGTTCGGCGAGGACCTCCACATGGACCGCATTGGGCACCCTCCCCAGCGCCGCGTAGGAACCCGACCTCAGATCGACCACCAACTCGCTGTCCGCCATCCGGGCAAGCGCCGGCTCGAGCAGCGGCCGCCATCGCGCAGCCAACGTTGGCCGTCCCGGCAGTTTCGATGTCGCCGAAAGCCGGTAGGCAGGCACTGGATCTTCGGCGCGAAGTAGCCCGAACAGCGCCGAGCCGACAGCAAGCCGGGCCCTCGCGCGGCCGGCTGCGGCGCCGCGCACGGATTCGACGTCGAGCGCGTCATACAACACTCCGGTGTAGCGGTTGATCGCCGGGAGCGTCGGCGCGCTGCGAAGCGCGGCGTTGCGCTCTATTTCGGTGTCCTGCGCCGCGGAGATGCCCAGAGCGCGCCGACATGCGGGGCGGTCGGCGGCCAACTCGGTGAGTTCATCGATGAGTGCGGCACGCAACGGGCCGAGCTCGGGTGAGCTGAGTCTTTCCAGGCGCAGCGGCGGGCCATCACCCCCGACTCGCTTGGTCTCCGACGGCGGCAAGAGGACGATCACACCAGGACGCTAACTGAGCGCCCGACTGGTGAACGTCAGGCAGGTACCCCGATCGGCGGTGGCGGCGGAGCCAACGGATCCACCGGCGGAGGCGGCGGAGCCAACGGATCCACCGGCGGAGGGGGCGGAGCCAACGGATCCACCGGCGGAGGCGGCGGAG
>NZ_DASSCY010000172.1:0-9266 GCF_035697385.1 Mycobacterium sp. | reverse complement strand
GCAACAACCCGGCGCCGGGTGCCGGCGCGGGTACTGGCGCGGCCGCCTCCGCGACCTGCTGTTGTCCGCCCACACTGCACCTGCTCAAACCCACGGCGGATAGCGTTGCCACCGACAGCGCCGCAATGAAGTGCCGCCGGTTCAACTCGGAACCCGCGGGCAGACGGTAGCGGCGACTCATCGGCGCCAGTCTTAGGTCAGCAGGTTGCCATCGGGTGGAGACACGCCGTTGCCGGCGCTAACTAACGTTGCCCGAGCTACTACCGCTGCGGAACAGCCGTCGGCTTGATCGGCTCGGGAAGCGCGGTTCGGCCCATGAGATAGCGGTCCACGCCTGCGGCTGCGGCGCGGCCCTCGGCGATCGCCCACACGATTAGCGACTGGCCCCGGCCCATGTCGCCTGCGACGAACACGCCAGGCACCGTCGTGGCGAAGTCGGCGTTACGCGCCACGTTGCCCCGGTCGGTGAGCTCGACACGGAGATCGGTGAGCAGTCCGGCGCGCTCCGGGCCGACGAAGCCCATCGCCAACAGGACGAGGTCGGCCTCCATGTCGAAGTCGGTGCCCTCGACCTTGACGAACTTGCCGCCCTCCATGCGCACTTCGTGCCCGCGCAGGCCGGTGACATGGCCGTTTTCGCCGACGAACTGCTCGGTGTTGACGGAGTAGACGCGCTCGCCACCTTCCTCATGCGCCGAGGTCACCCGGAACATCAGCGGGTAGACGGGCCACGGCGTGGAGTCCGCGCGGGTCTCCGGCGGGCGAGGCATGATCTCGAACTGGTGCACACCGGCCGCGCCCTGGCGGTGCACGGTGCCAAGGCAGTCGGCGCCGGTGTCGCCGCCGCCGATGATGATGACCTTCTTGCCCTTGGCGTGGATCGGCGGCAGGCCGTTCTCGTCGGTTACCGGATCGCCCTGCTGTACCCGGTTGGCCCACGGCAAGAACTCCATGGCCTGGTGGATGCCGTCGAGTTCGCGGCCAGGGATCGGCAGATCACGCCAAGCCGTCGCACCACCGGCGAGCACGACCGCGTTGAATTCGGATCGCAGCTGCTGGGCGGTTATGTCGACGCCGACGTTCACGCCGGCCCGGAACTGCGTGCCCTCGGCCGCCATCTGCTCCAGCCGCCGGTCGATATGGCGCTTCTCCATCTTGAATTCGGGGATGCCATAGCGCAGCAGGCCGCCGATGCGGTCGTCTCGCTCGAACACCGTCACCGAATGTCCGGCCCTGGTCAGCTGCTGCGCGGCGGCCAGTCCGGCTGGGCCTGACCCGACCACGGCGACCGTCTTGCCTGTCCGCACATCCGGCGGCAGCGGCACCACCCAGCCCTCGTCGAAGGCGTTGTCGATGATCTCGACCTCGATCTGCTTGATCGTTACCGGATCCTGGTTGATGCCGAGCACACACGAGCCCTCGCACGGTGCCGGACACAGCCGCCCGGTGAACTCGGGGAAGTTGTTGGTGGCGTGCAGCCGCTCGATCGCATCGCGCCAGCGGTCGGTGCGCACCAGGTCGTTCCACTCGGGAATCAGGTTTCCCAGCGGGCATCCGTTGTGGCAGAACGGGATACCGCAATCCATGCAGCGTGTCGCCTGGTCGCGCAGAGTGTCATGGGAGAAGTCCTCGTAGACCTCTTTCCAGTCACGCAGCCGCAGATCGACCGGCCGCCGCTGCGGGGTCTGTCGCTTTGTGTACTTCAGAAAGCCGCTCGGATCAGGCATTGGCCGCCGCCATGATCGCCTTGTCGACATCGGAACCGGTAGCTCCAGAAGCCTTAGCCTCGGCAATGGCAACCAACACCCGCTTGAAATCGCGCGGCATCACCTTCACGAACTGCTTCAGTGCTCCGTCCCAGTTGCTCAAAATGCGTTGTCCGACGGCTGAATCGGTCGCGTCGACGTGCGCGACGATCATGCCGTGCAGCCAGTTGACGTCCTCGTCGTCCAGCGCGTCGAGGTCGACCATCTCGGCGTTGAGGTTCTCTTCGAACGTGCCCTCGGGGTTGTAGACGTAGGCCACACCGCCTGACATGCCTGCCGCGAAGTTGCGCCCTGTCGATCCGAGGATGACGACCTTGCCCCCGGTCATGTACTCACAGCCGTGATCGCCGACTCCTTCGACCACCGCGTGCGCGCCGGAGTTGCGGACGGCGAACCGCTCGCCGACCACGCCGCGAAGGAACACCTGGCCGCTGGTCGCACCGAACAGAATCACGTTGCCTGCGATGATGTTCTCCTCGGCGACGTAATCGGCGGGCGCGTTGTCCGAAGGGCGCACCACGAGGCGGCCGCCGGAAAGGCCCTTGCCGACATAGTCGTTGGCGTCGCCGTACACCCGCAGCGTAACGCCCTTGGGTACGAACGCGCCGAAGCTGTTGCCTGCCGATCCGTCGAACGTGATGTCGATGGTGCCATCGGGAAGCCCTTGGCCGCCATAGGCTTTGGTCACCTCGTGGCCCAGCATGGTGCCGACGGTGCGGTTCGTGTTGGCAATCGTGGTCGAGAACCGCACGGGCTTACCCGAGTCCAAAGCCTCGCGACACATCACGATCAGCTGCTGATCGAGCGCCTTGTCCAGCCCGTGGTCCTGACGCGAGCTGCAGTACAGGTCCTGGTTCATGAACGCCGACTCCGGCTCGTGCAGCACCGGCGCCAAATCCAGCTTGTAGGCCTTCCAGTGCTCGGCCGCGCGCGTGGTGTCCAGCGCGCCGACCTGGCCGACCATCTCGTTGACCGTCCGGAAGCCCAACTGGGCCATCATTTCCCGGACTTCCTCGGCGATGAACATGAAGAAGTTCTCGACGAACTCCGGCTTGCCGTTGAACCGTTGCCGCAGCACCGGGTTCTGGGTGGCCACGCCGACGGGGCAGGTGTCGAGGTGACACACCCGCATCATGATGCAGCCGGATACCACCAGCGGCGCGGTGGCGAAGCCGAACTCCTCCGCGCCGAGCAGCGCGGCGATCACCACGTCACGGCCGGTCTTGAGCTGACCGTCGACCTGCACGACGATCCGGTCACGTAAACCGTTGAGCAGCAACGTCTGCTGCGTCTCCGCCAGGCCGAGCTCCCACGGTGCGCCCGCGTGCTTCTGCGACGTCAGCGGGGTGGCGCCGGTGCCGCCGTCGTGACCGGAGATCAGCACCACGTCGGCGTGCGCCTTGGAGACCCCGGCCGCGACCGTGCCGACACCGTTCTCGCTGACCAGCTTGACGTGCACGCGCGCCTGCGGGTTGGCGTTCTTCAGATCGTGGATCAGCTGAGCAAGATCCTCGATGGAGTAGATGTCGTGGTGCGGCGGCGGGGAGATCAGGCCGACACCCGGCGTGGAGTGGCGCACCTCTGCCACCCACGGATACACCTTGTTGCCAGGAAGCTGGCCGCCCTCACCGGGTTTCGCGCCCTGGGCCATCTTGATCTGGATGTCCGTGCAGTTGGTCAGGTAGTGACTGGTGACGCCGAACCGGGCCGAAGCCACCTGCTTGATCGCGCTGCGGCGCCAGTCGCCGTTCTCGTCGCGGTCAAAGCGGCTAATGTGCTCGCCGCCCTCACCCGAATTGGACCGGCCGCCAAGGCGGTTCATCGCGATGGCCAGCGTCTCGTGAGCCTCGGCGGAGATCGAGCCGTAGCTCATGGCGCCGGTGGAGAATCGCTTGACGATCTCGCTGGCCGGCTCGACCTCGTCCAACGGAACGGGCGGACGTTCGCCGTCTTTGAACTTGAGCAGGCCGCGCAGTGAGGCCATCCGTTCGCTCTGGTCGTCGATGAGCTTGGTGTACTCCTTAAAGATCGAGTACTGGCCGGTGCGGGTCGAGTGCTGCAGCTTGAACACGGTGTCCGGGTTGAACAGGTGGTACTCACCCTCACGACGCCACTGGTACTCGCCGCCGACCTCGAGCTCGCGGTGCGCCCACTCGTCGGGCCGGTCCAGGTACGCCAGGGCGTGCCGGGCGGCCACGTCGTCGGCGATGTCGTCGAGGTCGATGCCCCCGACCGGACATGTCAGGCCGGTGAAGTACTCGTCGAGAAGCTGCTGGCTGATGCCGATGGCCTGGAACAACTGCGCGCCGGTGTAGGAGGCCAGCGTCGAGATACCCATCTTGGACATCACCTTCAGCACGCCCTTGCCTGCGGCCTTGACGTAGTTGGCCTTGGCCTGGTCGCTAGTGAGCCCCTTGATGGCGCCGCGATCGATCATGTCCTCGATGGACTCGAACGCCATGTACGGGTTGATCGCGGCGGCGCCGAAGCCGACCAGGCAGGCCATGTGATGCACCTCGCGGGCGTCACCTGCCTCGACGACGAGACCGACCTTGGTCCGGGTACGGTCGCGAACAAGATGGTGGTGCACGGCCGAGACGCTCAGCAGCGACGGGATCGGCGCCATCGATTCGTCCGACTCGCGGTCGGACAGCACGATGATGCGCGCGCCGTCACGGATGGCGTCCGAAACTTTGGCGCGCACCTTGTCGAGGGCCTCCTTGAGGCCCTGCCCGCCGCGGTTCACCGGATACAGGCAACGAATCACCGCGGCGCGCATCCCGTGCTTGTGGCCGCGGATCTCATGATCGGGATCGACGCAGATCAGCTTCGACAGTTCGGCGTTGCGAAGGATGGGCTGTGGCAACACGATCTGGCGGCACGACTCCGCCGTCGGATTGAGCAGGTCACCCTCTGGGCCGACGGTGCCCGACAGGCTGGTCACCACCTCTTCACGGATGGCGTCCAGCGGCGGGTTGGTCACCTGCGCGAACAACTGCTGGAAGTAGTCGTAGAGCATCCGCGGCCGCTGCGACAGCACCGCGACCGGGGTATCGG
Source organism: Mycobacterium sp. (assembly GCF_035697385.1). Lineage (GTDB taxonomy): Bacteria > Actinomycetota > Actinomycetes > Mycobacteriales > Mycobacteriaceae > Mycobacterium. Next base: position 4,443 of record NZ_DASSCY010000172.1, on the reverse strand, counting down.
TGCCCATCGAGCCCAGCGCTTCGGCGCCAGTGCGGGCCATCGGCGACACCAACAGGTTGAGCTCTTCATAGGTGAAGCCGAAGATCTGCTGCCGCAACACGACTCGGTGATGAGGCATGCGGACGTAGTCGCCGGGGGGCAGCTCGTCGACGTGGAACAAGCCGGCGTCGAGCCACTCCTGATAGGGGAGCTCGGCGGCCAGCTCGGCCTTGATCTCCTCGTCGTCGACGATGCGGCCCGCCGACGTGTCGACCAGGAACATGCGGCCGGGCTGCAGCCGCATCTTCTTGACCACAGTCGACGGGTCCAGGTTGAGCACGCCCGCCTCGGACGCCATCACCACCAAGCCGTCCTCGGTGACCCAAATTCGTGACGGGCGAAGGCCATTGCGGTCCAGCACGGCGCCGATCACGGTGCCGTCGGTGAAGGTCATCGACGCCGGGCCGTCCCACGGCTCCATCAGCGACGCGTGGTACTGGTAGAACGCGCGCCGCGCCGGATCCATCGACGGGTGACGCTCCCACGCCTCGGGAATCATCATCAGCACGGCGTGCGGCAGGCTGCGGCCACCGAGGTGCAACAGTTCGAGCACTTCGTCGAATCGCGCGGTGTCCGAAGCACCCGGAGTGCAAACGGGCACGACCTTGTCGAAGGCCTGGCCAGTGCCGAATGCGTCCGTCTTGATCAGCGCCTCGCGTGCCCGCATCCAGTTCTCGTTGCCGGTGACGGTGTTGATCTCGCCGTTGTGGGCGATGCGCCGGAACGGGTGGGCCAGGGGCCACGACGGGAACGTATTGGTGGAGAACCGCGAGTGCACGATGCCCAGCGCGCTGGTGAGGCGGTCGTCCTGCAGATCAAGGTAGAACGCTTTGAGCTGCGGCGTGGTCAGCATCCCCTTGTAAACGAATGTCTGGCCGGAAAGGCTTGGGAAGTAAACGGTTTCGCGACCCGGGCCGTCTTGTCCCGGGCCCTTGGTGCCGAGCTCGTGCTCGGCACGCTTGCGCACCACGTAAGCGCGGCGCTCCAGGTCCATCCCCGAGGCGCCCGCGATGAACACCTGGCGGAAGGTCGGCATCGCGTCGCGAGCCAGCGCGCCGAGCGACGAGTCGTCGGTGGGCACCTCGCGCCAGCCCAACACTTCGAGGCCCTCGGCCTCGGCGATCTTCTCGACGGATTCGCAGGCGATCGCGGCATCCTTCGACGACTGCGGCAGGAACGCGATACCGGTGGCGTAACTGCCGTATTCCGGCAGGTCGAATTCGACGACGGCGCGCAGGAACTCATCGGGGACCTGCAGCAGGATGCCTGCGCCGTCTCCGGTGTGCGGTTCGGCACCCTGGGCACCGCGATGCTCCAGGTTCACCAGGGCCGTGATGGCCGCATCGACAATGCTGCGGCTGCGGCGGCCATGCATGTCAGCCACCATCGCCACGCCGCACGCATCGTGCTCGAACGCGGGGTTGTACAGCCCTTGACTACTGGGCGCCATTCCCACCTACCTTTTTCCCGCACGTCTTCGCGAAGTCTGCATGGCAGCCGTCGACTAGCCCTTTTGAGGCATCAACCGGCCCTGCGGTGGAGGTTCCTTCGTGCAGCACTGAACGCCGGCCCTATCCCACTCGCCACAAGTGGAGAAAACGATATGACAAACGGGGCCTGACATGCCAACTTAGTCAAACCTAACTATGGTCGGAGGGCCGGCTGGCGGCGTTGACGATCGGCCAGGTAATCCGCGACGAATACCATTGCACCGGTTACCCTTTGGGCCCGGTTAGTACGCCAGCGACCCGACGAGGGGAAGATCACATTCGCCCCCTAATCCTTCATGTGATTTGCTACACGAGCACATCAACTATGTGACCTGGCGTAACAAGATCGCATTTGTTTGCACAAAGCCTAGTCAGATTCTTAGAGAAGCCCGGACGCCGGCTTCGGGCCGCAGATCCAGCCGCCGCAGCAGCTGCGCGTTCAGCGCACCAGCACGCTGCCCTCGAGACCCGGTAACGCGGATAGCGATCTGCGACACTGAGACCCCGGCTATCTCGGTGTGAAGGAGAACGGTTGACGGCACCGACGGCAGGTCCCGATCAGCCCGACGATTCCATGCGGGGCTCGGTACACATTTGCGTTACGGCGATCGTGGCAGGCGTGCTCATCGGCTTCGTCGGCGGCGCGTTCCGCTGGTGTCTGCAGACGGCCGACGATTTGCGTATCGACTTTGTGGACTGGGCGCACCAGCTGCCGGGGCCAGGCTGGCTCATCCCCATGGCCGCCGCCGCAGCAGGCGCAACCCTTGCCGCCCTCATCGTGCGGTGGGAGCCGCTGGCCGCCGGAAGCGGCATCCAGCATGTCGAGGCGGTCTTTCTCGGCGGGGCCCGGCCTCCGCTCATCCGATTGGTTCCTGCGAAGTTCATCGGCGGCGTGCTGAGCATGGGATCTGGGCTCGTCTTGGGCCGCGAGGGACCGACGGTGCACATGGGTGCCGCGATCGGAGCCGAAGCGGCCAGGCGGGCGCGGTTACCCGATTCCGAGGTCAGGATGATGCAGACGGCGTTGGGCGGGGCCGGCCTTGCGGTCGCGTTCAACGCACCGATCGGGGGCACCCTTTTCACCCTCGAAGAGGTCACCAAGTCATTTCGGGTGAAAACAGTTCTGGCGACACTTTTTTCGGCTATTGCTGGGGTGGCTTGCGCCCGACTGATGCTGGGAAACCACGCCGACTTCCACGTCGAACCAATCAGCGCTCCGGCTCTCGCATGGTTACCGCTTTTCGTCGCGTTCGGACTGTTGACCGGATGCCTGGGTGCCGTCTACAACGCGTTGGTGTTGTGGTTCCTCGACCACGTCGCAGCGCTACGCCGAATCCCGACCCTGGCGAAGGCCGCCATCATCGGTGCCATCATCGGTCTCGCGATGTTTGTGTCCCCCCACGCGGTGGGCGGCGGCGACCTCCTGACGCAACAGATCCTCAGTGGACACCACATCCTGCTTTCCGTCGTCATCGGATACCTGGCGGTGCGATTCATCGCCGGCCCCCTTTCGTACTCGGCTGCGGTACCTGGCGGGCTGTTCGCACCGCTGCTTGCCGTGGGTGCACTGTGGGGACTGCTGTTCGCCGGGGCCTTCAACGCCGTATGGCCTGCAGACACAACGCAATTGGCGATTCCGCTGGCACTCGTCGGAATGGCGGCATTCTTCGGGGCTACTGTGCGTGCGCCCGTGACGGGAGTGGTCCTCGTCGTAGAGATGACGGCCATGACCGCAACGCTCGTGCCGATGATGGCCGCGACCGCGGCGGCGGTACTCGTCGCCTACCTCGTGGGATCGCCGCCGATCTACGACAGTCTTCGAGAGCGGATGCCAGACGAAGCGGCCATTGAACGACGCGGTAGCTAGTTACGAAGTTTGCTATTCAACACTTCCGTCAATTCGGTCGTGGAAGTTAATTCACCAACCCAAGTAGCGGGTGTCGCATCCATGGGTGTTGCTGAGTTCTACATAATCCTGCGCTAAGCAACTAAGAATTTGACAGAGGTAAATAGCCGTCATGCGCTCATATCCAGTTTGGCCTGCGTTAATCATCATACTTGTCAATAACTGGAACTGATCCTTTTTCGGTCGCAAGTATGTCTCGATGTGGTAAATACATTAACTGCATCTTCGTCCGTCAACAGGTAACTATCGGGTCTACCCAGCGCATTTCGACGAAAGGTTTCGAGCTATGAAAGTTGCCAAGCAGAAGACCACCGGCGCGGCCATGATCGCGATGGGCGCGCTCGCCGCCGCTGCAGGCGCCGCCTACTTCGCCGACCCACCGGCCGCGACCATCCAGGCGAAGCCGGCGGTCACCGCTGAGGTGAATCTGGTCTTCTTCGGTTGGCTGTTCGCACCGCCACCCCCTCCGGCCCCGGCGGCCGCCGCGTCACCGGTGGACGCCCTCGGCGGCCTTCTCGGCGGCGTTGTGGGCCTGCTGATCAGCAACGGCGACACGCCCGGCGAGAACGGCGGCCTGCTGATCGGCAGCGGCGCCGCAGGTGCCGAGGGTCAGGCCGGTGGCAGTGGCGGCCTGCTGCTGGGTAACGGCGGCGCAGGCGGCGCAGGTGCTGCCGGCCAGGATGGCGGAGACGGCGGCAATGCCGGCCTGCTCGGTAACGGCGGCGCGGGCGGCGCCGGCGGTGTAGCCATCACCGGGGGCACCGACCCCGCACAGGCGGCCGACGGCGGAGACGGCGGCAACGGCGGCATCCTGAGCGGCAGCGGCGGCGTTGGCGGTGCGGGCGGCACGGGCCTCAACTTCGGTAGCGCCACCACCTGGGGCGGGGATGGCGGCGACGGCGGCGACTCGGGGATCCTCCACGGCGATGCGGGCGACGGCGGCGCAGGCGGTGGCGCGGGCAGCATCTCGGGCACCGCTCTCGGCGGTGACGGCGGCGACGGCGGTCA
>NZ_DASSCY010000171.1:0-8318 GCF_035697385.1 Mycobacterium sp. | reverse complement strand
CATGGCGCCGTTACCTGTGCTGTCACACATTTCGGGGCTGCGCCGTCTAGTGGGTATGACACAGAAATCCCGCATCGCGCCCGTAGCGCCGCAGCGCGCCTCGCTACTGACCAAGATCTTCTATCGGGTGGCCAAGCGGCGGTTCGGCGAGGTGCCAGAACCGTTCGCCGTCGCCGCGCATCATCCCCGGCTGATGCTGGCCAACATCGTGCACGAGGGCATGCTGGGATTGGCGTCGAAGAAGCTGCCGAAGAACGTCCTCGAACTGGCGGTGTTCTGGACGGCCCGCACCGTCGGGTGTTCGTGGTGCGTCGACTTCGGCGCGATGCTGCAGCGCCTCGAGGGTCTCGACGTCGACCGGTTGAAGGACATCGACGACTATGCAACCTCGCCGCGCTACACCGAGGACGAGCGCGCTGCCATCGCCTATGCCGATGCCATGACGAAGGACCCGCACACCATCACCGACGAGCAGGTCGACGATCTATGCCGCCGCTTCGGGGAGGATGGCGTGATCGAACTGACCTATCAGATCGGGGTCGAGAACATGCGCGCACGCATGTACTCCGCGCTGGGCATCACCGAGCAGGGCTTCAATTCGGGTGATGCGTGCCGGGTTCCGTGGGCTTCGCCGGAGGGCAAGAGCGTAGCGACCGGGGATTAGTCCCGATGAGGACGCAGCGGCGAAGCGGTGAACTTGTCGGGGTTGGCGATATCCCAAATAGCGCAGACCCTTCCATCGCGCACCGTCATCGCCGTCACTCGCGGAGTCATCGCCGGACGGCCCTCGCTGCCGGGAGCGCCGCGCGTGTAGCTGCCCAGCTGGCCGTTGACCATCGCCAGGCGGTTCGACTCCAGCCACCCCGGCCCGTAGCGGCGGGCCAGGCCGAACAGGAAGCGCGCCACCTTGTCGGGCCCGTGAATGACGCGCGCGGCCGTCGGCGCCTTGCGGTTCGAGTCACCGGTGAACGTCACATCCGGATGTAGCAGGGCCACAACGGCTTTCATGTCACCGGCGACGAGCGCCGCCATCAGCGCGCCTGCGACCTCGTTGTGGGTGTCGTCACTCACCGGGGGCGGTGCGGACGCCAGCGCCCGGCGCGCTCGGGACGCCAGTTGGCGCGCCGAGGCCGCACTGATCCCCAGCACGTCGGCGATCTCGGCGAACGGCACATCGAAACCGTCGTGCAGAACGAACGCGACGCGCTGATCGGGGTTGAGCCGCTCCAGCACCACCATCGCGGCGAATCGCGCGTCCTCGCCGGCCACCACGACCGAGAGCGGGTCCGAGCCGCCGAGCTCAGTGACGACCGGCTCAGGCAGCCATTCGCCGAAGTAGGTTTCCCGCCGGTGCGCGGCCGAGCGCAGCCGGTCCAGGCTGAGCCTGCTCACCACGGTGGTCAGCCACGCCCGAAGATCGTTGATGGCACCGGAGTCGACGGAGTCCGACGGCTCCTCGCGCAAGCGCTCGTCGCGGTCCCACCGCAACCAGGCGTCCTGAACGACGTCCTCGGCGTCGGCGACGGTGCCGGTGAGCCGGTAGGCGACGGCCAGCAGATGCGGTCGCAGCTCCTCGAACTCGTCGACGCGCGTGCTCGCGGTCATGGTTCGAGTCTAGGCCGGGACCTTAGAGCCGCAATCCGTCGCAAATCCGTCGTCCTGGAACGATTTACGTGTTGGTCCTCCTTGGCAACTACGGAAACCGTATATTGCGCGCATGGCAATCAAGGAACCACCGGCGACCGCCGTCGGTGACAAGGGGCTGCAGGCAGGCGCCCTTGGTCTCGTCGGCAACATCGTCATCGGGCTGGCGGCGGTGGCGCCCGCGTACAGCCTGGCCGCCACACTTGGCTACGTCGTCCTCGCAGTCGGTGAGAAAGCACCATCGATGTTCGTGCTCGCGTTCATCCCGATGCTGCTGGTCGCCTTCGCGTATAAGGAACTGTCGCAAGACACCCCCGACTGCGGCACGACCTTTACATGGGGCACCAAGGCGTTCGGGCCGTGGATTGGGTGGATCGGAGGCTGGGGCCTTGCTGTCTCGGCGATCATCGTGCTGGCCAACGTCGCAGAGATCGCCGCGATCTACATGTTCAGGTTCCTCGGGCTCGACGACCTGGCCGAGAACCTGTTCACCAAGCTCCTGCTCGGGTCGTTCTTCATCATCGCCATGACGCTGCTGAGCGCGCGCGGCATCGTCGTGTCCGAACGAGTTCAGAATGTGCTCATCGCCATCCAGTTCGGCGTCCTGATCGTCGTCAGCATCATTGCGCTGATCCGGGTGTTCGCCGGCAACGCCGGTGCACAGGCGATCACTCCGCAGCTGTCCTGGCTGTGGCCCAGCGGGCTCGACGCATCCTCGATCGCGGCCGCGATCATTTTGTGCATATTCATCTACTGGGGCTGGGACGCCTGCCTGGCCGTTGGCGAGGAGACCAAGGACCCCGGCCGCACACCCGGCATCGCGGCCGTGATCACGACACTGATCCTGGTATGCACCTACGTGCTGGTGGCCTATGCCGTGCAGTCGTTCTCGGGGTTCGGTGACGTGGGAATCGGCCTGAACAATGCGATGAACACCGACGACGTCCTCACCGTCCTCGGTAAGCCGGTGGCAGGCACGATAGCGGCGTCGCTGCTGTTGCTCACCGTTTCGGTTTCCGCGCTGTCATCAACACAGACGACGATCCTGCCCACCGCGCGCGGCACTTTGTCAATGGCAGTGTATGAGGCTATCCCCAGACGGTTTTCGCATGTGCATCCGCGCTACATGACGCCGGCGTTCGGCACCATGGTCATGGGCTTGACGGCGCTTGGCTTCTACCTGGTGCTGACCTTCCTGTCCGAGAACGCGCTCGCGGACTCGGTGGCGTCGCTCGGGCTGGCGGTGGCGTTCTACTACGGCATCACCGCTTACTCGTGCGTGTGGTACTTCCGGCGAAGTCTCTTCACCTCGACGCGAAACCTGTTCATGCGCGGGATATTCCCGCTTCTCGGTGCGCTGGCGATGACGTGGGCGTTCGTCCAGAGTGCCATCGACATGATCCAGCCGGACTACGGCTACACCGCCTACGGTCCGATCGGCGGGGTCTTCGTCCTCGGCGTCGGCATGCTGGCGTTGGGAGTTCCGTTGATGCTGCTGTGCTTCGCATTCGGCACCAAGCGGTTCTTCCGAGGCGAAACCCTCACGCCGGAAACCGAAGTCAAGGTTCCGGACGTCTTCTAGGAGAAGTGGCTATGAAAGTACAGGAACAGCAATGCATTTGACTGTCGGATACCTGGCCACCCCCACCGGCGACGACGGTGTCGCTCTGGCCGGTGCGCTCGCCAAGACCTTCGATGCCGACGTCGACGTCGTCCTGGTCGTGCGCGAGGAACTACCGGACGGCCATCCCGGCCGCGCCGAATACCAGCTGCTGCTAGTCGAGCGCGGCGAGGAGTGGATCTCCAGGGCCATCGACGCGCTGGCAGCCAGGGGCGTGAGCGCCTCGTCAACAGTTCTTGTCGGCGAGTCATACGCCGAGTCGCTGATCGAGTTCGCCCAGCAGAAGAGCTCGGATTTGATCGTCATCGGCGGCGCACGCGACGGCATCTTCGGCGGCCACGTCATCGGCTCGGTGGCCGGTGCGCTGCTGCACCGCTCCCCCATGCCCGTCGCACTGGCCCCGCGCGGTTACGCCGACGACCCGCCGGAGCGGACCACGTCAGTGACGGCCGCGGTGCCGACCCGCCCTGGCGCCGACAACCCGCTGCCGTTCGCGATCACCCTCGCCAGCGCAGCCGAACTACCGATCCGCATGGTGACGCTGGTGTCGGCGGAGAACCTCGCCGAAGCCGAGAACCTGGCCGAACTGCGCCAAATCCAGGTGGCGGCCGCCGAGCAGAACTGCGCGGTCGCCGCCCGCGCACTGCCGGATGCACCCGACATCGAATGCGTGGTCGCCGACGGCATGACGCTGGAATCCGCGCTGAAGAAGCTCAATTGGGACGCCTCGGACCTGCTGGTCGTCGGCTCCAGCCGATTCGCCCCACCACGGCGGGTGTTCTTGGGGTCGACGGCTGCGCGCATCCTTGCCGGCACCGACGCGCCGGTGGTCGTCATTCCCCACGACTGAGAAGCGCCAGTCCTACGGCTCGAAAAATCGCGAAGATCTCGAGCGGTAACGAACGTTCGGCCGTCAGCGCTTGGCGAAAATCGTTCGGTGCCAGTCCTTGTCGGCAACGCCGGTGATGTCGCTCATCACGTGCTTGATGGTGAGGTACTCCTCGAGCGAGTAGTCGCTCATGTCTTTGCCGAAGCCAGACGCGCCCATACCGCCGTGCGGCATCTCGCTGATGATCGGGATGTGGTCGTTGATCCACACACAGCCCGCCTTGATCTCGCGCGACGCGCGCTGCGCGCGGTACACGTCACGCGTCCACGCCGACGCGGCCAACCCGTAGTCGGTGTCGTTGGCCTGCCGCAGCGCATCGTCGTCATCGGTGAAGGGCCGGACCGTCAGCACCGGCCCGAAGATCTCGTCGCGGTACACCTCCGACTCCTCAGAGACATCGGCGATCAGCGTCGGCAGGTAGAACGACCCCGGCAGATCAGGAGCGGCGCCGCCGGCGACGATGCGGCCACCCTGGCCGGGCGCACGGGCCACCATGCCCGCAACCTTGTCGCGATGGGCCATCGTGATCAGCGGGCCGAGATCGGTCTCCGGATCATGCGGATCTCCGACGACGACCTTGCTCATCACCTCGCCGACTCCGGCGACGAAGTCGTCGTACAGTTCGCGCGCCACGATGGCGCGGGTGGCCGCGGTGCAGTCCTGGCCGGTGTTGATCAGCGACCCGGCGACCGCACCCTGGATCGCCGCGTCGAGATCGGCGTCGTCGAACACCACGACCGGCGCCTTGCCGCCGAGATCGAGCTGGGTGCGATGGCCGTGCACGGCGGCGGCGGCCATTACCTTGCGGCCGACCGCCGTCGACCCGGTGAACGTCACCACGTCGACGTCACGGTGTCCTGCCAGCGCCGTGCCGACATCGGCGCCTAGGCCGGTGACGACGTTGAACACCCCGTCGGGCAGCCCTGCCTCGCTGGCCAGGCGGGCCAGCGTCAGCGTCGTCAACGGGGTCAGCTCGCACGGTTTGATCACGACGGTGCAGCCGGCGGCCAAGGCGGGCAACACTTTCCAGACCGCCATCTGTAGCGGGTAGTTCCACGGGGTGATGGTTGCGACGACGCCGACGGCCTCGCGCCGGATGCTCGACGTGTGGTCGCCGGAGTACTCCGCGGTGGCCTTGCCCTCGAGGTGGCGGGCCGCGCCTGCGAAGAAGTCGATGTTGTCGATGCTGCCTGGCACGTCGAACTCGGCGGCCAACCGCACCGGCTTACCGGTCTGGCTGACCTCCTCGGCGACCAGCTCGTCGGCGCGCTCGCCGGCCAGCACCGCGAGCTTGGCCAGCACCGCCGAGCGTTCGGCCGGCGTCGCATTCGCCCAGCCACGTAACGCCGCGCGCGCAGACGCCACCGCCTTGTCGACGTCGGAGGGTGCTGCCAGCGCATAATCCGCGACGGCCTCGCCGGTCGCGGGATTGACGACCCGATGCAGGCCGCCGCCGGTGCTTACCGGGGCGCCGTCGATCCAGCTGCCTGCCACGCTGGTGGAAACCGCCACACTCATACGCCAACGCTAACCGAAGCCGATGGACGCGGCTACGCATTCCCGCGTCGGCACCGCCTCCGAACGAGTGATTTCATGGCTGTGGTTGCTTGTAACGACGGATTCCGTGCACAATCACAGGCATGGCCAACGGGGGTGCTCCGCACATCCAGCCCATCTCGCTCCGTGTCAACACGTCTAGACCCGGCGCGGCGTTCCAGCTTGACGACTTGTCGAAGCAGATTATCGAGAAGTTGCAGCAGGACGGCCGCCGGTCGTACGCAGGCATCGGCAAGGCGGTCGGGCTGTCCGAGGCCGCGGTGCGTCAACGGGTCCAGCGTATGGTCGACGCCGGCGTCATGCAGATCGTCGCTGTCACCGATCCCATGCAGCTGGGCTTCGCCCGCCAGGCCATGATCGGCATCCGCTGCACCGGCGACACCACCAGGGTGGCCGAGAAGCTGGCCGCCATCCCCGCCGTTGACTACGTCGTGCTCACGGCAGGCTCCTTCGACGCGATCGTCGAAGTGGTTTGCGAGGACGACGACGACCTACTCGACCTGCTCAACACTCAAATCCGCGCGCTTCCTGGGGTGATATCCACCGAGACACTTGTTTACCTGAGACTCGTTAAACAGCAATACAATTGGGGTACAAGATGACGACTACCGATATCACACAAGAAGTTTCGACCGACCTGGGCGCAAAAGCCAACCGCCACCTGTGGGGTCATTTCGCGCGTCACGGTCAAGGCATCACGCCGCCGATCATCACTCGCGGCGAAGGCGTCACCATCTGGGACGACAAGGGCAAGAGCTACATCGACGGATTGAGCGGCCTTTTCGTGGTGCAGGTCGGCCACGGTCGCAAGGAGCTCGCGGAGGCCGCGGCCAAGCAGGCCGAGCAGCTGGCGTTCTTCCCGTTGTGGTCCTATGCGACACCTCCGGCGATCGAGCTCGCGGAGCGGATCGCGGGCTATGCGCCAGGTGACCTGAACCGGGTGTTCTTCACCACCGGCGGCGGCGAGGCCGTCGAATCCGCGTGGAAGCTGGCCAAGAACTACTTCAAGCTCACCGGGAAACCCGGTAAGTACAAGGTGGTTTCGCGTTCCATCGCCTATCACGGCACGCCGCAGGGCGCATTGGCCATCACCGGCCTGCCCGTGTTCAAGGCGCCGTTCGAACCGCTCACACCGGGTGGCTTCCGGGCACCGAACACCAACTTCTACCGGGCACCCGCGCCCTTCGAGCACGACATCAAGGCGTTCGGCCAGTACTGCGCCGATCGCATCGCCGAGGCCATCGAGTTCGAGGGTCCCGACACCGTCGCCGCCGTCTTCCTCGAGCCGGTGCAGAACGCCGGCGGCTGCTTCCCGCCGCCCCCAGGGTATTTCGAGCGGGTCCGCGAAATCTGCGACGAGTACGACGTGTTGCTGGTGTCCGACGAGGTGATCTGCGCCTACGGCCGGATCGGCTCGATGTTCGCCTGCGACGACTTCGGTTACGTGCCGGACATCATCACCTGTGCGAAGGGGTTGACGTCGGGCTACTCGCCTATCGGCGCGATGATCGCCAGCGATCGGCTCTTCGAGCCGTTCAACGACGGCAAGACGACGTTCGGGCACGGCTACACGTTCGGCGGCCATCCGGTGTCGTCGGCGGTGGCGCTGGCCAACCTCGACATCTTCGAGCGTGAGGGCATCAACGACCACGTCAAGGAGATGGCGCCTGCATTCCGGTCGACGCTCGAACAACTCTATGACCTGCCGATCGTCGGCGATGTCCGCGGTGAAGGGTTCTTCTACGGCATCGAGCTGGTCAAGGACAAGGCCACCAAGGAAACCTTCAACGACGAGGAATCCGAGCGGCTGCTGCGCGGCTTCCTGACCCCCGCGATCTTCGAGGCCGGCCTGTACTGCCGCGCCGATGATCGTGGTGACCCAGTCGTTCAGCTCGCGCCGCCGTTGATCAGCGGGCAGAAGGAATTCGACGCGATCTACGAGATTCTGCACGGCGTGCTGAGCGAAGCGAGCCGGCGGCTCTAAGCCCCGCGCTAACCTCGGGCCGGTGAGTGCCCAGCCCAAACCGCCGGTCGACCCTGTCCGGTGGCAGCCGCCGTCCGTCGATCCGCTGCCGGAGTTCGGACCCGCCGAGCTGACTGTCGTTCCCGTTCCGGGCAACGCGCCGGAAGACGTGGTGGTCGACGGTGACGGCCAGATCTGGACCGGGGTCGACGACGGCCGGATCGTGCGGATCTCGCAGGAGGGTGGCGAGCCGTCGGTGGTCGCCGACACTGGTGGGCGCCCGCTGGGGCTGGCGGTCGCGCGCGACGGCCGGCTGTTGATCTGCAACAGCCCTGGCGGTCTGCTTGCGCTTGACCCGTCGAGCGGCAAGGTGGAGACCCTTGTCGAAGAGGTCGACGGCCGGCGGCTGCAATTCTGCTCTAACGTCACCGAAATGCCGGACGGCACAATCTTTTTCACCGAGTCGACCAGTGCGTTCACCTATGCGCATTTCAAGGGCGCGGTGTTGGAGGCGCGTCCCCGCGGCAGCCTGTTCCGCCGCGACCCGGACGGCACGGTGTTGACCGTCGTGCCGGGGTTGTACTTCGCCAACGGCGTGACACCGACAGCCGACGGCTCAGCGCTGGTGTTCGCCGAAACCATGG
>NZ_DASSCY010000170.1:0-6242 GCF_035697385.1 Mycobacterium sp. | reverse complement strand
AGGTCGGGATAAGCCTGCCGGATCTCGGCAAGGGTGTGCGTTCGGGCGACCTCGACGGGGTAGGGGTCGCGGCCCTCGGTGAGCAGCCGCTCCCGCTTGCCCTGACGGATCCGGAACTGCTCGGGAACGTCGGAGTCGGTGTCGGGCTGATCAGGAGAGGTCACGACGTGCCAGCTTAAATGAACGCATGGCCGATCCCATCAGCGCGGCGGCGCTAACCGCCGTGGTCGACGAGGTTATCGACTGGCGCTTCAAGGGACTGCCGTCGGCGTGGTGGGGCCACACGCCCGCACAAATCTGCGCGCAGGCACCCGATCTTTTCCAGGCCGGCGCGGTCGGGCCGGTCTGCGTGCTGCGCGCGGGCCCGTTGGCGCACAACCTGGCCACGATGGCTGACTGGTGTCGCGACCGCGGTGTGGAGCTGGCGCCGCATGGCAAGACACACATGGCGCCCCAGCTGTTCGCACGCCAGCTCCATGCGGGCTCATGCGGGATTACCGCGGCCACGCTGAGCCACGTCCGCGTCTACCGCGCCTTCGAGGTGCGCGATGTGGTGTTGGCCAACGAGCTGGTCGACGAGGCAGGACTGCGTTGGCTGGCAGCCGAATTGGACGCCGATCCCGATTTCCGCCTGACGTGCTGGGTGGATTCGGTGCACGGAGTGGACTTGATGACAAAGGCGTTGTCGGCCGCGGGGGCAGTCCGGCCCGTCGATGTCTGCGTGGAGGTCGGGATGGCCGGCGGGCGGACCGGATGCCGCGGGAAAGACGCCGTCGACTCGGTGGCGCGCGCGGCGGCGGAATCGCCACGACTGCGGTTGGTTGGTGTCGCGGGCTATGAGGCCGCGCTCGGACATGACGTCGGACCGGAGGCAGTCGCGAATGTGACGTCGTATCTGTTGGAGATGCGTGCGGCCGTCGTACGCCTGGCCGCGCTGTTCGAGACGGACCGCGTCATCGCGACCGCCGGGGGCAGCACGTACTTCGACGTGGTGGCCGACGTGTTGACCGGCGACTGGCCGACGGGGTTGTCAGTGCGCACCATTGTTCGCAGCGGGGCATATCTGACCCACGACCACGGCCTCTACGCCAGGACGTCACCGCTGGCGTTCCTGCCGGCCCTGCAGGTGTGGGCACAGGTGGTGTCGCGTCCGGAGCCCGAGTTGGCGGTGCTGACGATGGGCCGTCGCGACGTGTCGTTCGACCAGGATCTGCCAGTGCCGCTCGGGCTCGCCGACAGCGTCGTCACCAAGCTCAACGATCAGCACGCGTATTTGCGGCTCGGCGGTGCGGACCACCTCGACGTGGGAGCGTGGCTGGGCTTCGGCATCTCGCACCCGTGCACGGTGTTCGACAAGTGGCTGTTGATCCCGGTGCTCGACGACGGTGACCGGGTCGTCGACTTGATTCGCACGTTTTTCTAGTGGGCCTATTTGATGCCGACGACCATCGATTCGCCGCCCGTCAGCGGCTCGACGTAGCTGTCGCTGAAGCCGATCTCGGCCATCCATCCGCGGCAGTCCGCGCCCGTGTAGTCGAAACCGCCGGGCGTCTCGATCAGCATGTTGAGGCTCATAGTCAGGCCGTAAATGTTCTCTCGCCGGTCATCGTCGATGATCGCGTCGTAGGCGATCAGCGCGCCACCATCGGGAAGTGCGTCATACGCCTTGTTGATCAACATCTTCTTTTCGGTCAGGTCCCAGTCGTGAAGTATGTGGCCCATGATCAACACATCGGCGTTGGGAAACGGCTCGGCGAAGAAGTCGTGTGCTTGAAATCGCAGTCTGTCCGATAAGCCGTTGGCGGCAATGTATTCGGTAGTCACCGGTTCAAGCGGGGACAGGTCGGTACCACCGCCCGTCAGATGCGGATGCTTTAGCGCCACCTGGACCGGCACGTTGCCCTGTGCAGTCCCGATGTCCATGAATGTCTTGTACTTCTGCCACGGAAACTTCTCTGCGATCGCCAATGCCGACCCCATGCTGACCGCGGTCATCGCTTGTGCGAATTCGCGCAGTTTCGCGGGGTCCGAATAGAGAATTCCGAAGAAGTCCTCGTCCGACCTCGCCTCGTTCTGCGGCTCACCGGTGCGCAGGCCTTCCGTCAGGTTTCCCCAGAACGCGTACAGGCGGTTGTTGGCCATCTCGAGCAGGCCGCCGGTGTACGACGGTTTCGCCTTGTCGAGAAACGCGTCGGCCTCCGCAGCGTTGGAGTACACGTCACCGTCGCGCTCGAGCATGCGAAGGGCGACGAGACTATCGAAGAAGTCACGCGCGGCCCGCTCATGAATCCCGATCCGCTGCCGCAGTTCTTCCGCTGTCAGCGGGCCCTTGGCAAGCTCGGTGAACACCCCTAGTTCAACCGCGCTCAACAGCGTCTTCGACGACCAGAATGCCAACCCCAGCTCAAGTATCCGCCCAGGATCCAACGGCTCGACAGCACTCACAGCAATGTCCCTCCCATTAGCCCCATGCCGCCAGTGTGAGCCAATGATTCATTGCGCGTTCGGTTATCACGAAGAACGCTGTTCGCTCACATTGCGATCGCAAACACCTTAGCGGGCCTGCTTGAGCCTGCCGCGCTGGCTGTCGCGATTGCGTTCGAAAACCAGCCTCAGGCCGTCGAGGGTGAGGTGCTCGTCGTAGTGCTCGACGGTGCGCATATCGGGTAGCAGCAGCGGGGCGGTGTGCCCGGTGGCCACCACCGCGACGTCGCTGCCTGCGAAGCCGTCGACGTCCTCGCGGATACGCCGCACCAATCCGTCTACCAGTCCCGCGAATCCGAATATCGCGCCGGCCTGCATGCACTCGACGGTGTTCTTGCCGATCACCGACCGCGGCCTGGCCAGCTCTACACGGCGCAGTGCCGCCGACCGCGCCGCGGCTGCATCCGAGGACACCTCCACGCCGGGAGCTATTGCGCCGCCAAGGAATTCGCCCTTGGCCGATACCACGTCGACGCAAATCGACGATCCGAAGTCGACGACGATGGCCGCCGTGCCGTACTTCTGATAAGCCGCAAGGCAGTTGACGATGCGGTCGGCACCCACCTCCTTGGGATTGTCGACCAGCAGGGGGATGCCGGTTCGCACGCCCGGCTCGATGAGCACATGCGGCACCGACGGCCAGTACTGGCCGAGCATCTCCCGCAGTTCGTGAAGCACCGACGGTACGGTGGCCAGCCCGGTCGCACCGGTCAGCCGCTCGGAGTCGTCACCAATGAGGCCATCGATGGTCAGCGCCAGCTCGTCGGCCGTTACCTCGGGTTCGGTGCGAATCCGCCAGTGCTGCACCACTTTCGCGTGCTCCCCAGAGCCCGAGATCAACCCGACCACGGTGTGGGTGTTGCGGACGTCGATCGCGAGAAGCACGTTTATCGCGGCGACATCAGCTCGGCCACATCGGCCGGCACGTATGCGGGGTCGTGGGCGTGCTCGCCAAGATCGATCTGCTTGTTGTCGGCGTCGACGAACACCACTCGAGGCTGATAGGTGCGGGCCTCGGCGTCCTCCATCGTGCCGTAGGCGATCAGGATCACCAGGTCGCCCGGGTGCACAAGGTGCGCCGCCGCCCCGTTGATACCGATCACACCGCTGCCGCGCTCACCGGTGATGGCGTAGGTGACCAACCGGGCGCCGTTCTCGATGTCGACGATGGTGACCTGCTCGCCCTCGAGCAGATCGGCGGCGTCCATCAGGTCTGCGTCGATGGTCACCGAGCCGACGTAGTGCAGGTCTGCCTGCGTGACAGTGGCGCGATGGATCTTCGATTTCAGCATCGTTCGTAACATCAATTCCTCCAAGGCAATTCGTGATTTTCGGCGGAAGCGACCCCGGGATGACCGTCGATGCCTGCCGCTGCTCCGATGTCAATGGCGATGTTGTCCAGCAGCCGCGTCGTGCCCAGCCGCGCGGCGATCAGTATTCGACCTGCGCCCTCTGGCGGGGGCGGACCGAGCATCGGGTCGCGCACCTGCAGGTAGTCGACGTCGATCACGGGCACCTCATCGAGAACCGCACGCGCGGCGTCGAGCGCGGCCGCCGTACCACCCGAGGCCGCGTACATCCCCGCCAGCAGCGCGGCCGACAGCGCGCCTGCCTGCTCGCGTTCCACGTCGTCCAGATAGCGGTTGCGCGACGACATCGCCAGCCCGTCGGCCTCCCGCACGATCGGCACGCCCACGATCTGCACGTCGACGTTGAGGTCGGTCACCATTTGCCGGATCAGCACCAGCTGCTGGTAGTCCTTCTCACCGAAGAACGCGCGGTCCGGCCGCACGATCTGCAGCAGCTTGAGCACAACGGTGAGTACGCCAGCGAAATGCGTTGGGCGCGAAGCACCTTCGAGTTCCTCACCCAGCGGGCCGGGATGCACCGAGGTGCGGGTGCCGTCGGGGTACATGTCAGAGGCGGTCGGGGTGAACGCGATCTCGACGCCTTCGGCCCGCAACGCTGCAAGATCGTCGTCGAGCGTGCGCGGATAGGCATCAAGGTCCTCGCCTGCGCCGAACTGCAACGGGTTGACGAAGATCGACGCCACCACGACAGCGCCCTGCACCCGCTTGGCGGCGCGGATCAGCGCGAGGTGGCCTTCGTGCAGGGCACCCATCGTCGGCACCAGCATCACTCTGCGACCGGTGGCCCGCAGCGCCCTTGTGACATCGGAGACGTCGCGTGGGCTCGGATAAACGTTGAGCTCGCCGCCGGTGAACTTTGGCTTGCGCATGGTCATAGCTGCCCAGTCCCCAGCTGACGCGTGGGCCCATCGGCGAGCACCGCGAACACGTCGCCTGGCGCATGTGCGCGCTGGGCGGTGCGCAGCGAATTGGCCCGATACGCCTGTGCCAGTTGGGGATCCACCTCGGCCACCGCACGCAGATGCCCTGCAACCGCTGCCGCGTCGCCGCGGGCCACCGGGCCGGTCAGTGCCGCCTGTCCGCGCTGCAGCGCATTCTCCAGCGACGCGCGCGCCAGCGGACCGATCACACGCTCGGCAATCCCTCCTGGCGCGTCGCCGACCAGTTCCTGGCCAAGCAACTCCTGACCCCACAACGCGGCCCTCAGCGCCTCGACGGCGTCGAGTACCACAGTGACAACGTGATTGCTGGCATGCGCCAACGCCGCGTGATAGAGAGTGCGGGCGTCCTCGCGGACGCGGAACGGCTCGCCGCCGATCTCCAGCACCAGAGACTGCGCGATCGCATAGCCGACCTCGTCGGCCGCGGTGATCCCGAAGCACGCACCGGGCAGCCGATCGATGTCCTCGTCGGTGCCCGTGAAGGTCATCGCGGGATGGATCGCGAGCGGGATACACCCACGCTCGGTCAGGGGAGCCAGCACGGCGACGCCGTTGGCGCCGGAGGTGTGCACGACGATCGTGCCCGGCCGCACGGCATCGGTGGCCGCAAGGCCCGACACGAGCGCAGGCAGTTCGGCGTCGGGAACCGCCAGCAGCAGCAACTCAACGCGGCCTGCCACCTCGTCGACGGGCAGCACGGCGGTGTCGGGCAGTCGGCGCTGCGCGCGCTGTCGCGATTCGTGCGATATGGCGCTGCACGCGACCACGACGTGCTCGGCACGTTCCAATGCGACACCGAGCGCGGTGCCCACCCGACCAGCGGAAATGATGCCGATCGTGAGCCGCGCCGGACGGAATCCGTCGGGGGTCCCCATGCAGACGACCTCGCTGAATGTCAGAGAATTGTTCGTTCCGGTCCTGCGGTGCGGGTACCGGACGGTCGGTAAGAGGTTATCTCATTCCTCGCGGCGACGGCGACGGCCGCCCCCGGTCGGAGTGGCCTGGAACCTGGCCAGCAGCTCGGCCACCGACTGGCCACCGGTGGTCGCCGTGTCCTCGGCACTGCGATGCCGCGGCGCGGGGGGCGCGGTCGGGGGCTCTGGTCGCGGGGGCTCCGGCTCCGGGTGTGGTGGCGGGCCCGCGGACTCGGTGGCCAGTGTGGGCGGAGCAGGCGGCCGACCCGGATCGGCGGCTTCCGGCGGTGCGGAGTGGCGGCCGCGGTGAACGTCGACAGGCGGAGCCTGCATCGCCGGCTCGGGGGCCCGTCGTCGTCCGACGTACTCGCTCGAGGAGCCGTTCTCCGCAGCGGGCGAAACCCAGTTGCTGCCTGGCGCTCCCGCGGGAATCCACTCCCCCTCGGCCGGCGCCGGTTCCCAGCCGGGCTCAGGCGTCGGCGTCGGCGTGGGCGGTGGGGGTGGCGGCGGCTTGGGTGGCTCCTGTTGTTGCG
>NZ_DASSCY010000169.1:0-9676 GCF_035697385.1 Mycobacterium sp. | reverse complement strand
GGCGGCTTTGGCCAACACGCGTTCGCCTTCGCTGGCGCGGCCAAGCGCGGCGTACGCGCGTGCCAGCAGCAGGCGTACAGGTAGCCGCCACGGCCCCTCCCGGCGGACTCCATCCGCTGGGCCAACCCGACCTGCTCACCGATGGTGGTGTAACCCAGGTTGCTCGAGCCAATTTCGCCTGCGATCACCTGGCCCGAATTGAGCCCGACCCGCAGTTGCACCACGACATCGTCACGTTGCTGAATCTCCGTTGCCCACCGTTGGCATTCCTCTTGAATTTTCAACGCGGCCAGGCAGGCCCGAAAGGCGTGATCCTCCAACGCTCTTTAAGGTCGGGTCAGGTTAGGCAGTATCGGGCGGCCATGTCGACCAAGGCGGCGCTGAATTGCTGTTGGGACATACGGGGTTTGGGCTGCAGCACGTACTGGAATGACACGCGTAGGGCTGTTTCGACGACGAGCCACATGGTGGCGGGTAGGTCGAGGTCGGGCCGGAACTCGCTTTGGTGGGCCTGGGCATATTGGCAGGCGACGGCGACCAATGCGTCGGTGAGTTCTTGCGTTTTGTCGAATCCGTGCAGCCTGGGCGTCTGTTCAACGATGATGCGCAACAGTTCGCGGTGGGCTTGTTCGATCTGCAGCATGGTGGTGACGGCGAGTTCGAGCATCTGCCGAGGGGGTAGGTCGAAGGCGTTTGTCAGCAGCGGCAAGGCGTCGGCGGCGGCGTTGTTGATGAATCGGACCAACACCGCCAATATGACCGCGTCCTTATCGGGGAAATACTGGTAGAGCGACCCCTTGCTGATTCCGGCGCGCTCGGCGATGCGGTTGGTCGAGGCAGCGGCGTACCCGTCGGCGATGAGAACCTGCTCGCAGGCGTCGATGATCCGGTCGACCATCGCACGCGACCGCGCCTGTCGAGGTGCGCTGCGTACCGGTGCTGACTGACGGCTCATATGTCAGCGATTGTGCCGCACAGCACCTCTTGTATGCGACTCATCGCTCGTATAGCGTTCGGTAAAGCGAGCGATAGGTCGTATTTGGGATGCGCCGCTGAATGGAGCAAATGGTGCTGTTCGAGAGCTACCTGAAGGCGCAGGCGAACCGGTTGAGTGACGCGGTGTTCCGCGCTGATACGCAAAAGGGCATGGTGTATGACGAACCGGCGGGTGATCCCGGATGGTTCGGACCCGACTCCGCGATCTGGTATGTCCACAGCCATGTCTCGGTCGCCCTCGGCGGGTGGGCGGGTCTGTACATGGAGCCGCTGCATCCGTTCTTCGCTGCGGCGGGAGTTGAGCACTCGGTGATCTATCGCGGAGAGCCTAGTTGGGACGTGTTGCGGGCGAGGTTCGGGAGATCTGGGTCCTTCGTCAGCGCGTGCACCTTCGGGTCGACCGCCACGGCGGAGCGGGCCTGCAAGATCGTCTCAGCGATGCACAAGACCGTCGTGGGGACGCTGCCCAATGGCCAGCCCTATGAAGCAGACGACCCCGACGCGATGCGCTTCGCCTACGCCACACTCGCATTGGGGGCCTTCAGCGCCCACCTCAAATACCATCCCCGCCCACTGGGACCCGGGCGCGCCGACGAATACTTCAGCCAATGGGCACGCATCGCCCAGGGGCTGGGAGCCGCCGATCTGCCCGACACGAGGGCCGGAGTCGAGGAGTACCTCAACGCCACAGCACCACGGCTGGCGCTCACCCAACACACCCTGGCCACCCTGGCAGTCTTCGAAGGCTTGCCGATGCCCGCTGTTGCCCGACCCCTCTGGCAGATTCTCGAATGGGCAGCCCAAGACCTACTCCCAGGGTGGGCGCGGCAACTCTACCGCTACCCCGATACCTCCCCAGTCGGCGACTGGCTACGCCACCGGATCGTTAAATCCGCACTCAACACATTCGACTACCTCACTGACGGAATGGCTGAAAAGAACCAGGCCCTCGCGCGCATTAACCGGGGCTAAACAGATCCACGATTTGCCGACGTCGGTCATCGGTGGGTACAGACCACGGCGTAGCTGGCCGCAGCCGCCCCTACAGCTGCTCGCGATTAGAGCAATCAGCCCTCTGTCTGCTTGGTCTGGATGTAGAACTCCACGTCGTCACCCTCGACCTTGGTGACCTTCATGCTCGCGATGTAGTCGCCGTCGGGACCGGTGAACTTGCATTCGAACTCGGTGCCCTCCTTCGCCTCGACACCGTCCGGGCATTCGACGTCTTTGGGCTCGAAGCCAGTCTGTTCCTTGACGAGGTTGACCACCGACTGCGCCGCCCCCTCCGGTTTGATTGTGGAACTACAACCCGCCAGCAACGTGGCCAGCGAAGCAACAAGGATCACCAAGGCAGTGCGCATCGCAGCAGTATTGCAGAACTGGCAAAGTGGCAGTAGGTCTTTGTCCGCGCAAATCAGTCACACGACACCGGACAAGATCCGACCCGATTGATCAGCGCGGCGGCCTGAACAACCGCCATGCGGCACTGCTCCCGTCGGCTTATATCGTTGGTATCGCACCCCAAGCACTCCCGTGATCCCCGTGGTGAGGAGAAGTCGGTGTCAAACCCCGTGCCACAGCCAGCCGTCCCGCCCAGCATTCCCCCGCCGCGCAACGGCCTGACTGCCTCGACCCGTCTTGTGGTGATGCTGCTGCTGGCCGTGCTCGTCCTCGGATACCTGCTGGCGGTGTTCCTCACCAAAGACATCTGGACAGGTAGTGAAGGCACTCGGGTGATATTTGCGACGCAGACGCGGGACGGCTCACCGCCACCTCCGGATGTCATGACGCAGGCGCTGGACGACGTCGAAGCACGCCTGGCCGAACGGGGTGTCTCCGACGCCGAGATTGCGGCGCAGGGCAGCAACGTGGTCGCCACGTTCGGAGGCCGCGATCTCGATAGCGACGCCCTGCGCACCATGTTCGGGTCAAGGGAAACGAAAACGCTGTACGTCCGCCCGGTGATCCACACCATGGCTGTCGAGGATCCGTCGGCGCCACCGCCGCCAGGTGCACCTCCCGTGCCGGCGACGGGGGGCGGCAGCGGCCCGGCAGAGCTCATCGCCTACGAGAAAGAACTCCGACAGAGCACAGCTCAGACCTTTCAAGCCCTGGCCATGCAGTTTCAGTCCACGCGTTGCGGCGAGGACGATGTGCTGGCCGGCCACGACGACCCCAACCTTCCGCTGATCACTTGCTCGACCGACGGACAGACCGTGTACCTGCTGGACAAGTCGATCCTCGGTGGCGACGACGTCCAGAACGCCACTACCGGCTTCGATTCCGGACGCGGGCAGCACGTCGTCGACTTGGAATTCAATGACGACGCCGAGCGCACCTGGGCGGACTTCACCTCGGCAAACGTCGGCACTCAGACGGCCATCGCCGTCGACACCCAGGTCGTCAGCGCTCCGGAGATACAGGAAGCCATCCCCAGCGGTCGTACCCAGATCACCGGCGACTTCACCGCCGATTCCGCGCGGGAACTGGTCGATGCACTCAACCGCGGCTCATCGCCGGCGTCCCTGTCGTTCGAGTCGTCAGCAGACGAAATGCTCCCGGCGACAACATTTTCCAAGATATTGCGGGCGGCGGCAATCGCAGTAGGACTCGGCCTTGCGTTGGTAGTCGGCGTGGTGGTGTACCTGGTGCGGCGTACGTAGCCCGACCGTTGGGCGGCCTCAGGCCGCAGATGTCACGCGGTAGACGTCGTAGACACCTTCAACATTGCGGACCACGTTGAGCACATGGCCCAGATGCTTGGGGTCGCCCATCTCGAAGGTGAACCGGCTGATCGCCACTCGGTCATTCGAGGTGGTGACCGATGCCGACAGGATGTTGACCTTCTCGTCGGCCAGCACCCTGGTGACGTCCGAGAGCAACCGATGCCGGTCCAGCGCTTCCACCTGGATGGCCACCAGGAACACCGACGACGGCGACGGCGCCCACTGCACGTCGATGATCCGCTCCGCCTGCTCCTGCAGCGATGTCGCGTTGGTGCAGTCGGTGCGGTGCACACTCACGCCGCCGCCGCGGGTGACGAAGCCCATGATGTTGTCGCCCGGCACCGGCGTGCAGCACTTGGCCAGCTTGGTCAGCACGCCGGGTGCGCCGGGCACCGCGACGCCGACATCGTCGGTGGTCCGTTGACGCACCGGCATCGTCGCAGGGGTGGCGCGCTCAGCCAGCTCGTCGGTCGCCTCGTCGTCACCGCCGAGCTGAGCCACCAACCGCTGCACCACATGGCGCGCCGACACGTGACCCTCGCCGACCGCGGTGTACAACGCCGACACATCGGCGTAACGCAGTTCACGGGCGAGCGCCGCCATCGAATTGGCATTCATCAAGCGCTGCAACGGAAGTCCGCCACGGCGCACCTCACGCGAGATCGCGTCTTTACCGGACTCCAGCGCCTCCTCGCGGCGCTCCTTGGCGAACCACTGCCGGATCTTGGCCTTGGCCCGGGGCGACACCACGAAGGTCTGCCAGTCCCGTGACGGGCCGGCGTTGAGTGCCTTCGATGTGAAAACCTCGACCTGGTCGCCGTTTTCGAGCTTGCGTTCCAGCGCGACCAGCCGGCCGTTGACCCGGGCGCCGATGCATCGGTGACCGACCTCGGTGTGCACCGCGTAGGCGAAGTCCACCGGCGTGGACCCTGTCGGCAGCGTGATCACATCGCCCTTCGGCGTGAACACGAAGATCTCTTGCACCGCGAGGTCGTAGCGCAGCGACTCCAAGAAGTCGTCGGGGTCGGCGGCCTCCCGCTGCCAGTCCAGCAGCTGTCGCATCCACGCCATGTCGTCGATCTCGGCCGCGGCGTGCGGATGCGGAACACCGTTGCGTCCCTTGGCCTCCTTGTAGCGCCAGTGCGCGGCGATACCGTACTCGGCGGTGCGGTGCATGTCGCTGGTGCGGATCTGCACTTCCAGCGGTTTGCCCTCTGGCCCGACGACGGTGGTGTGCAGCGACTGGTACACGCCGAACCGCGGCTGCGCGATGTAGTCCTTGAACCGGCCGGCCATTGGCTGCCACAGCGAATGCACAACGCCCACAGCGGCATAACAGTCGCGGATCTCGTCACACAGGATGCGCACGCCGACCAGGTCGTGGATGTCGTCGAAGTCGCGGCCTTTGACGATCATCTTCTGATAGATCGACCAGTAGTGCTTCGGGCGGCCCTCCACCACAGCGTTGATCTTCGACGCGTTCAGCGTGGCGGTGATCTCGGCGCGCACCTTCGCCAGATAGGTGTCGCGCGACGGCGCCCTGTCGGCGACCAGCCGCACGATCTCCTCGTACTTCTTCGGGTGCAGGATCGCAAACGACAGGTCTTCGAGTTCCCACTTGACGGTCGCCATTCCCAGCCGATGCGCAAGCGGCGCAATGACTTCCAGCGTCTCACGGGCCTTGCGCGCCTGCTTCTCAGGGGGCAGGAAGCGCATGGTTCGCATGTTGTGCAACCGGTCGGCGACCTTGATCACCAGCACCCGTCCGTCGCGGCCCATCGCGATGATCATCTTGCGGATCGTCTCGGCGTCTGCCGCGGTGCCCAGCGCCACCTTGTCCAGCTTCGTCACGCCGTCGACGAGATGCGCGACCTCATCGCCGAAGTCGGCGGCGAGCGCCTCCATCGTGTAGCCGGTGTCTTCGACCGTGTCGTGCAGCAGCGCGGCAACCAGAGTCGTGGTGTCCATGCCCAGCTCGGCCAGGATGTTGGCGACCGCAAGCGGATGGGTGATGTACGGGTCACCCGAGCGGCGCAACTGGTCGGCGTGGCGCTGCTCGGCCACCTCATACGCTCGTTGCAGCAGCGCCACGTCGGCCTTCGGGAAAATCTCGCGGTGCACCGCGACCAGCGGCTCGAGCACCGGATTGATGGTGCTGCGCTGGGCCGTCATCCGGCGGGCGAGGCGGGCCCGCACCCGCCGCGATGCGCTCGTCGAGGTCTTCGGGATCTCCAGCGGCTGAGTTTCGGGAATCGAGGCCCCCGCCGGAGGCGCCTGCACGGCCGGTCCCGTGCCGGGATCGTCAGCCATGGTCACCTCCAGGTCTGTCCCCTGCCCTTTGGGCGGGGGCCCACATCGCGCAAGCGCTCCTCACCCTCGCTAGGGCTCAGACTTCGAGGATATCGCTCAGACCGTGTGCAAGCTGCTGACCGGTAGCGGTTTGAGCACGTCGCGGCCGTCAAGCGCGGCCAACTCCAGCACTACCGCGGCGCCGGTGACCGTCGCGCCGGCGTGCCGCAGCAGCCCAACTGCCGCCGCGACTGTCCCGCCGGTGGCCAGCACGTCGTCGATGATCATGATCGATCGTCCGGCGAGGTCGATGCCGTCGGCCGGGATCTCCAGCGTCGCGGTGCCGTACTCGAGGTTGTAGGTCTCACTGTGCACCGGCGGTGGCAGTTTGCCGCCCTTGCGGACCGCCAGCACGCCGGTCTGCAGCTTGATCGCGACGGCGGCGCCCAGCAGGAAGCCACGGGCGTCGATGCCGGCGACCAGGTCGGCTCCCTTGGCGATCTCGGCGAGCGCGTCGGTGACGGCGGCAAGGCCCTCGGCGTCGGCCAGCAGCGGGGTGAGGTCCTTGAACTGGATCCCCGGTTCGGGAAAGTCCGGCACCTCACGCGTCAGCGATGCGATGAGCGAACTGATATCGCTCACTCGCTCATCACCCAGCGGTCCATGTTCCATCCCGCGCCCCATCGAGTCGGATTGCTATCCACGGCATACATCTTCTTCGACGCCAGCAATGTCCGCTGCTGACGGTAGAGCGGCAGCGTCGGCATGTCGGCCCACAGGATCGGGGCGCCTTCGCTGAGAAGCCGGGATAGTTCCTTGGGATCGGACGTCACCGCCATCGTCGCAATGATGCCGTCAATGCGCTCGTTGGAGTAGCCGGACAAGTTGTTGCCGTTGCCGGTGTGCAGGTCGTAGGCGTCCATCACCGACGCGCCGGTGGAACCGCTGCCAGCCGCACCTCCGGTACTGGCGATCAGCACGTCAATCTCGTTGTTGCGCAATGACAGTGGGCCGGTGGTATCGGTGGCGGCGTCCTGCACAGTGATTCCGGCAGGCGCGCAGGCCTTGGCGATCGTGCCGACGATCGCGGCCAGCCGGGCATTCGGGCGCTGATACCCCATCCGCACCCTCAGCGGCTGGTTGTTGATCGACGCGCGGGCGGCGTCGGGATTGGCAACGGTGAACTGGCCGGCCTCGACGGTGACCTCCGCCGGACTGAGCGCATCCTCGGCAGCCGGGTTGAGCCGCGCGTTGGCGATCGGCACCTGGGCGTTGCGCGCGATCAGGTCCCGCGGGGTGCACAGAGCCAGTGCCCGCCGCGCCGGCGGCCCGGCCATCGGTCCCTGCGGGTTGAAGATGAGTTGCTCGATGCCCGCCGATGGAGTGTCGGTACGCACATAGTCATCGGGCAGGTTCAGCGTCCCCGACGAACCACTGGCGATATCGACCACGTCGTAGGAACCCTGATTGACGCGGTCCTGGATGTCGGCGCCGCGCGGCCACACGGTGATCTTGTTGGTGAGGGGCTTGGCGCCCCACCACTTGTCGTTCGCGACGAGGACGACGGCGCCGTCCTTGGTCACCGAGTCAAGCTTGTAGGGCCCCGACGACGGAAACTTCTTGAGGTCCAGATCGCCGGTCAGGTTCCAGGTGTTGTTCCACACCTGGACGATGCGCTCGATCGTCGGGCCGTCGTTGTTGAGGATGGCGGTGGTGACGCCCCCATCCCCGAGGCCGAGTCCGTCGGCGATCACGTGCGAAGGCATCATCGACGTCGCCGCGAACAGCTGGCCGAAGTCGACGAATCCGCGGTCCACCGCGAACGACACCCGCGCCTTCTTCTGTCCCGGCGCGCAGTCGACCGAGGCGATGTCGCTGTACCCGCCCCGGTTGGCGGCGTCGAAACCGGGGAACCGCCCCGACTGCGACGCCCACGCCAATACCAAGTCGTCACAGGTGATGGGCTTGCCGTCGGAGTACACCGCGCTGGCTTTGATCTCGTAGTCGAGCACCAGCGGCGCCCGCCCGACCACCGAGATCGTGCCGAAGTCGTGGTCGCCCACGATCTGGCCGTCGGGTCCGTGATAGTTGAACCCGGTGAGCACCCGGGCGAACGCCTGCGGCCCACCCGACGCTGCGCCGGCGACGGTGTTCGTGTTGTACGTGATCAGCGTGCCGTCGACCGCGTAGTCGATGGAGTCCGCGGCACCGTCCGAACAGGCCGAAAGGCCCAGCCCAGCGGCCAATGACAGCACGGCCGCCAGGACGGTTGCCCTTCGGCGAGTCATCGACCTACCGCCGCCGGGTGTTCCGCTTACCCGACGGTCGTCCAGTCTTGCTACTCGTCGGCCGCACAGGCCGCGCGCCGGGCGCGGGCTTGTCGGCGGGCGCGGGCGTGCTGACCCGCGAGGCGGCGCCGACCGCCTCGGGCTCGGCGTCCTCTGCGGGTTCGGCGGTCTTCGTGGCAGCCGGTTTGCGGCGGTTGAGCACCCTTCGCGTGTGGGTGCGCACCTTGTCGGTGCGCTCGCGCAGGGTGACCAGCAGCGGGGTGGCGAAGAAGATCGACGAGTAGGTGCCGACGATCACGCCGACCAGCTGGACGAGCGCCAGGTCCATCAGCGTCCCGACACCGAGCAGCCAGACCGCGATCACCATCAGCGCGACGATCGGCAGCACCGAGATCAGGCTGGTGTTGATCGACCGCATGAACGTCTGGTTGATAGCGAGGTTGGCCTGCTCGGCGAACGTCCTACGCGTGGTGTGTTCGAAGCCGTCGGTGTTCTCCTCGACCTTGTCGAACACGACGATGGTGTCGTACAGCGAAAAGCCGAGAATCGTCAGCAGGCCGATCACTGTCGCAGGCGTGACCTCGAACCCGACCAGGGAGTACACGCCCGCCGTGGTGACCAAGTCGAATACCAGCGTCGCCAACGCCGAGAGCGCCATGTACCGCTCGTAGCGCACCGTGATGTAAATGGCGGCCAGCAGCAGGAACACCACCAGCGCGATGAGCGCCTTCTGGGTGATCTGACCGCCCCACGTCTCGGAGACCGCCGAGTCGCTGATCGCCTGCTTGTTGGGCTGGCCGTCGCTGCCCTTTGGTGAAAAAGCGTCGAACAGCGCGGTGCGCAGTCGCTCCGTCTCTTCGTTGGTCAGCGTCTCGGACCGAATCTGGGCCGTGGCCGAGTCGCCACTGCCGACGATCACCACCGACTCCGGTGGCTTGCCGATCGTCTCGGTGAACACGCTCTCGACCTGCTCAGTGCTGACGTTGCCTTGCGCGCCGGCGACCGGCAACGACACCTTGGTGCCGCCCTCGAAATCGATGCCGAACGTGAACCCGCGGATCAGGATGCTCGCGATCGCCACGGCGACGATCAAGCCGCTGAGCGAGTACCAAAACTTGCGGCGCCCAACGACTTCGAAAGCACCGGTGCCGGTGTAGAGCCGAACAAAGAAGCCGTGGCGTGGCGCTGCGGCTGCCGCGGATTCGAGGTCTTGCGCTTCGACGGCGCTGGACTCGGTCACGTCGGGTGAGTGCTTAGCCATCTGACTATCCCCTCCCCGTCGCGTGCGCGGCCGCACGGCGTTCCCGCGCGATCTGCTGAACTGCACCGAGCCCGTTGAGCCTTGGCTTCGCCATCGTCGGCGACTTCGACGCCAAA
>NZ_DASSCY010000168.1:0-6667 GCF_035697385.1 Mycobacterium sp. | reverse complement strand
TCCTCGAGGCGTAGCCGAAATATTCCCTCGGAAACGGTGTAACGGCCGCGCGGGAGCCTTCGATACATCAGATAGCTTCGTGTTGGCGTCTGACCCCCCGACCCGACGTCAACACGGGGCTCTTAATTTTTGCCCCCGGATGATTCGATGGTGGGCATGCAGATAAGCCTCAGCCTCGTCGGATTGCTCGATGAAAACAGCGGCCGCTCACCGGTCGACGCCTTCGTGCAGCAGCTTGGTGAGTTGCGCGACGAGGGCTTCCGCCGAGTCTGGCTGGCCCAGCTGCCCTACGACCCCGACCTGACGACGGTGCTCGCCGCAGTGCTGCGCGAGGTCGACACCATCGAGGTCGGCTCGGGCGTGATCCCGATCCAGGTTCAGCATCCAACGCAGCTGGCGCAGCGAGCCCTGACCCTCAACGCGATCAGTGGTGGCCGGTTCACCCTCGGCGTCGGTATGAGCCATCGCATGGTGACCGAACAGATGTGGGGCGTCTCC
Organism: Mycobacterium sp.; assembly: GCF_035697385.1. GTDB lineage: Bacteria > Actinomycetota > Actinomycetes > Mycobacteriales > Mycobacteriaceae > Mycobacterium. The sequence continues at coordinate 6,169 of NZ_DASSCY010000168.1, read as the reverse complement.
TGGGACAAGCCGGTGCGCCAGATGCGCGAGTATCTCGACGGCCTGCTGCCGCTGCTGTCCGGGCAGCCCGCCGATGCCGAGGGTGAATTCTGGACGACGCGCGGCTCGCTGCAGATTCCCGGCGTGCCGGCACCTGAGGTCTACATCGCCGCGCTAGGCCCGCAGATGCTGCGGCTTGCAGGACGGCGCACTGCCGGAACGCTGACGTGGATGACCGGACCCAAGACGTTGGCCGAGCATGTCGGTCGGACGCTGCGGGAGGCGGCCGCTGAAGCCGGCCGGGCCGAGTCCGCGGTGCGCGTGGCCGCCTCGCTGCCCGTGAGCGTCACCGACGACGTCGCCGGTGCCCGGGCCCGTGCCGCCGAAGAGTTCGCGATCTACGGGCAGCTGCCGTCGTACCGCGCGATGTTGGACCGCGAGGGCTACGCCGGACCCGAGGACGCCGCCATCATCGGCGACGAGCAGACGGTCTCCGAACGCCTCGACGAGCTGGCGAAAGCGGGCGTCGACGAGTTCGCCGCCGTCACCTTCGACCCCTCCGCTGAGGGACGTGAACGCACCCGCGCGCTCCTGCGAACGAAAGACAAATGAAGCCCAAATTTCCTCTGGTGTGACCGCAATCACGGGCGTAGCATCGATCGCACGACGGGTTCGGGAACGGCTGATCCGAAGAGCTGGCGGTAGAGGTGAAAAGCCAGCGGCGCGAGACTAATGAGACGCCCTCAAGTGCCTTCCCGAACCCGCCCTTATTTTTGTGGAGCAGGGGTGCGGCTAGCCACACCTGATATCCGCCAGGCACCACGATCGATCGCGAGGGCCGACGAGAGTCACCATGATTCGCGTGACTACGACCGTCGTCCCCATCCAAATTGACTGGACCCACACCCTGCTCACCCCGCTGCGTAAGCCGGCGTGGAGGACCTATCTCTACTTCGTACTCATCAGCGTGCTCGCGGTCGTCGGCGTCGTCTTCCTGTTCGGCGCCGGGCTCGCATCAGGACTGCTGATCGTCACGCTCGTCGGCATCCCGCTGTTGGCGTTGGTGGTGATGAGCGGGCGGGCGTGGAACCGGTTGTACCGGTCGCTCGCCCGACTGACAGGTACGGCGATCGAACCCCCGCCGCCATTCGTCAGGCCGTTGGGCCGGTTGCACACGCTGGCGGCCGCCCTCACCGACGGGGTGGGGTGGCGCAGCCTGGGATTTCTCGCGCTGCACTCGGTGCTCATGACGCCGATCGGCTACTTCGTGATCGTCGGCCTGGTGGCGTCGGCGATGCTGGTGGTCTCGCCCGTGGCGTGGCTGGCGTTAGGTGAGCCGTTCATCACGATCGGCGAGCCGATCGATTCACTGTGGGCGTACCTGCTGTTTGCGTTGGCCGGTGTAGCGGCGCTCTATCTGCTGGGCTGGGTGATGCTCATACTCAGCAGGGCGCACGTGTGGCTGGCCCGGAATCTGCTCGGCCCGACCGAGCGGGAGCGACGGGTTGGTCAGCTGGAACGGGCCCGCGCCGGAGTCGTCGACGACGCTGCCGCGACGTTGCAACGTGTCGAACGCGACCTGCACGACGGTACCCAGGCGCGGCTGATCACCGTGGCGATGGCGCTGGCCCGCGCCGAAGAGCACCTGGCGTCCTCCGATGTGGGCCGCGCACGCGAACTTGTCACCGACGCCTTGGCGAACACCAAGGACACGCTGACGGAACTGCGTGATCTGGTTCGCGGAATCCGCCCGCCCGCATTGGATCTCGGTCTGGGGCCGGCGATACAGACGCTCGCGGCCCGCAACCCGATCCCTGTCGACGTGACTGTCGATCTGCAGGTGCGGCCGTCGATAGGGGTGGAGACCATGGCGTACTTCTGCGTGGCAGAACTGCTGGCCAACGTCTCGCGCCACTCGGGCGCCAGCCAGGCCGTCGTCCGGGTCGACAGCGATGTGCATGAACTACGAATCACCGTGCAGGACGACGGCTTCGGTGGTGTCCAGGTCGGCAACGGGTCGGGGCTGACCGGACTGCGTGATCGGCTGGCCATGCTGGACGGCCGATTGGAGGTCAACAGTCCCGACGGCGGTCCGACTGTCGTGACCGTCGTCGTACCGCCGGGAGGAGAGCAATGACCAGGCTCGTCATCGCCGAGGACAGCGCCATTCTGCGCGACGGCCTGGCTCAGCTACTCGTCGAGCGAGGCCACGAGGTGGTCGCCAAAGTCGGCAACGCCGACGAGTTGCTTGACGTGGTAGGCGAATTCAACCCGGACGTCGCCGTCGTCGACATCCGGATGCCGCCGACGTTCACCGACGAAGGCTTGGTGGCAGCGGTGTCGTTGCGCCGGTCGCACCCCGACACCGGCGTGCTGGTGTTCTCGCAATGGGTCGAGACGCGGTATGCCACCGAACTGCTGGCCGGCCGTCCCGAGGGCGTCGGCTATCTGCTGAAGGACCGGGTGACCGATATCGCCGAGTTCGACGGCGCGGTGCGACGGGTCGCGGCCGGCGGCACCGCACTGGACCCAGAGGTGGTGCGCCAACTGATCGGAAGCCGACGCACGTCGTCGACACTGGATCGGCTCACACCGCGCGAACGCGAAGTGCTGGCGCTGATGGCCGAGGGCCATTCCAACAATGGCCTGGCGCAGCATCTTTCGATCACCGAACGGTCTGTCGAGAAGCACGTCTCGGCCATATTCACCAAGCTCGACCTGCCGCCGTCGCAGGCACATCACCGTCGCGTGCTCGCGGTGGTGACGTATCTCAATTCCTGAAGCGACCAGATGGTCAGGTACGCCAGCCCGAAGAACGCCGCAACGGCCAGCCCCACACCGGTCGACTGCACGTATGCCAGCGGCGAACGTACCCATTCGAGCGTCGACGCCACCACCGCATCCGGTTGTGCCACCAAATCCCAAGAGTTCCAACGGTGGAACCGCCCTATGACGACGCCGATCGCACACAGTCCGACAGACACGATGACGGTCGTCCAACCGGCGATGCGACCGAATTCGCGTTCGATGCGCTCGTGCACCAGGCGCATCGACACCACGCCCAGGATGATGCCCGTCCACGCGGCGAATCCGTACTGCAGAACATGACGCCAGAGGTTGGCGCCGTACCGCAGATGTACGAGATCGGTCACGAGGTACGGCGAATTCGGTAGAAACACCAGCCATACCAAGCCCAATGGCAGCAGCCAGACACGTCGATGCACGACCGCGAACCTGGCGGCGAACAAGACCGGAATCCAGGCGAGGAAGAGATTCCAGAGCAGCCACCGTGTCGGGTAGAAGAGCGGTGCGTTTGGGTCCGTGACGCCCAGGACCGCGGTCAACCCGGTCGTCGCCAACAGCGAGGCGATCAGAACGGCGCGCGCAACATTGGCCATCCGACAAGCTTGCCCGAGAATGCAAATGGCCCCGGGAAGAGTCCGGGGCCATTTGGTTCGAGACGGTCCAAGAAGGCTTTAGAAGGCCGCCTCGTCCAGTTCCATAACCTCGTTGTCGAGGTTGTCGAGCACAGTACGGGTGCTGGTGAGCAGCGGCAGGAAGCTCTTCGCGAAGAACGACGCCACCGCGACCTTGCCCTCGTAGAAGGCGCGGTCGTCACCACTGGCCCCGGCGTCGAGCGCCTCGATGGCCACGGCGGCCTGCTGCTGCAGCAGCCAGCCGATGACCAGGTCGCCGACGCTCATCAGGAAGCGCACCGAGCCCAGGCCGACCTTGTACACGTTGGCCGGGTTCTCCTGCGCCGACATGAGGTGGCCGGTGAGTGTCGCGGCCATGCCCTGCACGTCCTCCAGGGCCGTGGCCAGCAGCGCGCGCTCGGCCTTCAGCCGGCCGTTGCCGGACTCGTTCTTCACGAACTGCTCGATCTGCCCGGCCACGTGCGCCAGCGCCACACCCTTGTCGCGGACGATCTTGCGGAAGAAGAAGTCCTGCGCCTGGATGGCCGTGGTGCCCTCGTAGAGGGAGTCGATCTTGGCGTCGCGGATGTACTGCTCGATCGGGTAGTCCTGCAGGAAGCCCGAACCACCGTAGGTCTGCAGGCTCTCGGTCAGCTTGGCGTACGCCTGCTCCGAGCCGACACCCTTGACGATCGGCAGTAGCAGGTCGTTGACCTTGACCGCCAGCTCGGGATCGATGTTGTGGATGGCCTTGGCCACCGCGGCGTCCTGGAACGTCGCGGTGTAGATGTACAGCGCGCGCAGACCCTCGGCGTAGGCCTTCTGGGTCATCAGCGACCGGCGCACGTCGGGGTGATGCGTGATGGTCACGCGCGGCGCGGTCTTGTCCGTCATCTGCGTCATGTCAGCGCCCTGCACGCGGTTCTTGGCGTAATCCAGTGCGTTCAGGTAACCGGTCGACAGGGTCGCGATGGCCTTGGTACCGACCATCATTCGGGCCTGCTCGATAACGTCGAACATTTGCGCGATGCCCTCGTGGGTCTCGCCGACCAGCCAGCCCTTGGCGGGCTTGTCGTGCTGGCCCAGCGACAGCTCACAGGTGGCCGAAACCTTCAGGCCCATCTTGTGTTCGACGTTGGTGACGTACACACCGTTGCGCTCGCCCGGCTCGCCGGTCTCGAAGTCGAAGAGGAACTTCGGCACGAAGAACAGCGACAGACCCTTGGTGCCCGGGCCTGCGCCCTCGGGGCGCGCGAGCACCAAGTGGAAGATGTTCTCGAAGAGGTCGCCGGAGTCACCCGAGGTGATGAATCGCTTCACACCGTCGATGTGCCACGAGCCGTCCTCTTGCTTGACGGCCTTGGTGCGGCCGGCGCCGACGTCCGAGCCGGCATCGGGCTCGGTCAGCACCATGGTGGAGCCCCAGCCGCGCTCGGCGGCAAGGACGGCCCACTTCTTCTGCTCTTCGGTGCCCAGGTGGTAGAGGATGTTGGCGAATCCGGCGCCGCCGGCGTACATCCACACGGCAGGGTTGGCGCCGAGGATGTGCTCGTGCAGCGCCCACATCAGCGCCTTGGGCGCCGGCACGCCGCCGAGGGCCTCATCCAGTCCGACGCGGTCCCAGCCGCCGTCCTGCACAGCGCGCACCGACTTCTTGAACGCCTCGGGCAGCGTCACCGAGAAAGTCTTGGGATCGAAGGTCGGGGGATTGCGGTCGCCTTCGGCGAACGATTCGGCGATCGGGCCCTCGGCCAGCCGGGCCATCTCGCCTAGCATTTCGCGGGCGGTGTCGACGTCTAGGTCGGCGTACTCACCCTCGCCAAGTGCTTTCTCAACGCCGAAGACCTCAAACAGGTTAAATACCTGGTCACGAACGTTGCTCTTATAGTGGCTCACGTTTCCTCCTCGTCGAGAATGCCACTTGCGGTTGGGTACTTTGGATAAGTTACCCACCAGTAACTGGCCCAAACTATACCGTCCAGTAACTTCAACACAAAGCGTGTGTGAGCAATTTCCGTTGGCTAACCAACCGAGCGGTTGGCCGGAGTGCTAAATCCGCTGTTGACACGCGTCTGAGCAGGGGATCGTCGCCGCTGTGAGACTCGTCACTGGAGCGCCCGCTAGGGTGATCCGGTGCTTCGTGTCGCGGTGTGGGGAACGGGAAACATGGGGGGCACAGCAATCCGGTCGGCGGTGGCCTTCCCTGGGTTGCAGCTGTCCGGGGTGATCACGTCGTCGCCGGACAAGGACGGCAAGGACGCGTCGACGTTCGCGATGTTGGATTCGCCGACCGGGGTCACGGCTACGACGGACGTCGACGCGGCGCTGGCCGACTGCGACGCGGTGGCCTACATGGCCTCCGGTGACATCCGGCCGGACGACGCGGTGGCCGACATCGAGAAGTGCCTGCGGGCCGGCGCGCATGTCGTCACGCCGTCGCTGTATTCGCTCTACGACCCGCGCTCGGCGCCGCCGGAATGGGTGCAGCGCTTGACCGCGGCTGCCGAGGAGGGCGGGGCGGGGCTGCTCGTCAGCGGAGTCGACCCGGGCTGGGGCAACGACGCGCTCGCGGTGATCGCCGCGGGGCTGTGCACCCGGATCAAGTCCATTCACTGCCAGGAGATCTTCGACTACTCCTCCTACAACCAGCCGTACGCGGTCAAAGTGTCGTGCGGGTTCGGTGGGCCCATGGACGAGGTGCCGATGATGCTGTTGCCGTCGATACCGACGATGGTCTGGGGCGGCAACATCCGGCTCATCGGCCGAGGGCTGGG
>NZ_DASSCY010000167.1:0-8677 GCF_035697385.1 Mycobacterium sp. | reverse complement strand
GGCGAGATCCGCGTCGCAACCTCGGACCGTGCGCTGTCCGAGCGCATCCGGGCGGCCGGTGCGTCCGTCTATCCGGCGGAGAAGCTTCGCAACGAGATCGATCCCCGTTAGGCCGCTGGCGCCCAGGCCGGTGACCGACCGAGATGCAGCAGTATGCGCTCGAGGTCACTGGCGGCGTCGGTGGCCGTGATGGCGCGTGCGAACGGGCTGGCCTCCGCCTCGCGGAACTCGCCATCGGGAACGGCCAGGGTTACAGGCAGCACCGCGTCGATGACGTCGGCAGGTAACTCGAAAGGCGCGTCGATCGAGCGCGCGACATCCCAGCCGTGAACGACATAGTCGACGAAGTGGAAGCCGATCGCCATAGCGCCCGGAACTGTTGCGTCAGGCCCGAATTCGGGTAGGGCGAATGTCGCGTCGAGTACGCCGTCGGCGCTGAAGGCGTCGAGCACGTCGGCGGCGGCCCTCGCATAGGCGCCTGCGGGATCGGCGACCACCGCGTCGGCCACCGTTGACGGTTGCCAGACCGCGAGGTCGGCGCCCTCACCGCGGGCGGCCGCGGCGAATCCGTGGTGCTGCACGGTCATGTGGGTGAGCAGGTCGGCAAGGTTCCAGCCGGCGCAGGGTGTCGGGCGGTCGAGGTCGGCGAGTGTCACGGTGTTGACCACGTCGACGGAGGCGGTGACGGCGGTGCGATGGAAGGGACGGATATCGGCGATTGTATGCATGAACCTATCGTATGCGCCTGCTTACCATCGGTCAATGTCTAGTATCTGTGCATGGCGTCGAAGTCCAGGCGACCCGACCTCGCGGCGATGATTGCGCCGCTCGTGCGTGACCTGATGGCCGCCGAGCTCCCCGTACTGAAGGCGCACGGCCTGTCGATGTGGGGCTACAGCGTCCTGCTGGCCCTCGACCACTACTCGTCGGTGCGGACGCAGGCGGCGCTCGCCGAAGCGATCGGCGCCGACAAGACGCGCATCATCCCCACGCTCGACGAGTTGCAGGACAAGGGGTACATCGAGCGCACGCCGGACCCCGACGACAGGCGCGTGCGGCTGTTGGCCATCACGGAGTCGGGTCGCGCGGTGAAAGATGCTGCACAGCAAGAGATCCAGCGGGGCGAGGAACGTTGGCTCGGGAAGTTGTCTACCGGCGATCGCCGGGTATTCCTGCGCGCACTTGGGCAGATGACCAGCGACTAGGTGAGGCGAGGCGGGCGGAATCATGGCATCGCGAGAGTAGGGAATATGACGGAATTCGCGCCAAATCCGTCATATTCCCTACTCTCGGCGCAATTTTCAGCTCGAGCCCGGCGCAGCCCGCGAAGCTAGTCCTTGAAGCGCCCCGCGAACCCACGCAGCGGCAGGTCGGCGCTCGTGAGAAGTCCCGGTGGGGCAGCGACCACTGACGCGATGGCGTTCAGAGCGGGCATGCCGGTGACGGTCATCCCGATGGACGCGAACGACTCAGGGTTGGACAAGTCGACGCCTGGCTTCGGGAAGATCATGTGCTTGTTGTAGATGCACGGATCGCCCTTGATCTCAGTTATGTAGCAGCCCTTGATATCCCAGCTGGGGTCGGTGTGCGGAGTCATCTGCCATTCCAGATGCGTCTCGACCTTGGGCACTCCGTTCACGATGCCCTGGTATTTGAGGTAGTTCCCGCCGAGTGACCCCTTGGGCAGCTGGTACCAGCCCAGGTCGACGTCCTTGGTGCATGCGCCCAGCTCGTAGCTGAACTTGACCTCGTCGAGTTGCAGGCCGAAGCAGTCGGCCATCATCAGCACACTGTCGGCGAACACGCGCGTGTACTTCTCCAACATTCCCGGAAGGCGCGGATCGTCGACCGGCAGGCCGTATCCCACCTCCTTCCAGGTATCGGCCGAGTGATGGCACGACACGTCGACGGACTCGATTGTGGTGACGTTCTCGATTTCGGCGACATCAGCCGAACAGACGACACCGAGGATCTGATTGACACCGGGGTTCATGCCGGTGCCGTAGAACGTCGCGCCGCCCTTCTCGCATGCCTCTTGCAGGAGTTGGCTCACCGGCTTGCCCGACGGGTGTGGATGGTTCGTGTCGCGGTGCCATCCGGTGATCCAGTCCGCGGTGGTGACGATGTTGATGCCCGCCTCGAGAACCTTGACGTAGAGATCCTCGTCGGGGAACACGCCGTGGAACGTCAAGACGTCCGGCTTGGCTGCGAGGATCTCGTCAACGGTGCCCGTTGCAGTGACCCCGATCGGTCCCAACCCAACGATTTCTCCCGCGTCGCGGCCGATCTTGTCCGCGGTATAGCAGTGCAGTCCGACCAGTTCGAGATCCGGCTGGTTGCCGATTCGCTTGATCATCTCGGTGCCGACGTTGCCCGTCGCCACTTGGAACACTCGAATAGGTCTGTGGTCGGTCATCTTTGAATCTCCTCGAGATGTGTCAACGGCCCCTGCGCAGAATCGTCGGCGTCAGGATAGAACTGTTTGGCCCACGCCCGGATGGCGGTGAAGCCCTCGTACTCGGCGGTGGCCAGCGCAGGCGGATCGGAGTAGCGCTGGTATTGCCAAATATGAACGTCGGCAAGGAACTGGTCGATGACGTTCTGCGCAAAGGCATCTGCCTTGGCTCCGGCCTTGGGGGTGTCGTTGCCCGGTGTTCGGCCGATGTAGACCATGAAGCGCACATCGGAGGTGTTCTCGTCGACCGGCGTGATCGCCGAGATGGTCCGGTTGTCGACCATCCCCCAGCTCTTGGTCACCGCTATGCCGAGGCCGCCGTTGATCGCCTCGACGCCGCTGTTGACGTCGTCGATCGACTGGCCGTCGTCGCCTTCGAAGGTAATGGTGAAATCGACATAGGAGACCGGGTTTTCGAAGTCATGGCGGGTGAACACCGGGACGATCGGTGTCTGGTGCACGAACTTGAAGTGGGCGAAGTCGACGCCGTTTTCCAGGACGTACTGCGGATGAAGTTCCAGTTGCGCGCGGTACATCGTCTTCTGCGGGTAGTAGTCGGCAGCGCTGCTGCTGTCGCCGAAACTGGCGAACACGTCGGGAGGTTCGAAGTACGGATCCCGCCCGGCGACGTCATGCCAGATGTAGACCGACTCATTGCGCTCGACCGTCGGGAAGGTTCGGATACGACGCCCACGGTTGGGCCGGTCCTGGTACGGGATGCAGACATTGCGGCCGTCCTGATTCCACTGCCATCCGTGAAACGGGCACTGGATCACCTCGCCCTCCACATGGCCGCCATGACCGAGGTGCGCGCCGAGGTGCTCGCAGTAGGCGTCCATGACCGTCAGCCGACCGGATTGCGCGCGCCAGGCGATCAGTTCGCGGTCGAAATACTTCATCCGGTGGACGTCGCCGGCGCCGATCTCCTCAGACCATGCGACCTGGAACCACCCGGTGGGTTTCATCGAAAGCGGCGGCTTCGCCATCCTCGCTGTCCTCGAATTTCTGCAGAATCGTAGTGGGTTCTATGAAACTAGCAGAAACGCTACGATCCGGGAATGGGCGAAGCGGACAGCACCCGACGGCGCTCTAATCGCCGCGGACAAGCAACCCGCGAGACCATGCTGGAGGCCGCGCTGACCGCGCTGGCCTCCGGAAATCCCGGTGCGATCTCGGCCAACCGCATCGCCAAGGAAATCGGCGCCACCTGGGGCGCAGTGCAATACCAGTTCGGCGACACCGACGGCTTCTGGGCCGCCGTGCTGCACTACACCGCCGAACGACGGGCCCACTTGTTCGTCGATATCGACACCACCGCGAGTCTGCGAGACCGCGTCACCGGCATCATCGAAACCCTCTACGAAGGCCTGACCGCCAAGGATTCCCGAGCCATCGAAAATCTCCGCGCGGCGCTCCCCCGCGATCACGCCGAACTCGAACGGCTCTATCCGAAGACGGCGGCCGAGTTGTCGTCCTGGGGGCAGGCCTGGCAGGACACCTGCCAGAAGGCGTTCGCGGATCTGCAAGTCAACCCACAGCGGCTGCGCGAAATCGCCTCACTCATCCCCGGAGCGATGCGTGGCATCACCTCCGAGAAGCAACTCGGCACGTACTCCGATCTTGACGAGGCTCGGCGGGGTCTGACCAACGCCATCGTCGCGTACCTCGACCAGGCATAAGCCGAGTCATCTTCGTTTGCCGGACAGCTTTTTTTACGCAACCGTCAGCAGTTTGCGGCAAAACGGTCCCCCTCGGTGCCTGCCTGGCTACTGTGGGCCTGCGCGTCGGGAGCACCACTCTGGTAACCCGCCCGTCGAGGGGGCACTCAAATCGACATCAACACTGTTGAAGACGTCGTTCGCCAGCCTCCGGAGCGGCCGGGGGACCTCTGGCGCGACGGCGATGCGTGGCTGGCGGGCGGAACCTGGTTGTTCTCCGAACAGCAACCTCATGTACGCCGATTGGTCGACCTCGTACCGCTTGGCTGGCAGGTGATAGAGGCCACCGATGCCGGCCTGAGCATCGGGACGACGTGCACCATCAGAGACCTCTACGAATTCGAGGCCCCCGCCGACTGGCGCGCCGGCTCGCTGCTCAAGACGAGTTGCGAGGCTTTCCTGGCGTCGTTCAAGGTGTGGAACTCGGCCACGGTGGGCGGCAACATCTGCATGTCGTTGCCCGCGGGCCCGATGATCACCATGTCGGTGGCGCTGGAAGCCGTGTACACGCTGTGGGCGCGCGACGGATCCGAACGCACCGTTGCGGCCGCCGACTTCGTGACCGGCAACCACGAGAACATCCTCGCCCCCGGCGAGATACTGCGCAGAATCGACATCCCGCTGAGCGCATTGCGAAAACGCCACACGCACCGCCGCTTCACGCTGACCCAGCTCGGGCGCTCGACAATCTTCATGATCGCCACACAGTCACCCGATACGGCTGATCTGCTGCTGACGATCACCGCAGCGACCACCCACCCGATCGTGCTGGCGTTCGACTCCATACCCGAGCCCGATGCACTCCAGCACCGGATTGATGCGCTGCCCGACAAAGTGTGGTTCGACGACGCGAACGGAGCGCCCGACCATCGCCGTCATCTCGCGAAGCACTACGCAGAAGAGATCCGGATCGAATTCGCGTCGGGAGACTGGCGATGACCTACAACGTCAACGGCAACGCCTTCGAGGAGGAGCCGCGTGCCGGCCAGTGCCTGCGGACCTTCGTGCGTTCACTCGGATATCACGGTGTCAAGAAGGGTTGCGACGCAGGCGATTGCGGCGCCTGCACGGTGTGGCTCGACGGCACACCCATCCACAGCTGCATCACGCCCGCGTTCCGAGCAGAGGGTCACGAGGTCACCACGATCGAAGGCCTCGGCACCCCGGATGACCTTCACCCGCTGCAACGACAGTTCCGCGACGCCCCTGGCTTTCAATGCGGCTTTTGCACCGCCGGCATGATCATGACCTCGGCGACCTTCACCGACGAGCAAAAGCAGGACCTCCCGCGCGCGCTGAAGGGCAACCTCTGCCGCTGCACGGGCTATCGCGCCATCGAGGACGCGATCAACGGTGTCGCCGCCATCGAGGAAGCACTGCCAGGCCAGGCCGTCGGCACCAGCGTCGGGGCGCCGGCCGCCACCGACGTGGTGACGGGGCAGGCCGAGTTCACCATGGACACCGAGATGGAAGGCATGCTGCATCTGAAGGTGCTGCACTCGCCGCACGCGCACGCCCGCGTCGTGTCCATCGACAAGTCCGCGGCGCTGGCCGTTCCCGGTGTGCATCGCGTCTACACCTGGGAGGACGTCCCACGCAAACGCTTCACGACGGCGATCCACACCGACCATCTCGTCGATCCCGACGACACCTACGTGCTCGACAACGTCATGCGGTTCGTCGGCCAGCGCGTGGTTGCCGTGCTCGCCGACTCGGTGGCCGCCGCCGAAGAGGGCTGCCGCAAGGTCGTCGTCGAATACGAGCCACTGCCAGCGGTTTTCGACCCCGAAGAGGCGATGGCAGACGGGGCGCCGCAGTTGCACGGCTCAGAGGATCCGTTCGTACGCGATCCAGTGCGCAACATCCTGCTCGAGCTCCACGGCCAGATCGGCGATGTGGAAGCGGGTTTCGCGCAAGCCGACGTCATCCACGAGGGCACGTACTTCACGCCGCGCGTTCAGCACGCACACCTGGAGACGCACGGGTCGATCGCCTGGATGGAGGACGACCGGCTGAATGTGCGCACCAGTTCCCAATCGCCGTCGATCGCCAAGGTCAAGCTGTCCTACCTGTTCGACCTGCGCCCCGACCAACTCCGGGTGTTCTGCAAGCGGGTCGGCGGTGGGTTCGGCGGCAAGCAGGAGGTCATCTCCGAGGATCTGGTGGCATTGGCCACCCTCGACGTCCGGCGCCCGGTGTGCTTCGAATACACCCGGGAAGAGGAGTTCACGACGGCGTCGCCACGCCACCCGATGAAGATCACCGTCAAACTCGGTGCCCGCGCCGACGGCACGCTGACCGCCTTCGGCTTCCGCAACGTGTCCAACACCGGCGCGTACGGCAATCACGGCGGCGAAACCTTGTTCGCGGCCGGTGCCGCCATCGCCATCTACCGTTGTGCGAACAAGAAATTCGACGCGTACTCCGTCTACACCAACAACGTGCCGAGCGGGGCACTGCGCGGGTACGGCATGACCCAGCCCGCGTTCGCGGTGGAATCGGCCATGGATGAGTTGGCCATCGCGCTGGATATCGATCCGCTGGAGCTTCGCCGCCGCAACATCGTGCGGCCGGGTGATGCGCTTCTGGCGCTCGACGATCATCCCGACGATGTCGCATTCACCGAGGACGGTCTGGCCAAGTGCATCGACCTTGTCGATGCGGCCCTGCGCCACAACGGCGCAGCGCACGGCCTTGGCGACGACTGGGTCGTCGGCACCGGCGTGGCGAGCTCACTGCACGAGACGGCACCGCCGACCGAACACATCTCGGAAGCCTGGGCCACTCTACAAGACGACGGGACGTACGAAATCGCGGTCGGCACCGTCGAATTCGGTGAAGGCACCTCGACCGCGCATGTCCAGATCGCCGCCACCATGCTCGGCACCACGCCGTCACGGATACACCTCGTCCAGTCCGACACCGATCGCACGGGTTTCGACACCGGGGCCTTCGCGAGCGCGGGGCTGTTCGTCGCGGGCAACGCGGTGCAGCGAGCCGCCACCGCGTTGCGCGACCGGATCCTCGGAGTGGCGGCCTCGCACATGGAGGTCCCCACCGCGGACTGCTCGATGGACGACGACGGCATCATCTGCGGCGACAGGCGCATGTCGCTTGACGATCTCATCGAGGTGGGCCGGGCGCGGGGCATCCGGTTCAGCGAGGCGCGCAAGGCATACGGGTCACCGCGCAGCGTCACGTCGAACACCCACGGCTTCCGCGTCGCTGTCCACCGCGTCACCGGCGAGATTCGCATCCTCCAAAGCGTGCAGGCCACCGACGCCGGCGTCGTGATCAATCCGGCGCAGGTGCGCGGGCAGGTGGAAGGCGGTGTCGTGCAAGGGCTCGGCTTCGCGTTGACGGAGAACTTCCATGTCGACGCCAACGGCGTGATGACCAACGCGAACCTGCGCAACTACCGGATCCCCACCTACGCCGATGCTCCGCGCACCGAGGTGCTGTTGGTCGATTCGACCGACTCGGTCGGCCCGATGCGCGCCAAAGGCATGGCGGAGTGCTGCATCAATCCGGTTGCGCCGGCATTGGCCAACGCCGTGGCCAACGCCACCGGTGTGCGCTATCGCTCGTTGCCCCTTACCCCCGAGCGAATTTACAAACAACTCGGCTCCCGACACGCGGCTCCAGTGATCTGATTCCGGAGGAGCCGAATGCAAACCCAGAACGTCACCGAGAACGCCGTCACGGTCATCATCGGGCAGCGTGTCCTCCCCGGCGCCGAGAAACAGTTCCTGACGTGGCAGCACGGCGTGAACGATGCGGCCTCCGGTTATCCGGGATTCATCGCCGCGGAGGTCACCGCGCCCACCGGTGATCAATCGGAATGGGTGGTGATCTACCGCTTCGACGCCGCGGCCAACCTGCGTGCGTGGCTGAACAGTTCGACGCGGCTGGAACGGATGGCCGTCGGTCGGCAATACCTCGACGGCCCGGCCACCCAGCAGATCGTCGGCGGCGCGGCCACACCGGTGGACCAGCTGGTGACCGTTGTCGTCACTCACCGCGTCCGCGAACAGGACGTCGAGGCGTTCCTGGCTTGGCAGGACCGGCTTCAGTTGGCGGAGAGCAACTTTCCCGGTTACCGCGGGGCCGAGCTGTTCCGGCCGATCGAGGGTGTGCAGGATGAGTGGACGGCGATGTACCGCTACGACACCGCCGCCGACTTGGACGCCTGGTTGACCTCCGACGAGCGCACGCAATTGCTCCGCGAAGGCGAGAAGTTCCACGATTTCAAACTGCGGACCGTGGACAATTCGTTCGGCAGCTGGTTCGCGTTCGACGACAAAGGCAATCAGGTGCCGCCACCGTCGGACACCAAGACGTCTATCGCCGTGTGGGTCGGGCTCTACCCCACCGTCGTGCTGCTCACTCTGGCCTTGTCGCCGTTGAAGATGCCGCTATGGCTCGGCCCGGTGCTGGGAACTCTGTTGTCCAGCTTCGTCATCAGCTTCGTGGTGATGCCCTACTACGTCAACCCGCTGCTGAA
>NZ_DASSCY010000166.1:0-13247 GCF_035697385.1 Mycobacterium sp. | reverse complement strand
AATTTGTCGGTGTTTCGAACTAGTGTTCGAAGTGTGGAGTTGGTGGGCGGTCACGATCGCGGGGCGTGGGTCGCCGGTGTGGACATGATCGTTGCCGGGGTGGCGATGGTGCAGTCGGGGTCGGCCGATGAGTTGACCCATCCGGAACTGCTTGCCCAGCTCGACCGCCTCAAGTCCGTGGCGTGGGCGTTGCCCGCCGTCGAGCACCGCATGCTGGCCCGGCTGGCCGTCGAGGCCTCACCGGCCGCGTTAGGCGGCGCCTCGCTGGCCGATGTGCTGTGCAGCCGGCTGCGGATCTCCAAGACCGAGGCGCACCGACGCCTCACCGATGCCGAATTGCTCGGGCCGCGTACCGCGCTGACCGGTGAGCCGCTGCCGCCCAAGCTGCCGACTGTCGCCGCGGCACAGCAGCGCGGTGACATCGGGCCCGAACACCTCAAGGTCATCACCACGTTTTTCGACGACCTGCCCGCCCACGTCGATTATCAGACCCGCGAGGCCGCCGAAGCCGACCTGGGCTGCATCGCCACCGGATTAGGGCCCACCCAGTTCGGTAAAGCCGCCGCCAGGCTGGCAGCGTTGATCGATCAGGACGGGCCCGAACCCAGCGATGCCGACCGGGCCCGCAAACGCTATTTCACCATCGAGCCCCAGGGCCGCGACGGCCTGAGCAAGTGCCACGGGCTGCTGGATCCCGAGGCGCGCGCCACCCTGGAGGCGGTGCAGGCGAAATGGGCCGCACCGGGGATGTGCAATCCCGCCGACCAATCCCCGTGCGTGAGCGGCACTCCCAGCCAAGACGCCATCGACAACGACACCCGCAGCCCGGGTCAGCGCAACCACGACACGCTGACCGCGATGGGCCGCTCGGTGCTGGCTTCGGGCCAGTTGGGTCGGCTCAACGGGCTGGCGTGCACGATGATCGTGTCCACCACGCTCAAAGAACTCGAATCCGGTCGCGGGCACGCCATCACCGCCGGCGGCACCCTGCTGCCGATGTCAACGGTGATCCGGTTGGCCTCGATGTCGTATCACTACCTGAGCGTGTTCGATCAGCACACCAGCATGCCGCTGTATTTGGGCCGCTCTAAACGCATCGCCACCCCCGCACAACGCATCGTGCTGCACGCCAAAGACCGCGGATGCACCCATCCAGGCTGCACCGTGCCCGGCTACGGCTGCCAAGTCCACCACGCGGAAAAGGATTGGGCCGACGGCGGACTGACCAACATCGACGACCTCACCCTGGCCTGCAAACCACACAACCTGCTCGTCGAAACCGGCGGCTGGAAAACGCGAAAACGCAAAGACGGCACCACAGAATGGATCCCACCCCCACACCTCGACAGTGGACAGACCCGGGTGAATCACTACCACCACCCCGAGAGGTACCTCATCGACCCCGACGGCGACGCGGCTTAGCCGTCCGCCTGTGCCGCCGCGTCTGCTTGGGCCGCTGCGTCGGCGGCCGCGCGCTTCATGCCGATCGCGGCCAAGCGCTGCGACACCTCGCGAAGGCCGGCGCTGTCGCCGGCGACCAACGCGCGGCCATGATCGAGAGCCAGCCGACCGAACGCGCAGTCCACACCGAGCCGGACAATGCCGTCGGCCGCGCGGATGTCGCCGAGCCGCACCGCGTCGTGCAAGGCGCGCAGCGCCACCGCCGACTGACCGCCGCGTTCGGCATTGCGTGCCGCCTCACGCGCTGCCGCAATGGCTCCGTGCGGGTCGCGGCGCGCCGACATCGTCCACGCACGCGCAAGCGCCAGCTCTGGCGCGAACAGCATCGACTTCAATCCGTGCCGAGATTCCGCGCGGGACAAGACTTTTCCGGCCTCGGCGGTGGCGCCCTGCTGGCCCAGCGCCTGAGCCAAGAGCATCAAGGCCAGCGGACCCCACGAATAGCCCGTCGGCGATAGCGCCGCGGCCGCGCGCCGTAACAATGCCACCGCGGCCTCGAGGTCACCCTTGGCGATCAGCACATCGGCCACCAGCACCTGACCGATCGCCCGGCCTGGCTGCTGCAGCTGCGCGAAGTCGGTCAACTGCTGACCCAGCTCCTGTGCCCGGTCCAATTCGCCGGACATCAAAAGCGCAGTGGTCTGGCCGAATCCGCTCGTGAACCGGAGCAGTCCCGGGTGCCCGGCGGCCATCGCCCGCTCGGCCATCGTGTCCACCTCGTTGAAACGGCCCATCCGCGCGGCACTCAGAGCCGCTGCTGCTGCGGCCCAGCCGACCGCGACCTCGTCGGCCGACGGCGACGCCAGTACCTCGTCGGCGATCTGCTTGGCGCGACTGGGGCTGCCGGAGTTCATCGCGAACGTCGCAGACAATGCGTCGAGGGTGGTCTGTGCCGCCGGTGACGAGACGCGGCCGCGTGTCGTCCGCAGAAACGCAGTCGCCCGCTCCGGCTCCGAAAGCATCCAGAACTGGTTGGCGGCGCGCGGCAACGCCCATGCCATCAGCTCGGTCTCCGAGAGCTCCGCCGGATCGACCTCGGCGAGCACCCTGTCGGCGTCCAATCCGCGGCCCTGCCACGCCAGCGCGTAGGCCAGCGGCAGGCAGGCCGTCAAGCCGGGCGCCCGCGCAACCGCGGCGCGGCCGAGCCGCTCACTCACTTCCAGGTCGCCAAGGCGCAGCGCTTCCTCGGCGGCGGCGATGAGCTCGGGCACCGGCCGGGGCCGATCACTGTCCAGCGCCAGCACCGCCAGCCTTAGGCGGTCGACAACGCCGCCCGGCGGTGCAGCGGCCAGCCGGTCGACCAGTTCGGTGCGCAGCCGGCGCTGCTCGGGGCCACCCAGCGCATCGCCGACTGCATCGACGAAAAGCCGGTGAGCCGAACGGACTTGGTGCCCATCGACCACGACCGCCCCGGACGCCTCGGCTTGTTCGACGGCGTCGGACCCGGCAAGCGCGGACATGTCGGCGAGCGGCACCGGGTCCTGGACGGCCAGATACTCCAGCACCCGATGAGCCGCCGTCGGCAGGGCCGCGACGAACTCCCCGACCTGGGTCGCCAGCCGACTGTCGTCGTGGCCGGGAGGCTCAACGTCGACGCGGGCCAGCAGATCGTCGCGCCACAGCGCCGATATCTCGTCCGGCACGGGTCCGTCTGCCGTGACGGTGACGATGAGCGTCACCTTGGCGCTGACCGCCAGCTGATAGACCAGCGCCGCCGACAGCCTGTCGAGCAGATGCGCGTCGTCCACGACCAGCATCCGCCCGTCGCTCAGCGACTCGCGCGCGGCTCGCAGCACCGCGGCCGTCTTGCCCGTCTCGGGGACCTCGATGAGGTGGTTGAAGGCGGCGAACGGAATCTTCGGCGTCGTCGCCGCCACCCAGTCGACCCGGGTCAACCGGGCACCGAGCCGCTCGACGGCCGCGCGCGCCAACGTGGTCTTGCCAACACCGCCCGGACCGATCAGCACCGCGCCGGTGCGCGTCCGTAACCCGGTTTCGAGCAGTTCAAGTGCCGGTTCGTGCGGCGCGGTCACCCACTCGACTGGCACCGCCGGAGTCTATGACTACGTTGTGCGTGTGTCCCCAGAACTCGACCGCGAATGGGCGGTGTGCGTCTATTGCGCGTCAGGGCCAACGCATCCCGAACTGCTGACGCTGGCCGTCACCGTCGGCGAAGCGGTTGCCGAGCGCGGCTGGACGCTGGTGTCCGGCGGCGGCAACGTGTCGGCGATGGGCGCGTTGGCCGGTGCGGCCAGGGCGCGCGGCGGACGCACCGTCGGCGTCATCCCCAAGGCTCTGGTGCACCGCGAGGTCGCCGACGTCGACGCGGACGAGCTCATCGTCACCGACACCATGCGCGAGCGAAAGCAGATCATGGAGGACCGCGCCGACGCCTTCATCGCCTTGCCGGGCGGAATCGGAACACTCGAGGAATTCTTCGAAGCCTGGACAGCTGGCTATTTGGGTATGCATGACAAGCCGGTTGTCATGCTCGACCCGCTCGGGCACTACGACGGCCTGCTGGCTTGGTTGCACGGGTTGGTCGACAGCGGATACGTCGCCGAGGGTGCGCTGGACCGGCTGGTCGTGGTCGACGACGTCGAGGTGGCGATGGCGCTGTGCGCACCGGCCGGGTGACGCCTGTCACCTGTGGTTAGGGTGTGCGACAAAACAACAGCGGAGGGGACGCAGCGCATGACCGAGCAGAAGTCGGAGACCCGCAACTCGATCGGGTTGTTCGACATCATCACCCACGTGCCCGGCCTGCTGCTGGACACGCCGACGATTCTGCGCGGCGTCATCACCGGCTTCGGCGCTCGCCCGTCGGCCAAGACGTCGATCGGCAAGGTATTCCAAGACCGCGCCGCCCGCCACGCCGACAAGGTGTTCCTGAAGTTCGACGACCAGGAGATCACCTACCGGGAGGCCAACGAGACCGTCAACCGCTACGCCGCGGTCATGGCCGCGCGCGGAGTCGGCCACGGTGACGTCGTCGGCATCATGCTGCGCAACTCGCCCGAACCGGTGCTGCTGATGCTGGCCGCAGTGAAGTGCGGCGCGATTTCCGGAATGCTGAACTACCACCAGCGCGGCGATGTGCTCGAGCACAGCCTTGGACTGCTGTCCGCCACGATCGTCGTTGCCGCAACCGAGTTCGTCGAGCCGATCACCGAAAGCGGCGCCGACACCGAGGGCCTGGTGACCATCGACGAGTTCAAGCGCCTGGCATCCACCGCCCCGACCACCAATCCGGCGACGACGGCGGCGGTGCTGGCCAAGGACAAGGCCTTCTACATCTTTACTTCGGGCACCACCGGCATGCCGAAGGCCAGCGTGATGACGCACTACCGGTGGCTTCGAGCACTCGCCGGATTCGGCGGCCTCGGAATGAGGCTGACCAGCAACGACACCCTGTACTGCTGCCTGCCGCTCTACCACAACAACGCGCTGACGGTCGCGCTGTCGGCGGTGCTCAACTCGGGCGCGACGCTGGCGTTGGGCAAGTCGTTCTCGGCGTCGAAGTTCTGGGACGACGTGATCCGCTACGACGCCACCGCCTTCGTCTACATCGGTGAGATCTGCGCGTATCTGCTCAACCAGCCGCCCAAGGACACCGACCGCAAACACAAGGTGCGGGTGATCTGCGGCAACGGGTTGCGCCCGGCGATCTGGGACGAGTTCACCGAGCGATTCGGCATCGAGCGCGTGTGCGAGTTCTACGGCGCAAGCGAGGGCAACACCGCGTTCGTCAACGTGCTGAACGTGCCGCGGTCCACCGGCATCTGCCCGACGCCGGTGGCCTTCGTCGAGTACGACGGGGATACCGGTGAGCCGGTTCGCGGCGACGACGGCCGCGTCCGCAAGGTCCGCAACGGCGAGCCCGGCCTGCTGTTGAGCAAGGTCAGCAACTTCCAGCCCTTCGACGGATACACCGACAAGAAGGCCAGCGAAAAGAAGTTGGTGCGCAACGCTTTTCGCGACGGCGACGTCTGGTTCAACACCGGCGACCTGATGCGCTCGCAGGGCTTCGGGCACGCCGCGTTCACCGATCGGCTCGGCGACACATTCCGGTGGAAGGGCGAAAACGTCGCCACCACCGAGGTCGAGGCCGCCGTGGCCACCGATCCTCAGGTCGAGGAGAGCACCGTTTTCGGCGTCGAGGTCGAGGGCACCGGCGGGCGCGCAGGCATGGCCGCCATCCAGCTCAAGGAGGGCGAGGAGTTCGACGGCAAGGCCCTGGCCAAGGCCGCATACGAGCGCCTGCCCGGCTACGCGGTGCCGCTCTTCGTTCGGGTGGTGAAGGAACTGGCGCACACGTCGACTTTCAAGAGCCAGAAGGTGGATCTGCGCAAAGAGGGTTACAGCGCGGACATCGACGACCCCATCTACGTGCTGGCCGGTCGCGAGGAGGGCTATGTGCCGTTCTACGACGAGTATCCGGACGAGGTAAAGGACGGCAAGAAGCCGAAGAACTAGCGATTTGTGTGCGTTCAGGAGCGCTGACGAGCGCAACAAAACGCACACAAATCCCTGGCCCGTAGCCTGGAAGGCGTGCAGTCAACCTTCTGCGGCCGCTCGGTGGCCGGTGATCGCGCCCTGATCATGGCGATCGTGAACCGGACTCCGGACTCGTTCTACGACCGCGGCGCCACCTTCACCGATGAGGCCGCCAAGGCCGCAGCGCATCGGGTGATCGAAGACGGGGCTGACGTCGTCGACGTCGGCGGCGTCAAAGCAGGACCCGGCGACTCCGTCGACGTCGACGAGGAGGTCGCCCGCGTCGTGCCGTTCATCGAATGGCTGCGCGACACCTATCCCGACCAGCTGATCAGCGTCGACACCTGGCGCGCGGCGGTTGCCAAACAGGCCTGCGCGGCCGGCGCCGACCTGATCAACGACACCTGGGGCGGTCACGACCCGGGCCTGGCTGAGGTCGCCGCCGAGTTCGGCGCCGGTCTGGTGTGCTCTCACACCGGCGGCGCAGAGCCGCGCACGCGTCCGTTCCGGGTCAACTACGGCATCTCCGAGCGCGGCGTCGTCGACGACGTCATCGCAGAAGTAACCGCCGCCGCCGAACGTGCGGTGGCCGCCGGGGTGTCCCGTGACGCCGTGCTAATCGACCCGACCCACGATTTCGGCAAGAACACTTATCACGGTCTTAGTTTGTTGCGCCACGTAAAAGACCTTGTAAACACTGGATGGCCCGTCCTGATGGCCCTGAGCAACAAGGACTTTGTCGGGGAAACTCTCGGTGTGGGCTTGACCGAACGCCTGGAGGGCACCTTGGCGGCGACGGCAATGGCCGCCGCCGACGGCGCCGCCATGTTCCGTGTGCACGAGGTGGGGCCCACACGACGCGTGCTGGAGATGGTCGCGTCGATCCAGGGTGTGCGTCCACCAACGCGAACGGTGAGGGGACTGGCATGACACTGACACCAGAACTGCCCGGCACGGAAGTCGTCACCTCACGGTGGCTGGCCGATCACAGCTGGAACCGGCCGACGTGGACGATCGCTGAGCTCGAGGCCGCCAAGTGCGGGCGCACGATCTCGGTGGTGCTGCCTGCCCTCAATGAAGAAGAAACCGTGGGAAGCGTCGTCGAGACCATCACGCCACTGCTCGGCGGGCTCGTCGACGAGCTGATCGTGCTGGACTCCGGCTCCACCGACGACACCGAGATCCGCGCGCTCGCGGCCGGTGCGCGGGTGATCAGCCGCGAGGTCGCGCTGCCAGAAGTGCAGCCGCAACCCGGCAAGGGCGAAGTGCTGTGGCGGTCGCTGGCCGCCACAACCGGCGACATCGTCGTGTTCGTCGACTCCGACCTGATCGACCCCGATCCGATGTTCGTGCCCAAGCTGGTCGGCCCACTGCTCACCACCGACGGCGTGCACCTGGTCAAGGGCTTCTACCGCCGACCACTGAAGGTCAGCGGGAGCGAAGACGCCAACGGAGGCGGCCGTGTCACCGAGCTGGTCGCGCGACCGCTGCTGGCGTCGCTGCGGCCCGAGTTGAGCTGCCTGCTGCAGCCGCTGGGCGGTGAATACGCTGGCACCCGGGAGCTGCTGACGGCAGTGCCGTTCGCGCCCGGCTACGGCGTGGAAATCGGCCTGTTGATCGACACCTACGACCGGCTCGGTCTCGACGCGATCGCCCAGGTGAACCTCGGCGTGCGGACGCACCGCAACCGGCCGCTGACCGAGCTGGCGACGATGAGCCGCCAGGTCATCGCCACGCTGCTGTCGCGGTGTGGTGTTCCGGACTCGGGCGTGGGCCTGACGCAGTTCTTCGCCGACGGCGACGACTACACCTCGCGTTCGTCGACAGTGTCGCTGACCGACCGGCCGCCGATGAACACGTTGCGCTAGCGGGGGCGCTTCCAAACCCGCGAAATAGAATTCCGGGCTGCCAAAAGCGCCGAATCGCGACCAGGAATTCTATTTCGGCGCAGACAGGTGCGCCCGCTGTCGCACCCGTCGGGCAGTATCGAGGGCGTGACCCTGGTTCTGCTGTATCTGGTTGTGCTGGTCCTCGTGGGCATCGTGTTGTTCGCCATCGGCAGTGTCCTGTTCGGTCGCGGCGAACCGCTGCCGCCGCTGCCACGTGCCACCACCGCCACCGTGTTGCCTGCCTCCGGCGTCACCGGCGCCGACGTCGAAGCCGTCAAGTTCACCCAGACATTGCGCGGCTACAAGACCAGCGAGGTGGACTGGGTGCTCGACCGGCTGGGGCAGGAACTCGACCAGCTGCGCGGCCAGCTCGCCGCAGTGCGCGCGGCACACGGTCTCGTCGACGAATCCAAAGATGCCGACGCACCTGCTGAAGGCGCGCATGCGTTGCCGTCCGAGGGCGGGGAGCAACCGTGACAGTGGGCCTTGACGATGATGCGCGGGTGCGCTGCGGCTGGATCGACGAATCACGTTTGGCGCCAGCCGATTTCATCCTCTACCGCGACTACCACGACACCGAGTGGGGTCAGCCGTTGCGCGACTCGGCAGCGCTGTTCGAGCGGGTCACGCTGGAGGCCTTCCAAAGTGGGCTGTCGTGGCTGATCATCCTGCGTAAGCGGGACAACTTCCGGCACGCATTCCACCGCTTCGACATCGAACGCATCGCCCGCTTCACCGACAAAGACATCGCCCGGCTGATGGCCGACACGGGGATTGTGCGCAACCGCGCGAAGATCGATGCCACCATCGCCAATGCGCGCGCGACGGCCGATCTCGACGTCGATCTCGGTGAACTGCTGTGGTCGTTCGCGCCGACGCCGCGACCCCGCCCCGCCGACATGTCACAGGTTCCGGCGGTGACCCCCGAATCGACCGCGATGGCCAAGGAATTGAAGCGGCGGGGCTTCCGATTCGTCGGGCCCACGACCGCCTACGCGTTGATGCAAGCCACCGGAATGGTCGACGATCACGTCGCCGACTGTTGGGTTCCAGCCATCAAAGCCGCCTCGTGAGGAGGCCCTTAGCCGGGTCTTTGCACACCGAACCCCGCCGATAGGGAACAATAGGGGGAAGTTCACTAGCCCGACGCGGGCCAGCTCATGTGGAGGGAGCACTCGATGGCGGCCATGAAGCCCCGGACCGGCGACGGTCCACTGGAAGCAACCAAGGAGGGGCGCGGCATCGTGATGCGGGTACCACTAGAGGGCGGTGGGCGACTCGTCGTCGAACTGACCCCCGATGAAGCGGCCGCCCTCGGCGACGAACTCAAGGGCGTCACCAGCTAGGCCGCACGCCTACGAGCACACCTTGCGGTAGATCTCCAGCGTCTGCTCGGCGATGTGGGCCCAGGAGAATTCCTGGATACAGCGCGCCCGGCCGGACACGCCGTATTGCCGGGCCTTTTCGGGCTCGGCCACCAGCGAGTTGACTGTTTCGGCCAACCGCCGCTCGAAGAACGCCGGGTCGCTCGGGTCGTAGTGAACCAGCAGCCCGGTCTGACGGTCGGCCACCACCTCCGGGATGCCACCGACATCAGAGGCCACCACCGCCGTCGCGCACGCCATCGCCTCAAGGTTGACGATGCCGAGCGGTTCATATACCGATGGGCACACGAAAACCGTTGCTGCTGAAAGAATTTCACGGATCTTGACGATCGGCAGCATCTCGCGCACCCAGAACACCCCGCTACGGGCGCGGGCCAGTTCTTGCACTGCGGCCGTCACCTCCGCCGCGATTTCAGGAGTATCCGGCGCGCCCGCGCACAGCACCAGTTGAATCTCGGGCGCGAAGTGGTGCGCCGCGGCGATCAGGTGGGCGACGCCCTTCTGCCGGGTGATCCGCCCGACGAACGCCACGATGGGCCGGTTGAAGTCGACACCGAGCTCCTCGAGCACAGAGTCGCCGGGCTCTGGATCGACGGGGTACCAGACATCGGTGTCGATCCCGTTGCGCACCACGTGCACCCGGTTGGGGTCAAGGGCGGGATAGGTGTGCAGGACGTCGTCGCGCATGCCCGAGCTGACGGCGACCACCGCGTCGGCGGCCTCGATAGCGGTCTTCTCCACCCACGACGACACCCGGTATCCACCGCCGAGCTGCTCGGCCTTCCACGGCCGCATCGGCTCGAGTGAATGCGCGGTCAGCACGTGCGGAACCCCGTAGAGCAACGCGGCCAGGTGGCCGGCCAGCCCGGAATACCACGTATGCGAATGCACGACCGTCGCCTGCGATGCTGCGTTGACCATGTTCAGGTCCGCCGACAGCGTCGCCAGCGCCGGGTTGGCGCCCTTGAGTGCCGGATCGGTCTGCGCGACGAATACGCCGGGACGCGGCGCGCCCATGCAGTGCACGTCGACCTCGCACAAATGCTGCAGCTGCGCCACGAGCTCGGTGACGTGAACGCCGGCCCCGCCGTAGACCTCGGGTGGATACTCCCGAGTCATCATCGCCACCCGCATGGTGACGACGGTAATCTCCGTGCCGCGCGTATGCAGCCTTGTTTTGAACGTCTTCGGGGCAAGCGCCAAATACCTTGACAGACATGGTGCGAATGCTGGCCCTGGTAGGCGCCGACCGATAGGTTTGGAGCATGAGGGAGTTGCCACACGTGCTGGGCATCGTCCTAGCCGGCGGGGAGGGCAAGCGGCTTTATCCGTTGACGGCAGACCGTGCCAAGCCGGCGGTTCCCTTC
Organism: Mycobacterium sp.; assembly: GCF_035697385.1. Classification (GTDB taxonomy): domain Bacteria; phylum Actinomycetota; class Actinomycetes; order Mycobacteriales; family Mycobacteriaceae; genus Mycobacterium. The sequence continues at coordinate 2,648 of NZ_DASSCY010000166.1, read as the reverse complement.
GGCGGCGCCTACCGACTGATCGACTTTGTCCTGTCGAATCTCGTCAACGCTCGATATCTGCGAATCTGCGTGCTCACCCAATACAAGTCGCATTCGCTGGATCGCCACATTTCGCAGAACTGGAGGCTCTCGGGGCTTGCCGGCGAGTACATCACGCCGGTTCCGGCCCAGCAGCGGCTCGGCCCACGCTGGTACACGGGCTCCGCCGACGCCATCTACCAATCGCTGAACCTGATCTACGACGAGGACCCGGATTACATCGTCGTGTTCGGTGCCGACCACGTGTATCGCATGGACCCCGAGCAGATGGTCCAGTTCCACATCGAAAGCGGTGCGGGCGCGACGGTGGCCGGCATCCGCGTGCCGCGGGCTGAAGCCACCGCGTTCGGCTGCATCGACGCCGACGAGTCGGGCCGCATCCGCGGCTTCATCGAGAAACCGGCTGACCCGCCCGGCACGCCCGACGATCCCGAGCAGACGTTCGCGTCGATGGGCAACTACATCTTCACCACGAAGGTGCTCATCGACGCGATCCGCGCCGACGCCGACGACGACCACTCCGACCACGACATGGGCGGCGACATCATCCCGCGCCTCGTCGCCGACGGCATGGCCGCCGTCTACGACTTCTCCAACAACGAGGTGCCGGGCGCCACCGAACGCGACCACGGCTACTGGCGCGACGTCGGGACGCTCGACGCGTTCTACGACGCTCACATGGATCTGGTGTCCGTGCACCCGGTGTTCAACCTCTACAACAAGCGCTGGCCGATCCGCGGTGAGTCGGAGAACCTGGCGCCGGCGAAGTTCGTCAACGGCGGTTCGGCGCAGGAGTCGGTCGTCGGGGCGGGCAGCATCATTTCCGCTGCGTCAGTTCGCAATTCGGTGCTGTCGTCCAACGTCGTCGTCGACGACGGCGCGATCGTCGAGGGCAGCGTGATCATGCCGGGCACCCGGGTGGGCCGCGGCGCAGTGGTGCGCCACGCGATCCTCGACAAGAACGTTGTCGTGGGTCCGGGCGAGATGGTCGGCGTGGATTTGGAGAAGGACCGCGAACGGTTCGCGATCAGCGCAGGGGGAGTAGTCGCGGTCGGTAAGGGCGTCTGGATTTAAGCGCGAGCAGACGCAAAGGTTCCCATTTTCGCGGCGTGTCGGGTACTTATACGTCTGCTCGTGACTTGCGACGGCGTCGGCGCAGGATCCGAAACACCGCCCACGCCAGCGCGATGACGGCCACCAACACCAGCACCGGTACCAGGATCGCCAAGAACACCAGGCCGACGCTGGTGGCGTCCTCGAAAGTGCTGAGCACCGGTGCGGCCATTCCCGCCGTCGCAACATTGGCCGCAGGGCGCACAGCCGACTTGGTCAGCGACACCGCCAGCGCGACAACCACACCGACGACGACGGGGATCCATTGCCCTGACTGCGCGAACGCACCCGGGTCGGTGACCGCAGAGGTCTGGGCCGACGTGCCCGACCCGAACACGATTCCACCGGCTGTGGGCCGGACGAACGTCTGGATGGCGTCGTTGATGCTGTCCAGCGCAGGGATCTTGTCCGCGACGATCTCGATGACGAGCAGAACGGCGACGATCGTCATCACCCAGCCGTTCTCCAGCCAGGCCCAGCCGTGCGGCAACGTCACCAGGTCGGTGAACCGGGACAGCAGGCCAAGGGCCAGCAGCGGGATGTAGGCGTTCAATCCCGCTGCGGTGGCCAGCCCGAGGCCCGTCAGCAACTCCACATACGCATTATCAGCCCAGCGCAGCCAAACTGAAGCGACGCAGCCGCTGCGGGTCGGCGTCGATGTCGATCTCGGTGATCTTGTCGCCGACGACACTGAAGCGCAGCACCAGCGCCAGCTTGCCCTGAGGGGCGACGACGATCCCGACGGCGCCGTCAACCACGGCCGGCTCGGCGAACCGTGCGTTCGCTGAGAACATCTGCGCGTTGGCGGCCACGTCTCGCGCGCCTCGGATGGTGGTCGGGGCGCCCGCCGCAGCCGCGTCGACGCGCAACACGACACTGCTGTCGAGCACCGCTAGCAGCGCGTCGAAATCGCCGTCGCGGGCCGCGGCGAGGAACGCCTCGACGAGCTGCCGCTGACGCACGAAATCGCCTGCGGGCTCAGGGGTTTTACCGCGTACTCGCCGTCGGGCGCGCGCCGCGAGCTGGGCGGCCGTGTTCTCCGACCGGCCGACGATCGGTGCTATTTCGGCGAACGGCAGATCGAACATGTCGTGCAGCACGAACGCCAGCCGCTCGGCAGGCGACAGCGTCTGCAGGATGACGAGCAACGCCACGCCGATGGAGTCGGCGAGCTCGGCCTCTTGTTCCGGGTCGACGGCGTCGCGGGCGACGTGGTCGCTCACCGTCTCGTCGAGCGGCTGCTCAGGGTGTGCGCTGCGGGCGCGCAGCGTGTCCAGGCAGATGCGCGCGACGACGGTCGTCAGCCATCCGCGCAGATTGTGAACGTCGCCGACGTCGGTGCGGTTCATCCGCAGCCACGCCTCCTGCACGGCGTCGTCTGCCTCGCTGAATGAGCCCAGCATGCGATAGGCGACCGCGCGTAGGTGTGCGCGATGCTCTTCGAACGGCTGCGTCGTGCCAGGCGTCATATCTCTATGACGGACCGGAGGCGCCGG
>NZ_DASSCY010000165.1:0-5461 GCF_035697385.1 Mycobacterium sp. | reverse complement strand
CTTGCCGGTCTGGTCGACCATGTCACAGCGCTTGGCCTTCCCGCGGCACCGCGCGACCAACACGGTGAAATCGATGCGGTCGCGGTGCTCAGCGCGCATTCGGTGCTCGACCGCGAGTGGGAGTTCGTCGTCATCGCCGGGCTGCAGGAAGGGTTGTGGCCCAACACCGTTCCCCGGGGCGGAGTGCTCGCCACACAGCAACTCGTCGACGTGATGGACGGTGTAGCTGGCCCCGCCGAGCGCGGATTGTCGACAAGGGCACCCCTGCTGGCCGAGGAACGTCGACTGCTGATCGCGGCGATGGGGCGGGCCCGCAGCCGACTGCTCGTCACGGCTGTCGACAGCGACAGCGGCGACGAGTCGATGCTACCGTCGTCGTTCTGCTACGAGCTGGCTGCACTCGCGACCGATCCCGATCCCGATCCCGCACCGATCGAGTCGCCGCGGGTGCTGGCGCCGGCCGCGTTGGCCGGCAGGCTACGCGCGGTGGTGTGCGCCCCGGCCGATGAGGTCGACGGCGCGACGCGCGCCTGTGCAGCAGCGCAATTGGCGCGGCTGGCCGCGGCAGGAGTGCCGGGCACCGACCCGGCAAAGTGGTACGCCATGACGCCGCTGTCCAGCGACGAACCGCTGTGGCGCGGAGATGACCACACGGTGACACTGTCCCCATCCACGCTGCAAATGCTGACCGATTGCCCGTTGCGCTGGCTGCTCGAGCGCCACGGCGGCAGCGATGGCCGAGACGTGCGGTCCGCGGTCGGCTCGCTGCTACACGCCCTGGTCGCAGACGGGGGAAAGACCGAAAGTCAGCTGCTCAACGAACTCGAAAAGGTGTGGGACAAGCTGCCATTCGACTCACAATGGTATTCACGCAACGAGCTAACACGACACCGCGCGATGCTCGCGACCTTCACGCAGTGGCGGGCGCAGAGCCGCCATCAGCTCACCGAAGTAGGAACCGAGATCCCCGTCGACGGCGAGATTGCACCGCAGGTACGGGTTCGTGGCAGGCTCGACCGGCTGGAACGCGACAATGCTGGCCGGCTCGTGGTTGTCGACATCAAGACCGGCAAGAGCCCGGTCACCAAGGACGATGCGCAGCGTCACGCTCAGCTGGCGATGTACCAATTGGCGGTGGCTGAAGGGCTACTGGCACATGGTGATACCGCCGGCGGCGGCCGCCTCGTGTATCTCGGCAAGACCAGCGCCGGCGGTGCTGCCGAACGCGAACAGGACGCGCTCACGCCCGATGCCCGCGCCGCCTGGCGCGAGGTCGTCGAACAAGCCGCGGCCGCCACGCAGGGACCGGAGTTCGTGGCCCGGATCAACGACGGCTGCACGCACTGCCCCGTGCGGGCGATGTGTCCCGCTCAGGCCGCCAGCGGCGGTCGGTCATGACGCCGCGGTACAGCCCGGCCGAACTCGCCGACGCGCTCGGTCTTTTCGCGCCCACCGATGAGCAGGCGGCGGTCATCGCATCACCACCCGGGCCGCTGGTGGTCATCGCCGGAGCCGGTGCGGGCAAGACCGAGACAATGGCGGCGCGGGTGGTGTGGTTGGTCGCCAACGGATATGCCCGCCCCGGTGAGGTACTCGGGCTGACCTTCACACGCAAAGCGGCGGGCCAGCTGTTGCGTCGGGTCCGCACCCGGCTGGCCCGTCTTGCCGGCGCGGGTTTCGCGGATGTGGCAGACGACCCGGCGACCGTCAGCACCTACCACGCGTTCGCGGGCAACCTGCTGCGCGAACACGGCCTGTTGCTACCGGTCGAGCCAGACACCCGGCTGTTGTCCGAAACCGAGCTGTGGCAGTTGGCATTTCGGGTTGTCTGCGCGCATCCGGAGCATCTCGAGACCGACAAGACGCCCGCCACCGTCACCGCGATGGTGCTGCGGCTGGCCGGTCAGCTGGCCGAGCACCTCGTCGACACCGAGCAGCTGCGCGACACCCACGTCGAACTGGAGCGGCTGGTGCACGCGTTGCCCGCCGGGCCGTATCAGCGAGACCGCGGCCCGAGTCAGTGGCTGCTGCGGATGCTGGCCACCCAGACCGAGCGCACCGAGCTGGTCCCGCTGATCGACGCGTTGCATACGCGGATGCGCGACGACAAGGTGATGGACTTCGGCATGCAGATGGCCTACGCCGCGAAGCTGGCGTCGAGCTTTCCCGAAGTCGGTGAGGCGCTTCGCAACCGGTACCGGGTGGTGCTACTCGACGAGTATCAGGACACCGGGCACGCGCAGCGGGTCGCGTTGTCGTCGTTGTTCGGTGGTGGGGTCGACGACAGTCTGGCCTTGACCGCGGTAGGCGACCCGATTCAGTCGATCTACGGCTGGCGGGGCGCGTCGGCCACCAACCTGCCGCGGTTCGCGACCGACTTCCCGTGCTCGGACGGCACGCCGGCACCGACGCTGGAGCTGCGCACCAGCTGGCGCAATCCGCCTAGTGCATTGCATGTGGCCAACGCGGTGTCGGCCGAGGCGCGACGCCGCTCTGTCGCCGTGCGGGCGCTGCGGCCCCGGCCCGGTGCCGATCCGGGCACCATCCGGTGCGCACTGCTCAGTGACGTGGCGGCCGAACGTGACTGGGTGGCAGACCATTTGGCGCGCCTCTACCACGAATCCCCCGCAGCTACGCCGACGGCCGCAGTGTTGGTGCGCCGCAACGCCGACGCCGCACCGATGGCCGACGCCCTTACGGCGCGCGGTGTGCCGGTCGAGGTGGTCGGCTTGGCCGGACTATTGGCTGTGCCGGAGGTGGCCGACGTCGTCGCGACCCTGCGGCTCGTTGCCGATCCCACGGCGGGGGCTGCCGCGATGCGTGTGCTCACCGGACCGCGGTGGCGTTTGGCCGGCCGCGACATCTCGGCGCTGTGGCGGCGCGCGGTCGAACTCGACGACGCTGACCGCTCGGCGCACGGTTCGGCGACCGAGCAGATCGTGGCGCTGGCCGCGCCCGACGCCGACGCGGCCTGCCTGGCCGACGCGATCTGCGATCCCGGACCGGCGACGGCGTACTCGCCGACCGGCTACGGCCGGGTCGTGGCGCTTGGCCGTGAGCTGACCGCATTGCGCGCCCATTTGGGCCACCCGCTGCCTGAGCTGGTCGCCGAGGTGCGACGGGTGCTCGGGGTCGACATCGAAAGCAGAGCCTCCCGGCCTTACAGCGCTGGCTGGGCGGGCACCGAGCATCTCGACGCGTTCGACGATGTGGTGGCCGGCTTCGCCGCCAGGCCCGGCGCGACAATGCCCGAACTGCTGGCATTCCTCGACGCCGCCGAGCAGGTGGAGAACGGCCTTGCCCCCGCGGAGATCTCCGTCGCGCACGACCGGGTGCAGATTCTCACCGTGCACGCCGCCAAGGGGCTGGAATGGCAGGTTGTGGCGGTGCCGCACCTCAGTGGTCGCGTGTTCCCGTCCACCGCGTCGACGCGAACCTGGCTGACCGACGCCGGCGACCTGCCGCCGCTGCTGCGCGGTGACCGGGCCACCGTTTCCGAGCACGGCGTGCCGGTGCTCGACACCTCCGACGTCAACGATCGAAAAAAGCTGTCGGACAAGATCTCCGACCACAAACGTCGCCTCGAGCAGCGCCGCATCGACGAAGAACGCCGGCTGCTGTACGTGGCGATCACCCGCGCCGAGGACACACTGCTGCTGTCCGGGCATCACTGGGGCGCGTCCGAGACCAAGCCCCGCGGTCCGTCGGAGTTCCTCTGCGAACTCAAGGACATCATCGAGCAGTCCGAAGACAGCGAACCCTGTGGCGTCGTCGAACAATGGGCTCCGACCCCTGCCGACGGCGAGCAAAACCCGCTGCGGAACAAGGCAATCGAAGCAGTATGGCCCGTCGATCCAGCCGGGTCCCGCCGCAATGATGTCGACGCGGGCGCTGCGCTCGTGACCCAGGCGATGACGGGTCAACTCGCGGGCGATGTCGCAGACGTGGACGGGTGGGCAGCCGACGTCGACGCCCTGCTCGCCGAACGCGACCGCGCAGCCGAGCGGCCCACACCGCCACTGCCCGCCCAGCTGTCGGTCAGCACCCTAGTGGAACTCGGTCGCGACCCCGACGCGGTCACGCAGCGGCTGCGTCGGCGGCTACCGACCCGCCCCGATCCACATGCGTTGCTCGGCACCGCATTCCACGACTGGGTGCAGCGGTTCTATCACGCCGAGCGCCTGTTCGACCTCGACGATCTGCCCGGCGCGGTCGACCGTGACTCGGGCGACCCCGAGCAGCTGGCCGAGCTGCAGGCGGCGTTCGCGGTGTCACCGTGGGCGGCTCGCACCCCCGTCGAGGTGGAGGTGCCGTTCGACATGGTCATCGGCGGGCGTGTGGTGCGTGGACGCATCGATGCGGTTTTCGCCGACGACGACGGCGGCGCGACGGTAGTGGACTGGAAGACGGGGGAGGTCCCGGACACGCCGGAAGCCAAGCGGCATGCGGCGATTCAGCTCGCGGTGTACCGGCTGGCGTGGGCGGCGTTACAGGGCTGCCCGGTGTCAGCGGTGCGCGCGGCGTTCCACTATGTGCGCAGTGGGCTGACGGTCACCCCCGACTCGTTGCCCGACGCCGACGATTTGGCTGCGCTGCTCGACGCGGCTTAGGAGTCGCGGAAGATTTTGAGCGCCGTGGTGATCATCGGAATCTGCAGCGGCAGTCGAACGATCGCTCCGACGCGCATCGGCCAGGGTTTGTCCTTCCACAACCGCACCATGTTGACGTTGGCCGGGAAGACCGCGACGAACAGGGCCACGGCAGCCAGCGCACCCATACGTCGGGTCCGCCGGCGAAGCTGGGGGCACCTCCCGCTTGCGGGGGACAGCACGCCGCTGGCCAGTTCCGCTACTCCGGATCCGTAGGTATACGACCGCGCGCTGCCGGGCAGCTCGTCGGGCACGATCGCATCGAACGGCTTGGGCGCGACGAAATGCAGCGTGCCCATGCCGAGCAGCATCGCGCCGAGTCGGTAGGCCGGCGCCGGGCTGGCGATCTGCTGCACTTCGGGTGGGGGAGAGGTCATGATTACAGTGTGCTGGTGCGGCAGCCCCAATTGGTGACGAACGCTCGTGGCTAAAGGACGTTTGCGGCGTCGGCTCCGCAGGTTCGAAGAGTCGCTGGCTGATCGACCGGTCCACGCGCTGACCGACACGGTGCAAATCCCCACCGCGCTGGTCAGTCCGGCCCGCCGCATCACTACGCGAGTCATCTACGCCCTGGCCGCGCTGTTCGCGGCGGTGTTCATCGTGTACTTGGACCGGCACGGCTACCGCGATGTGGAAAGCAGCCCGAACCCCGACGACCCGTTGTCGTTCCTGGATTGCTTCTATTACGCGACGGTGTCGCTGTCGACCACCGGCTACGGCGACATCACACCGGTCACGCCGAGCGCCCGCCTGGTCAACGTTCTCGTCATCACGCCGCTGCGGATCGCGTTCCTGATCGTGCTCATCGGCAC
>NZ_DASSCY010000164.1:0-17678 GCF_035697385.1 Mycobacterium sp. | reverse complement strand
CGCCCCTGGACAACCGGCGCGGCTGCCGTTCTGGCGGGGCGACGGCGTCGGCCGGCCCGCCGAGCTCGGTGCCGCAGTGGGGGCGTTCACCGGCGAACTCGCACGGCTCGGCAAGGATGAGTTCTTGGACCGTTGCCTGGCAATGGGTTTCGACGACTTCGCATCCAACAATCTGTGGCAGCTCATCGACGACCAGCGCCAGGCGACCGGCACGGTGCCGACCGATTCGACGTTCGTCGTGGAGCGGTTCCGCGACGAGCTCGGAGACTGGCGGGTGATCCTGCACTCGCCGTACGGGCTTCGGGTGCACGGACCGCTGGCGCTGGCGGTGTCGCGGCGGCTGCGCGAGCGCTACGGCATCGACGAGAAGCCGACCGCCTCCGACGACGGCATCATCGTGCGGCTGCCCGATACCGAAGACACCGCGCCCGGTGCTGACCTGTTCGTGTTCGACGCCGACGAGATCGAGCCCATCGTCACCGCCGAGGTCGGCGGCTCGGCGCTGTTCGCCTCGCGGTTCCGCGAATGTGCCGCTCGCGCACTGCTTTTGCCGCGCCGCCATCCGGGTAAGCGTTCACCGCTGTGGCATCAGCGCCAGCGTGCCGCACAACTGCTCGACGTCGCCCGCAAGTATCCGGACTTCCCCATCGTGCTGGAGGCGGTGCGCGAATGCCTGCAGGACGTCTACGACGTGCCCGCGCTGACCGAAGTGATGCATCGCGTCGCGCAGCGCCGGTTGCGGATTATCGAGGTCGAGACCACCACGCCGTCGCCGTTCGCGGCGTCGCTGCTGTTCGGCTACGTCGGCGCATTCATGTACGAGGGCGACAGCCCGCTGGCCGAGCGGCGCGCCGCGGCGCTGTCGCTGGACAGCGTGCTGCTCGCGGAGCTGCTGGGCCGGGTCGAACTGCGCGAGTTGCTCGACCCGCAGGTCATCGCGGCCACCATGCAGCAACTGCAGCATCTCAATGACGACAGGTTGGCCAGGGACGCCGAGGGCGTCGCCGACCTGCTGCGAGTTCTGGGCCCGTTGACCGAACGCGAGATCGCCGACCGGTGCACCGCCGACGACGTCGCCGGCTGGCTCGACGGGCTTCGCGCCGCTAAACGCGCGCTGACGGTGTCCTTTGCCGACCAGACCTGGTGGGTGGCCGTTGAAGACATGGGCCTGCTGCGCGACGGCGTCGGTGTGGCCGTACCCGTCGGCGTGCCTGCGGCCTTCACCGAATCGGTCGCCGATCCGCTGGGCGAACTGCTCGGCCGGTACGCCCGCACCCATGGCCCGTTCACCACTCACGACGCGGCTGCGCGCTTCGGCCTTGGGCTACGGGTCACCGCCGATGTGCTCGGCCGGCTGGCCATCGATGGCCGGCTGATCCGCGGTGAGTTCACGAGCGAGGTAGAAGGCGATCAGTGGTGCGATGCCGACGTGCTGAAGATCCTTCGGCGCCGATCGCTTGCCGCGCTGCGGGCTCAGGTAGAGCCGGTCAGCACCGCCGCGTACGGCCGCTTCCTTCCGGCTTGGCAACAGGTGGGTTCCCACAATTCGGGGATCGACGGCCTGGCAGCCGTGATCGATCAGCTTGCAGGAGTACCGATCCCGGCGTCGGCGGTAGAGCCGCTGGTGTTCGGTCAGCGTGTCCGTGATTACCAGCCCGCGATGCTCGACGAGCTGCTCGCATCTGGAGAGGTCACCTGGTCGGGCGCCGGTCAGATCGGCAGCGGTGATGGCTGGATTGCGTTCCACACGGCTGATTCGGCACCGCTGACACTGGCCGCCCCTGCTGAAATCGACTTCACCGACACCCACCGCGCGATCATGGAAACCCTTGGTGGCGGCGGGGGGTACTTTTTCCGCCAACTCGCTGACGGCGACGCCGATCAGTTCAAACAGGCGCTGTGGGAACTGATTTGGGCGGGCTGGATCACCGGCGATACGTTTGCGCCGGTGCGCTCGATGCTGTCTGGCACTCGCCGCGCGACGGGACGGCGCGGCGCCCCTGCGCATCGGCAGCGTCAACGGCCGCCACGCCTGAGCCGCTACAGCGTGGCGCACGCGCAGGTGCGCAGTTCCGATCCGACGGTGGCCGGCAGGTGGTCGGCGCTGCCCGTCGCCAAACCCGAGTCCACTGTGCGGGCGCACTATTCGGCCGAGATTCTGCTCAACCGCTATGGCGTGCTCACCAAGGGTGCGGTCGCGGCCGAAGGCGTGCCTGGTGGCTTCGCGATGCTCTACAAGGTGCTGACCGCGTTCGAGGACGCGTGGCGATGCCAGCGCGGCTACTTCGTCGAGTCGCTGGGTGGCGCTCAGTTCGCGGCGGCATCGACGGTTGACCGGCTGCGGTCCTACCTCGACTCCGTGGACCCGCAACGCCGCGCGTACCACGCCGTCGTGCTGGCGGCGGCCGATCCTGCCAACCCGTACGGCGCCGCCCTGCCGTGGCCCGGCCAAGGTCCAGGCCGCAAGGCAGGGGCGCTGGTCGCGATCGTCGACGGCGAGCTGGCGTGGTTCCTCGAGCGCGGTGGACGCACGCTGCTGAGCTTCACCGACGACGCCGAGGCGCATGTGGCTGCAGCCGCCGCGCTGGCCGATTTGGTCAGCGCCGGACGCGTGCAATCGTTGGTGGTCGAGAAGGTCAACGGGGTTACCGTGCTGGAGCCTGGCGCCGAAGGCGAGCGGGCGACCGTGCAGGACGCGCTGCTCGGCGCCGGGTTTGCCCGCACCCCGAGAGGCCTGCGGCTGCGCTAGAACCGGGGAACATCGGGATCTTTCGCTGAGACTGATTCAATGAGACATGCCCGAGGGTGACACCGTTTGGCACACCGCCGCGATCCTGCGTGAAGCGCTGGTCGGCAAGTCCCTCACCCGGTGCGACGTCCGTGTGCCGCGCTACGCGACCGTCGACTTGACCGGCCAGGTCGTCGACGAAGTCATCAGCCGAGGCAAGCACCTGTTCATCCGGATCGGACAGGCCAGCATTCATTCGCATTTGAAGATGGAGGGCGCCTGGAAGGTCAGCCCGGTCAGCAAGCCGAGTAGGGCGGGCTACCGGATCCGGATCATTCTGGAAGCAGGCGAAATTCAGGCCGCGGGAATCGACCTGGGTGTGCTCGAGGTGCTGGAGCGCGACCACGATATGGACGCCGTCGCTCATCTCGGACCCGACTTGCTCGGCGGCGATTGGGATCCGCGTGCAGCGGCGGACAACCTGACCGCCGATCCGGATCGACCGCTGGGCGAGGCGCTGCTCGATCAGCGGGTGATGGCCGGTGTCGGCAACGTGTACTGCAACGAGCTGTGCTTCGTCACCGGGCACCAGCCCACCGCTGCAGTCAACGATGTCAAGGATCCGCTGCGGATGGTGCAGCGCGCCCGGGACATGCTGTGGCTCAACCGGTCCCGCTGGAGTCGCGCCACGACGGGCGATACTCGCCGTGGCCGCGAGCTGTGGGTGTACGGCCGCGGCGGGCTACCGTGCCGTCGCTGCGGCACCGTCATCGAGTCCGACAGCAGCGGGGACCGCGTCACCTACTGGTGTCCCACCTGTCAATCGTGATGGGTTAGTTCTCAGGATCCTTGGACGTTCCATGCTGCACATGCAGAACCCGACCCGAGACTATCGTCCCCCGGGTTGTCGTGGCTGCTGCACACAAGGGCTGCAGCAGTTGGCAGTGCATGGCAGTGACACAGAGCCTCTTCACCTGAAGTGTGAAACCCATGAGCACACCACCAGCCTTTGTCACGAAGTTCGCCGACTTCTGGACCGACCCGACCCCGGCACGACTACCCGAACTCCTGCACACCAATGTGGTGCTTCGCCAGCCGCTGGCGCCTTCGGCGGTCGGGATTGAGCAGGCCCAGGTGCAATTTGAGCGTTTCTGCCGCTGCCTGCCCGGACTGCACGCCCGTGTCGACCACTGGAGCACCCACAACGATCTCGTCTTCATTGAGTTCACGTTGTGCGCGCGTCTCGGCCGCGAGACTCTTGCATGGCCGACCGTCAACCGCCTCATCCTCCGCGACGGCAAGGCCGCCGAGCGCGTGACCTACTTCGACCCGCTGGCGGTGCTGCCCACGTTGCTAAGGCACCCATCAGTGTGGCGGCGATGGTGGATTAACTGACTATGCGTCCCCTCGGTGCCGCTAGGGGAAGCCCCTTACTCGTCGACGCGCGGACAGAACCCACGTCGCACTGCGCTTCTTGATCAGCTGATCTGATTTTAGATCGCATCTTCAAATCGTCGATAGTGCGATCTATGGTCGGGGCATGCAGCCAACCCAGGCTCGACCGGAATCGTTCACCCGCTCCGCACGCAAAGCCCAGATCGTGGCCGCTGCTATCGAGGTAATCGCCGAGGTCGGCTTCGCGCAAGCATCGATCCGCAAGATCGCTGACCGGGTGGGTATCGCGATGAGCGCGGTGCTCTACCACTTCGGCACCAAGGACAACCTCGTCGACGCCATCGTCGAGCACATGTACCGAACGATGCTCACCCTGGTGGCCCCCGCGGTAGAGGCCGAAAACACAGCCACCGGCCAACTGGAAGCCTATATCCGTTCCAGCATCAGCTATTTCGGAAAACACCGTGTCGCGCTGCTGGCGCTGGCCTCACTCGGCACGAGCTACGTCCCCGGTGACGGTCGGCGTTTCGAAGAACTCGGACTCAGAACGGACATCGCCGAGCAGTTCGCGGTGCTCGATCCCACCGCGATCCTGGCCGCCGGCCAACGCGACGGGGAGTTCGGGGATTTCCCGGTGCAGTCCACCGCGATCGCGCTGCGTGGTGCCGTCAACGGTGTCGTCGAGAGGGTGCTGCGCGAACCCGGCTATGACGCGCAAAGTTACGCCGAGGACCTGATCGAGGTCTTCGGTCGTATCGTGCGGGGGCCGCGATGAGCGTCGTGGCGATCGCAGCAGTCGGCAGCCGCGGCGACGTCGCCCCGCTGGCCGGTGTCGGCGCGGCGCTCCAGCAGGCTGGGCACCGGGTCGTCATCGCCGCCTACACACCATTCGCTGATCTGATCGCCGGGTGCGGGAGCGAGTTTCGGGAACTGCCCGCTGATTTCACGCCGGGCGCCGACCACGCCGACGCCACCTCCAAAGAAACGTTCGCCGAGATCTTCACTCCCCGCGGACAACGTGACACCGGGCAGCTCATCCTCAATGCGCTCAGCGATGTTGCCGCCGACATCCTGCTTCTGCCTCCGCTGGCCGAGCTGGCCGGCCACCCCCTGGCAGAGGCGCACGGCATCCCTTCGGTGGGGGTCCGGCTACAGCCCCTATCGCACACAGCCGACTATCCGCCCAGCCTGCTGGGCGCGTGGTCAGTCGGTGGGTCCGGCAACCGGATGGTCGCCGGTGCCGCCGCGTGGACCATCGATCACCTCTACGGCGGGGTCGTGGATCACTTCCGGCGCAACCTCGGACTTCCGCGTGCCTCGGCGCGTACCCTTCGCCGCCGACGCACCGACACAGATTGGCCGATCCTGCACGGCTACTCACCCCACGTGCTGCCCCGCCCCACAGACTGGCGACCCGGCCTGCAGGTCACCGGGTATTGGTGGCCACCCACCCCATACGGATGGCAGCCGCCACAGCAGCTCACCGACTTCCTCGCCGCGGGCCCGGCACCGGTGTTCATCGGGTTGGGCAGCACCGTGGTCACCGCGGCACGCGCCCAGCAACTCGCTGAAATCATCTCCGCCGCTCTGCGGCAGGGAGGCGTACGAGGCATAGTCCAGGCCGGCTGGGCCGGACTCGACGTCACCGGCGAGGACATCCTCACCATCGGCGAAGCGCCGCACGAGTGGCTGTTCCCGCAGATGACCGCCATCGCACATCACTGCGGCGCCGGAACCACTGCCGCCGCCCTGCGGGCAGGCATCCCCAGCATCGCCCTGCCCGGGCCCGTCGGAGATCAACCCTTCTGGGCGCAGCGCCTGCACACGCTTGGCGCCGCCACCACACCGCTGCCGCAGCGCTCACTGACCGCAGAGCGCCTCACCGACACGATCCGAAGCACGCTCGACACCGCCAACCTCCGCCAGACCACACAACGTCTCGCGGACCGCATCGCAGGCGAGGACGGCACTACCGCAGCTGTCACCGCCGTCGAACAACTCCTGTACTCATCCCATCGTTGAGAGGAACACCATGGTCGCCGAGGAACTCATGGGCAATGCGTTGCTGGCCGGCGCGATCGTCCTGGCCGGCGGAGCCATCGGAGCCGGTGTCGGTGACGGTATGGCCGGTGCTCAACTCATCGCCGGTGTCGCTCGCCAACCCGAAGCACTCTCCCGCCTCTACACACCGTTCTTCATCACCGTCAGCCTCGTGGAAGCCACGTTCTTCATCAACGTCGCCTTCATGGCCCTGTTCGTATTCGCCACACCCGGGCTCTGACCGACACCACACCCCGACCGTCGAAACACCAACACACAGAGGGCTTTCCGGAAAGCACACGGCATGACAGAGCAACGCCTACCGCGCCACGGCAGTGGCATACCGGCTTCGAAGGTTGTGCCCAATCATTGGCTGCTGCAGATCGTCGAGAAAGCGGGCACCGCGGCGGTCAACCGGCTACCGCTTCGGCTGCGCCCCCCTCTGCTGCGCGCGACCCGCCAAGCCCACCCGTCCCGCAAGGTCGCCTCCGGCATCCCCGTAACGGAGCAGACCATCGACGGAGTTCGCATCACCTGGCTCGCCCAACAGCGCGGCTGCGACGCACTCGTCTACCTGCACGGCGGGGCGTTCCTGGCCGGTCCGGTCGCCCTGCACTGGAAGCTGCTCGCCAAGATCCACCATCAGACGGGTTTGGCTGCAGGGATGCTGCTTTACCGCAGACCACCCCAAAACCCACACCCCGCAGCCCTCAACGACACGCTCACCGCCATCCGCGCCCTATACGCCAACGGCCAACTCACCGAAGGGCATTGGGTCCTCGCCGGCGACAGCGCCGGCGGCACCATCGCACTGTCGGCCACACAGCATCTACGCGACAGCGGCGGTCCCCTACCCGCCGGACTCATGCTGACCGCGCCCATGGTCGACATGGAACTAGCCCACCCCGACACGGTCGCGGCCACCGAAGCCGCCGGTCTTACACGCGACGACAAGTTCTGGTGGGCCTTCAAGCTCTACGCCGACGGGTTGCCATTCAACGACCCGACCCTCTCACCGATCAACGCCTCGGTCGCCGGACTGCCACCGGTCCACCTCAACGTCGGCACCAAAGACTTTTTCGTCCACGACATCCGCAGATTCCACGCAATCCTGCAAGCCAACAACGTTCCGGTCACCTACATCGAGCAAGAACGCGCCGAACACGTCTACGCCCTGCGCACGCACACCCCGCAAGCCCAATGGACTGTCAACGACCAAATCCACTGGCTACAAGGCATCCTGAATCCACTCGCCAAGCCTCCTACGCACTAGCGAGGCCGGATGCCCAACCGTCACATCAACGCTCGCCGCGACGACGACCTCTTGCGAAACAGGGGCAACCGCAAGGCGCGCATTGCGGCATACCTTATAACTCCGGCAACCATCGGCGGGAGGAGGACAGCAATACGGCTCCTCTCCGTAGCACGGTCGCTAAGACAGACGGCCACCGCGGTCGGGCCTGTCCGGTAACGGTGTAAGCAGCGTCTTCTGTTAGGTGGTTTCGCTTCCCGGCATGCGGTCGGCGAAGGTGATCGCGAAAGCAGGGCATCGATAAGCACAGCGGCGTCCCCAACTGGGACGTGGAACGCCGCCAAATTGCGGACACTCAGCGCCTGCTATTCCGCATTGTGCTCTTGGGCGAAGTCGCGGATGCAGGCACCAACGTCATCGACGGCCTCACACGGCAACATATGTGTCGCGTCCGGCCACAGGCGATGACGCCACGACGGCACAACGCTACGCAGCCGGGCGATTCCCTTCGCAGAGTTATGAATAGTGTTTCCCGCCAACAGAACCTGCACAGGCACATCGACCGACCGCAGCAGGGAATCGGGGACATAACGCGGAAACGGCGTACCGAAAGACGCGAACGCCGAACTGGAGGCCATCACCAGCTGCATGACGCTATCGAGGAGGCTGCCCGGCGCTGGGTGGCCGAGAATCTCGGCCACGGCGCGCTTCTTGCGCTGAGCGCCGGGAAGTAGCAGCAGGGCTGCGCTGCGCCAGAACCCCGTAGACAATCGAGCCACGGCGTTGATCGGCTCGATAAGCGTCACCGACGCGAGCCGATCCGGCACCCGCGCCGCGGTCTGCGTAGCCGTCCAGCCCCCGTAGGAATGCCCGGCAAGATGCACGCGATCCAACCTCAGACTGTCGAGGACCTCGTTAATGCATTGAGCACAGTGAGCCGCAGTCACCATCGACTTGCTCTGCACACTGGCACCGGGCTGGCCGAGCATATCGACGGTATAGACCGTGAAGTCGCCTGCCAGGGCCGGTATGTGCTCCGCCCACATCGCCGACGTCGCCCAAAAGCAATGCAACAACACCAGCGGAACCCCACCATCAGGCCCGTGTTGATAAACGCGCACGACACCGAACTCAGTCGCCACATCGTGGACAGCATCCGGTACTGGGCTCAGTGACCGCACACGGTCATAGACCGACAAGTAGCGCTGCCGTGACTCCGCGCTACGAAAACCCGACTTATCGGACATCCCGTGCCTCACCCCGCCCCAAAGAATCCCCATTCGACGCCCGCCTCGCGACACCAAACCGGGGAAGCGTCAGCACTATTCTCGAATAGACCTATCGTCACCTGCATCCGCTCCAGCGAGAGCCGCTCGGCGAAGATCGCGCCACTCGCCATCAGCCTTCTTTATCGCGCGAGGCTCGTACTGCACGATGCAGAATTCGTTGCCCTCGGGGTCATGCAGAACAACGACAGTGCCTTCGGGATATTCATGACGCTCGCCGGTGTCACGACCGCCGAGATCGTGGACCCGCGCAACGGCAGAGTCGATGTCGTCGACCGTGATATCCAAGTGCGTCCGGGCTTTTCCGCGCTTCGGCTCTGGGACCGGTTGGAAGTTGATCCGTGGCTCGTGATCGTGCCGCGCAGCCAATTGCATCCAGCCCGGTAGGCCAGGCTCGGGCTCACGATCGAGCAACGCTCCCCAGAAAGCGGCAAGCCTGACAGGATCCACACAATCGACTGTTAGACCACTCCATTGAGTCCGCATACTTAGTTCCGGCTATCTCGAACGCAAGCGTCGCGCACGGCCGATTGTTGTCGACCGTTGAGTGCGGCAAGGCCCAGGCCGGCGAACAGCGCCGCACCGCCTCCGGCGACGATGGCGCCTGTGGACGAGAGGGTGCGAGCGCGAACGCCGCGTATGGCGGCGATGACGTCCAGGACGTCAGTGAGCAGACCCAGCTGTAATGCACGGGTCTGCAGCTGCGGTGACGCGGCGTCGGTAACCGCTACGGCCAGCGTCAGCTCGCGCGACCCGAAGAGTTGCGTGGTGAATGGCTGCTCACGTCCGGAACTAAGTCCGATGAGCCGGCCGGTCGTGTTCGGAGCCAACCACGCGGCGATGCCGGTAGTGAACCGGAGAGCGGCAAAAATACGAATGAGCGCGCTGCGTTGCATGTCACCACTCTTCAAGACGACCGGCGGCCATTCAAGGGCTCGATCCCTTTATGCGTTTACTCGTTGCGCTCGATTGGGAACCGTTAAGAGGAACAGCGCACGTACCGAATACGACCACTCCGCCGGCATCGTCATGGCAACGCGAGCTTAAAGATCTTGCGCACCACGGTGCCGAATTGGCGTGTCAGCGACCCGGTGTTGTACGGGACGCCATAGCGCTTGCAGATCTCCCGCACCTCTTGAGCGATCTCCGCGTGCCTGAACGCCGGGATATCGGGAAACAGGTGGTGCTCGATCTGGAACGACAGGTTGCCGCTCAGCAGGTGAAAGAGCTTGCCGCCGGTGAGGTTTGCCGATCCCAGGACCTGACGGAAGTACCACTGCCCGCGAGTCTCGGCCTTGGTCTCCTCGATGGAGAACTCCTGGACATCCTCTGGGAAGTGTCCGCAGAAGATGATCATGTAGGACCACACGTTGCGGATCAGGTTGGCTGTCAGGTTGCCGGTGAACACCCACGGCGCGAACGGCCCGGCCAGCAGCGGGAACGCGACGTAGTCCTTGAGCGTCTGCCGCTTGGTCTTGCGCCAAATGCCCTCGAGGATTTCGCGTTTGTCCGCCAGGCTGATCTCGCCGGCGCGAATCCGCTCGGTCTCCATTTCGTGCAGCGCGACACCGTATTGGAACAGCACCATCAGCAGGAAGGCGTAGACGGGATTTCCCAGGAAGTAGGGCCGCCACTTCTGATCCTCGCTCATCCGCAGGATGCCGTAGCCGACGTCGCGGTCGAGGCCGACGATGTTGGTGTACGTGTGATGCATGTAGTTGTGCGAGTGCCGCCACTGGTCACTGGGGCACGCGGTGTCCCATTCGAATCCGCGGCTGGAGATGGCCGGGTCGCCCATCCAGTCGTACTGGCCATGCATGACGTTGTGGCCGATCTCCATATTGTCGATGATCTTCGACAGGCCGAGCATCGCGGTGCCCGCCAACCAGAACGGCGGGAAGATGCCGCCGAACAGCAGGGCCCTGCCGCCGACCTCGAGGGTGCGCTGCGCTTTGATGACTCGCCGGATATAGGTGGCGTCGCGCTCACCGAGGTCGGCGATGACGCGTTCCTTCAGCGCATCGAGCTCACGGCCGAACTCCTCAGCCTGCTCGGGCGTCAGCGTGACAGTCTTTCCGCCAACGGTTTTCTCGATGGTCCGCTGCTGCATTGTGGTGACAGTCATTACTTGTCCTCTCTGGTGGTTTTCGATTTCACAGCACGAGGTCGACGTCGCCGACGGGAACGGACACGCAGATCTGCACGTCCTCCTCTTCAGCGCTCGATACCGAGCCGGTGATGAGATTGCGCACCACGCCGCGGGTTTTGCGGCGGGTGCAGCTGTGGCAGATGCCCATCCGGCATCCACTTTCGGGATTCAGTCCGGCCGCCTCCGCCTGCTCGAGCAACGGCCGACCGTCATCCGTGGCGCTGACGCCACTGTCGGCGAAAGACACCGTGCCGCCGGTCGATTCGGCCGTGAACACCGGCGGAACGAAGCTCTCGGAGCTCACGTTGTCGCAGTGCGCCCGTACCGCCTCGACGAGCGCGGGCGGACCGCAGACGTACACGGCGTCCGGCGACGGCATCGCGGCGGCGAGATGGTCCACATCGAAGTAGCCGTCCAACTCACCGGCCTCCGTTGACCGGGTGTAGCCGTGCAACACGTTGACGCCAGGCATCGCAGCCAGTTCGTCGCGATAGCACGCCTCTTGCGGGGTGCGCGCGTAGTGGATGAACGCGATCTCGCGATCGGACCCTTCCGCACGCATGGTGCGCAGCATCGACATCACCGGGGTGATACCGCTGCCGCCGGAGACAAACAGGATCCGGCGCGGCCGGACCGCGGGGAGGGTGAAGTCCCCGCCGACGGAGTCGAGCCCGACGATCATGCCGGGCCGAGCGCGCTCGCAGAGATAGGTGGACACCAGGCCGCCGTCGTGGCGGCCGATGGTCAGCTCGATGCATGGGGAGCCCTCGGCACTGGCCGGGGAGTAAGGACGCGTGCGCCGACGGCCGTTGATCTCGACGGTGAGGTTGATGTGCTGCCCGGCGCGAAACCCTGTGAAGGCTCGATTGGGCTCCAGTATGAGCGTGACGCTGCGCGGGGTTTGCCGCCGAACCGCGATCACCTTCGCCCTGGCATCACCCGAGGTCCAGGTCGGTTCGACGAGTTCGGTGTACCGGTCCACGCCATGCGGCCCGGTGAGTAGGTCTACCAGCGGCGAGGCGAGCACCCTGTCTCGAAAGCCCCGCGTCAAAGTTTGAGTGAACATGTGTACACCGTGCGCTGTGGTAAACAGGTTCGTCAACAGATTTCAGCAGGTTGTGGTGGGTAACACATAGTGAACAGTCGTACGCCCAGCTCACACGCGGGCAGATCGGGCCGGTCCAGCAGGTCTCGGTCGCGGGACACTCTCTCCCGCGAAGAGCGCAAGGAGGCCACCCGGCGGGCCATCGTCGCCGCCGCGCTGCGACTGCTCGAGGAGCGCAGCTTTTCCGCGCTGAGCCTGCGCGAAGTGACCCGCGAGGCCGGCATCGTGCCCGCCGCGTTCTACCGCCACTTCGAGTCGATGGAGGCGCTCGGCCTGGTCCTCATCGACGAGTCGTTCCGCAGGCTGCGCGACATGTTGCGTGGTGCGCGGGCGGGCAAGCTCGATCCGAACCGCGTCATCGAATCCTCGGTCGACATCCTCATCGACGGCGTCAACGAAGATCGCGAACACTGGCGGTTCATCGGGCGCGAACGGTCCAGCGGGGTGACGGTGCTGCGCTACGCGATCCGCACCGAGATTCGCCTGATCACGTCCGAGTTGGCGATCGACCTGGCGCGTTTTCCCGGCCTCAACACATGGAGCAGTGAGGACCTGAACATCCTGGCCAGCCTGTTCGTCAACGCGATGATCGTGATCGCCGAGGCCATCGAGGACGCCAACGAGCCTGCGGCGATCGACGAGATCAAGCGCACCGCCATCAAGCAACTACGGATGATCGCCGTCGGTGTCGCCGGCTGGCGCAGCGCCGGCTAAGACGCGCTAGCGTGTGGCGAATGCCGCACCTCGAATTGGCCTACCCGCGTCCGGACATCGCCGTCCTGACGCTGAACAGGCCCGAGAAACTCAACGCACTGTCCTACGGGCTGGTTCAGGATCTGCACGCCGCGCTCGACGAAATCGGCGCCAACAACGAATGCCGAGTGGTGGTACTCACCGGGGCGGGCCGCGGGTTCTGCTCAGGTCTGGACCTTGGAGATCCCAGCCCACCGGAAGCCGGTGGCGGCACAGAATTTCCGCGGTCCGGCATGCGCTGGCAGGAACGCATCGCCGACCTCACAGCCCGCCTGCATCGGCTCCGGCAACCGGTGATCGCCGCGGTCAACGGCGCCGCCTACGGCGGTGGGTTCGGCATCGCAATGGCCTGCGACATCCGCATCGCCTCGGAGTCGGCGCGCTTCTGCACTCAGTTCATCAAGTTGGGCATCGGCGGCTGCGACATCGGCGTCAGCTACACGCTGCCGCGGATCATCGGCGCAGGCCCGGCGTTCGATTTGATCCTGACCGCGCGGGCGGTGGATGCCGAGGAGGCGCTGCGGCTGGGGATCGTGTCTCGGCTATCGCCCGACTCGGCGCTCGACGACGCCATGGAGATCGCCGAAACACTCTGCGGTTACGGCAAATTCGGCCTGGAATCGACCAAGCAGGTGATGTGGGCCAACCTCGACGCGCCGAGTCTGGAGACGGCGCTGCACCTGGAGAACCGCAGTCAGATATTGGCGGGCACCAGCGGGGTGATGGGCGACGCTAGCGAGGGGTTCCGCCACCGTCGGCAATGATGACCTGGCCGGTGATGTAGCTACCTGCGTCCGACGTCAATAGCAGTGCAGCGCCGACCATTTCGTCCGGTGTCGCCAACCGCTTCATCAGCGACGATTCCGTCATGTGGTCGATGGCTTCCTGCGGGTTGTTGCGCATCATGTCGGTGTCGACCGGTCCCGGTGCCAGCGCGTTGACCCGGATGCCGAACGGTATGAACTCGGCGGCCATCGACCGCGTATACGACATCAGCGCGGCCTTGCCGCCTGCGTATAGGGCCAGCCCAGGCGTGAAGATGAACGCGCCAGTCGACACCATGTTCAGAATCGCCGCGTGCCGGCTGGCCTTCAGGTGCGGCAGTGCGTACTGCACCAGGAACAGTGGGCCGCGAAGGTTCACCGAGTATGACTTGTCCCACGCCGCAGGGGTGATGTGCTCGATCGGCTGGGCGAGCGGATTGGCGGCGTTGTTCACCAGCACGTCGATGCCGCCGAACTCCTCGACCGTCCGTTGCACGAGCGCACCGAGATCGTCGATGTCGCCGAGGTGCGCAGGCACGCCGATGGCCTGTCCGCCGAGCCCACGCAGGTGCTCTGCGGCCTGCTCGCAGGCCTCAGGTTTGCGGCTGGCCACTACCACCTTCGCGCCGGCCAGCACGAAACCTTCGGCGAGCGTTAGGCCGATGCCTCTGGTTCCACCGGTCACGATCACGGTGCGGTCGGTCATATCGAAGAGACGAGCAAAGGCGTCGCGATTCACGCGGTCAGTAGACCACGCAGTGTTCTAGATGCAGCCGCTGACGCTGATGCGGCGGCCGACGTTGGCGCAGACGTCGACGTTCGGCAGCGGAGGCACGTAGACGGGTGGCGGCGGAGGGGGTGGCGGCGGCGGCGCGCCCGGCGGAGGGGGCGGCGGGGGTGGTGGGGCCAGGACGTCGTTGAGTTCGTAGAACGGATCGGCGCAGCCGCTGATGTCGACGTGCCTACCACCCACAGAGCCACAGACCGTGGCCTGCGCCGGAGGTACGGGAACCACCACCGCGCCGATGATCAGCGCCGCAGAACACACCCAAATCCGTCGCACGTCTGCCCCCTTCGTTCAGACACCATCGTGCGCCGAACCGCCGTCACGCACGTCCCTTTTGCGCGGCGACGGCGTCGACCGCAATTGCCAACACGCCGCGTCGTGGCTCAACCCGTTCAATGCGTACCGGATCGCCACGTCTGAGCACTCCAGGACGGACGACCTCGGCGTAGCAGCCGACGCTCGGGCGGTCGCCGAACACTGGGACTTCTCTGGTGTGCACCCGGGCCAACGTGCGCAGGATCTCCCGGTCCCTTGGCAGCTCACCCTGGGCAAGCGTGGTCATCACACACCGCGGTGTCGGCATGACCGCGTGCACGACAACCTGCGAGCCCAGGTGGATGTCGCAGCCCAGCCAATCGTCCGCACCACCGGTCAGGCCGGCATCGTCGATGAGCACGTTCGGACGAAACCTCCGCGGATCCCACTCGCCGCCGGGGTGTTCCTCCGCCAACCGGTCCAGGTCGCTGACCGCGAGAACATGCACCGGACCGAAATCCGCCAACGTCTGCGGCGCGGCCAACGCGAGGACCGGCTCCGCGTCCTTGTCGAGGTGGTTGACCAGGTGGACGTCGATGCCGAGCAGCGCGCTTGCCCGTCGCGACACCTCGGCGGAGTTGTCGGTGACCACAGTGCCGTCGGGAAACGTGACCTCCACCGGCGGCGTCGACTTGTCGGTTTCGGGCGGTGAAAGAAACCGCGCCCTGCACCCGACCAGCGCCCCGTGCCGCTTGCCGGAGACCAGCTGTCCACTCTCGGACTCGATCAGAGCGTAGGCGCGGTCCCCCACCACATTGCCCGAACCAACGATCAGCTCCGAAACGTCTTCGCCGCCCATGGATTTCACGGGATAGCGCCACAGCCGGCTCAGCGATGCTTCGGTCATCGGTGGTCCAATCTACGGGTACAGTCCGCGAGAAGGTGCGAAAACGCACGAGACCTCGTCGCACCCAGGTTTGCTCCCTAGGGAAATACTTCGCGGCTTGAACGCCAGGACCGGCGCCGACTCGGTCGCTGGCTACCACGTGCGCAGTTAGCGAACTGCATTGCGGTGGGTCGAACTCGGCGACCCCTTTGCTACGGGCAACCGACTGGCGCACTTCGTATTTCGGATAGCAACAGTGACCCGTTTTGCCGTCACATCCGATTTGCCGATGGCCAGGAGCACGCTCCCGATCCTCGCAGGCAAGAAAATGTAGAGAAACTGCCGATTCCACCTCGCCGACACCCCGGTAGGTTTGCTATACATAAGCGTCGTGCGCGGCCAGTCGGGGGACGTGCCACACGTCCTTCTCATTGGATTCCAACCTTGGGGGTAATCATCGCCGCTGGCACCACGCCGTCGTCTCGCAGTCAACGACCCCCGCGCTTTCGCGGCAATCGGCCTCACTTGTGGTTGGTAGGGTTGAATTTCCGCCGATCCAGACTGTTCGGAGCGGTGGGGCTGACACTGTTTTCGGTTGTTGCGATGGTCAATTCGCCTGCCTATGCGGCAGAGTCCTGGCAGCGGCAGACGCCGCCCTTGTCCACGCCGTGGACGCACCTGGTTGGCCCCAGCAACGCGCTGCCCGAATATCCCCGCCCGCAGATGACGCGTGAGCGCTGGCTGAACCTCAACGGCGTGTGGTCTTACACCGGCCGATCCGGTGAGGACGCTGTGGCGGCGCCCCCTGCGGCCAAGGATTACGACGAACAGATCCTGGTCCCGTATCCCACGGAGTCGGCACTGTCCGGTATCGGCCGCCACGACGACCAGATGTGGTACCGCAAGGTCTTCAAGGTGCCGGGTACCTGGCGCGGGCAGCGCGTGCTATTGCACTTCGGCGCGGTCGATCAAATCGCCACTGTGTGGGTGAACAACCAACAGGTGGCCCATCACGAAGGCGGCTACACCGGGTTCAGCGCCGACATCACCCGCGCACTGCGGTGGAAGGGTACGCAGGAGATCACGGTGCGCGTCGAGGACCGCAACGAGACCAACCCGTTCCCGGTCGGCAAGCAGCGCAACAACCCCGAAGGGCTCTTCTACACGGGCGCGTCGGGCATCTGGCAGACGGTGTGGATGGAGCCGGTGCGCGCCGCGCACATCGACAAGCTCGACATCACCCCGGACCTGACCGGTCTGACTGTTACCCCCAGGGTTACCGGCGCCAGCGACCAGCGCGCCGAGGTGATCGTGTCGATGCCGAGCGGCGCGGCGGTGGCGCGCTCATCCGGTGAACCGGGTGAGCCGGTGCGCGTCACCGTGCCCAATCCACGGCTGTGGACCCCAGATGACCCGTACCTGTACGACATCAAGGTCCGGCTTGTCGGCACGTCCGGGAAGCTGGTCGACGAGGTGTCCAGCTACGCCGGGTTGCGGACGATCGGCATCGTCAGGGATGCGAAAGGCCGGCCGCGAATCGCGTTGAACGACAAGGTCACTTTCCTGCACGGCCCGCTGGACCAGGGCTACTGGCCCGACGGGATTTACACGGCGCCCACCGACGACGCGCTGCGGTTCGACCTCGAACGCACGAAGGCACTCGGCATGAACTTCGTCCGCAAGCACGCCAAGGTGGAACCGGCGCGCTGGTACTACTGGGCGGACAAGCTTGGTCTGCTGGTGTGGCAGGACATGCCGTCGCTGGACGTCTCGCTCGACATACCCGTCGGACCGGCCCCTGATCCGGTTCCCGCTGCGAAGGCGAATTTCGAGAAAGAGCTGCTGGCGATGATCGACCAGCTGCGCAGCGTCACCTCGATCGTCGGCTGGGTTCCGTTCAACGAGGGCTGGGGCGAATACGACACGGCCAGGATCGCGAATCTGGTGAAAGCCCACGACCCGACCAGAATGGTCAACGCCAACAGCGGGGTGAACTGCTGCAAGTCGCGCGGTGACACCAGGGCAGGGGACGTCTACGACGATCACACCTACGTCGGTCCCGGCCGTCCGGTGCTGCACGACAACCCAGCGACCAAGCACGACGAACGGCTGATGCTCGGCGACCGTCCGGTGCCACTCGAACACCGGGTGGTGGTCGACGGTGAGTACGGCGGCCTTGGACTGGTGCTCAGCGGAAACAACTGGCCGGGAAAGCCGCAGGCCTACGAGATGACCGACACCAAGGCGCGGCTGACCGAGCGCTACGTCGAGGTCAGCC